>NZ_JBHTKK010000023.1:0-74271 GCF_042675985.1 Oceanobacillus locisalsi
TTATGTTGTTTTTCACTTAGTTTTATCTCGACAGCTTGCTTAACCATTTCCATTCATCCCCTTGGTTATTTTTTACAAGTCAAGAATAACATGGAAGGAGGAGTGAATTCAGCCGTTCTGCACTAGTCTATCCGATAAAATCTTTGCTACATACGTTTTCCCGCTCCCGGCACCGCCGATAATATGTATTTTCTTTATGTTTTTTTGCAATGGAGTACCTTCTTTCTATTCCCTAAATGAATGACCGCCCTACTATTGAAGTATAAGTAAAAAATAATCTAACATTGATTAAATCATGGTGTATGCAAGTTATGCTGACTCCGTTTATTTTAGATTATTCATTCATTTTATTATAGAATGGAAATAGATCATTCACAACTGCATCATGTATGATACCTGTTAAAATTTAAATCTAAATAGAATAGAGGAATTGGCATGTTTAAAGAGTACGGGGAATTAAGTACGAAATTATATGAAATGACGAAACCGGTCGGGCACTCCATGAACGGTGATATAGAATATTATGATGAGAAGTTGAAAAATCGAGAGGGTTCTGTACTGGAAGCTGGTGTTGGTACTGGAAGAATGCTGATTCCTTTTTTAAAAAAAGGAATAGCTGTCGATGGTGTAGATATCTCACCTGAGATGTTGGAACAATGTAAAGTTAATATGCGTGAACATCAGGTACATACTAATTTATTACAACAAGATATAACACAGCTAAATTTAGACCGGAAATATCACACCGTTATTATGCCGACAGGGAGTTTTGGTCTGCTTCCCAGAAATCAAATTCATGCCTTTCTTCAAAATGTGTATCAACATCTGGAAGAAGACGGACAATTTATTTTTGACACTCTGTTGCCAATCGACTTTAAAACAGGAGATATAGATATCAGCCATTATCCATTAACAGCGGATTCCGGAATATTATTTACAAATACAAGCAAAGACATCGATTGGTTAGAGCAAAAAGTGTCTTATATTCATAAATATGAGCTCGTGCATAAAGGAGCTGTTGAGAAAACCGAAATCTCTCATTTCATTCTTCACTGGTATGGAAGGAAAGAATTAGAACTTTTATTAGAAAAGATGGGATTCGGCAATATTGATTATGAAATCGGTTATGGTCAAGATAATGACCCTTCTCTGATAACTTTTATTGCGCATAAAGTATAGATATCGTCCGAGATACCTGGATGAATTTGATTCATTTTCTTCGATTACTTTTTTTCTTATGAGGGTATGTTATAAGTGATAGCCCTAGCTATTTACGGGTTCCGATTTGAAACGTGAAGCCTTATATATAAATAAAGGAGAATCATACATTGCATAAAGAAGAACGCATTAACATTTTACAAGATATCATAAAAATCAAATCCGTCAATGATAATGAGTCCCAAGTAGCTGATTATTTATCCGATCTATTTCAAAAATATGGAATTGAATCCGAGAAAGTAAAATATAGTGAAGGCCGGGAAAACTTGGTCGCGACTTATAAAAAAGGTGACGGTAAAGTATTAGGTATCAGCGGGCACGAAGATGTTGTAGCAGCTGGTAATGAAAACGAATGGACATTTCCGCCTTTCTCAGCTGAGATCGATGGTGATAAATTGTATGGTCGAGGTTCTACAGATATGAAATCCGGTCTGACAGCTTTAGCAATCGCTATGATTGAAGTAAAGGAAGAAAACGCTGATATCAACGGCACATTGAAATTTATGGGAACGGTTGGCGAGGAAGTTGGTGAATTAGGTTCCGAACAATTAACGAAGGAAGGTTATGCAGATGATCTGAATGGTTTGATTATTGGCGAACCAACCGGGCCTGCATTGATTTACACGCATAAAGGCTCTATGAACTATACCGTTGTATCTCGAGGTAAATCAGCCCACAGTTCCATGCCTCAAGAAGGAATCAACTCGATTTCGAATATCAATGCATTTGTGGCACGTGCGAATGCGGAAATGCAAGCAATCACGAACAAATACAGCAATGAAATATTAGGTGAAACCGCACATGCTATTACCATCATCCATGGCGGAGATCAGATTAACAGTATTCCTGCCAGCACAACATTACAAGGCAACATTCGCACCATCCCTGAATTTGACAACAGCAAAGTGGAAGCATTGTTGCAGCATATTGTTGAAGCGTTAAACAAAAAAGAAGGCTTTAACTTAGAATTAAAGATTGATAATGATATTTACCCAGTAGATGCCGCATCCGATTCTGAACTGATTCAAGCTATCCAAACGATTTCCGATCAAGAATTACCTGTAACAGGGATTTCACCAACGACAGATGCTGCGGCCTTTACGAAAGCTGACAATTCGTTCGATCTCGTCATCTATGGCCCCGGCGTTTCCGATTTACCACATCAAAAAGATGAATATGTATCCATTGAAAACTACTTGGAAATGATTGATACGTATAAAGCGATTTACAAAGCATATTTAAAATAAATGAACAGCAAAAACTCCTTAATAACCGAAAATTAAGGGGTTTTTTAGTCTCTGGAAGCAAACGATGATGCACATCAACTTAGCGATAACTATTCATTTCAAAAACACGCAAAAACTGCTTATTGACAAACCTGTATATACAAGCTAAACTGAAAACGTTAACACTTGTATATACAAGGTATGAAAAAGGAGGTAAGCCATTGAGTAAATTTACGAAAGACGCAGAAAAGTTACTGGAAAAAGTCGGTGGAAGTGAAAATATCTCTGTTGTCACACACTGTGCTACCAGAATGCGATTTGTTTTAAATGACCCGGAGAAGGCAGATGTCGAGGCTATAGAAGCTATCGATATGGTCAAAGGAACCTTCACACAAGCTGGACAATTTCAGGTTATTATCGGAAATGAAGTCGCTTCCTTTTATAATGAATTTACACGCTTAGCTGATGTTGGGGATACATCTAAAGAAGATGCCAAAGAAGCTGCGAAACAAAATATGAATATCTTACAGCGTTTAGTCTCTCATTTAGCAGATATATTCACACCAATTATTCCTGCACTGGTTGTCGGAGGGCTGATTCTCGGTTTCCGAAACGTTATCGGGGATATTGAAATGCTGGAAAATGGAACCATGACTTTAGCAGACTCCTCGCAATTTTGGACAGGATTATATGATTTTCTCTGGCTGATTGCGGAAGCGATCTTTCATTTTCTTCCTGTTGCACTTACCTGGTCTATCTCCAGGAAGATGGGAACCACCCAAGTACTCGGCATTATTTTAGGTCTTACATTAATTTCGCCGCAGCTTTTAAACGCATATGACGTCGTAGAAACATCCGAAATACCGATATGGGACTTCGGATTTTTCCAAATTGAAATGATTGGCTATCAAGCTCAAGTTATCCCGGCCATTTTAGCAGGTTTTGTGCTAGCCTATTTAGAAATTGGCTTGCGGAAAATTATTCCACAAGTGGTATCGATGATTTTTGTACCTTTCTTTGCATTGCTGCCAACCGTCATTATTGCCCATGTGATATTAGGTCCTATCGGCTGGACAATCGGTACATGGATTTCCAATGTCGTTTATGATGGATTAACATCTGCGTTAGGCTGGCTATTTGCAGCAGTATTTGGATTTGCATACGCACCGCTCGTTATTACAGGATTGCATCATATGACAAATGCCATTGACCTGCAGTTAATGAGCGAATTTAACGGAACCAATCTATGGCCAATGATTGCCTTATCTAACATCGCCCAAGGTTCTGCGGTTGTTGCGATGATTTATCTGAACCGAAAAGATAAGAAAGAGCAACAAGTAACCATCCCTGCAGCTATATCCTGTTACCTGGGGGTTACCGAACCAGCACTTTTCGGGGTGAACTTACGATACCTGTTCCCGCTTTTTGCCGGTATGGCAGGCTCTGCCGTGGCAGCAGTAATATCTGTCGGATCTGGTGTTATGGCAAATTCCATTGGCGTCGGTGGTATACCTGGAATTTTATCTATCCAATTACCGCATATGCTGATGTTCGCCGTAGCCATGGTAGTGGCGATTGTTATTCCGTTCTTCTTAACAATCATTTTATCCAAAACAAAAATGGGCGCAGATGCGTACAAACGCTTAGGTAAAAAATAAGACAAGGAGGGACTCCCTCCTTTATCTTCTTCATATAGAAAGAACATAGTGATATTTAGGAGGTTGATTATGCAAGAAAAATGGTGGCAAAAATCCGTTGTTTATCAAATCTATCCCAAAAGTTTTAATGATACAACTGGTAACGGCATGGGAGATATCAACGGAATTACCGAAAAACTGGATTATTTAAAAGAACTGGGAGTCGACGTAATATGGCTTACCCCTATTTATGTTTCTCCCCAAAAAGATAATGGCTATGATATTGCTGATTATTATGCTATTCAACCAAACTACGGAACGATAGAAGACTTTGAAACAATGCTTGAAAAAGCACATCAGCTGAACCTAAAAGTGATTATGGATATCGTTGTCAACCATACATCCACGGAACATACATGGTTCCAGGAGTCGAAAAAAGCAACGGACAATCCTTATCGAAACTATTATATCTGGAAAGATGGCGAGCCAGATAATCCGCCGACTAACTGGGAATCCAAATTCGGCGGCAATGCGTGGGAATATGATGAGACCACCGACGCTTACTATCTGCATCTCTTTGATGTTACCCAGGCTGACCTGAATTGGGAAAATGAAAAAGTCCGTGATGATGTCTATCAAATGATGAACTTTTGGCTGGATAAAGGGGTCGATGGTTTTCGTCTAGATGTTATTAACCTCATTTCCAAAGATCAGCGTTTCCCAGACGATGACGGCAGTATTCCACCAGGAGATGGACGAAAATTCTACACAGATGGTCCACGGGTACATGAATTTCTCCATGAAATGAATCAACACGTTTTTAAAGGAAGGAAAACGATGACCGTCGGAGAAATGTCTTCTACTTCCATGGAAGATTGTATCAAGTATACAAATCCAGAACGAGAAGAGCTGGATATGACATTCAACTTCCACCACTTAAAGGTCGACTATCCGAACGGAGTAAAGTGGACAAAAGCGCCATTTGATTTTCTTTATCTTAAGCAGCTATTATCTGACTGGCAGACCGGCATGCAAGCAGGCGGCGGCTGGAATGCGCTTTTCTGGTGTAACCATGATCAGCCGCGTATCGTATCCCGCTTCGGCGACGATACAATTTATCATAAAGAATCGGCAAAAATGCTGGCAACAACGATTCACTTAATGCAGGGAACGCCTTATATTTATCAGGGCGAAGAAATCGGTATGACTAACCCCGGTTTTGAGGACATTTCTCAATATCGGGACGTCGAGTCACTGAATATGTATCATAATAAAAAAGAAGAAGGTCTGTCCGATCAAGAAATTATTGAAATTCTTCAGGAAAAATCCCGTGATAACGCACGGACGCCAATGCAATGGAATTCTACAGCCAATGCCGGGTTTACACAAGGAACTCCTTGGATTAGTCTCCCGGATAATTATAAAGAAATCAATGCAGCAGCTGCGATTGCTGATAAAACATCCATTTTTTATCATTACCAGCAACTGATTCAGCTTCGAAAGGATTATCAAGTGATCACAGATGGAAAATATCAACTGATTTCACCAGAGGACTTTGCAATTTTTGCGTATATAAGAGAAAATGAGGATACAAAACTATTCGTAGTAAACAATTTTTACGCAAAAGAAGCAACGTTGGATGTGCCGGAATCGATTCATCGTGCATTTACAAATAGCGAGATCTTATTGTCTAATTACGCAGATTCTCCAGCTATTGCTTCGGATGCCATTTTACTGCGACCGTATGAGTCTGTTGTTTACTATCAAACGAAATAACTGGAGTTAGTTGCGATGCGAAATAAATATGTCCTCATTTATCAGGAAATGGTTCAAAAAATAGAAAAAGAAACATTCAAAGCAGACGAATTTCTTCCCTCAGAAAATGAATTAGCCGGGCAATATCATACCTCACGGGAAACGATTCGGAAAGCACTCAATTTGCTTGCTCAAAACGGATATATCCAGAAGATTCGTGGAAAAGGCTCCACGGTTATTGCACAGAACAAATTCGATTTTCCCGTTTCCGGTTTGGTCAGTTTTAAAGAATTAGCTGATAAAATGGGAGAAAAACCAATTACAACGGTACATCGATGCACCAAGATCAATGCTAGCGATTATATCTGTGACCAATTAGACTTGGAAAACAACCAGGAGGTCTGGGAAATTATCCGGGCCCGTTCCTTTTCCGGGCAACGTATCATTTTGGACAAGGATTATGTAAGCCTAAAAATCGTTCCATATATTTCTGAAGATATTGCTAAAACGTCTATTTATAACTATCTCGAAAACGAATTAGGTCTTATTATCAGCTTTGCCAAAAAAGAAATTATTGTGGAGGAGCCGACAGAGGAAGATCGAGAACTATTGGATTTAGAAGGATTTTATAATGTCGTAGTGATTAAAAACTATGTTTATTTAGATGATGCCACCTTATTTCAATATACCGAATCCAGACATCGTCCGGATAAGTTCCGCTTTGTGGATTTTGCAAGAAGAGAACGTTAAAAATAAGCTGATGCAGATTTGAAACAGTCTGTATCAGCTTATTTTTATACTTCCTTTACCATAAAAAATCGTTGAACATTCATGCAAGTACTATGTATAATAAATAAATGAATACCATTTTATTCTCACAGAAAAATAATCCAAAAAACGGGAATGGGAGGAAGGAAATAAAGATGGAACAAGACCAGCTTACTTTAGATATGTTTCTTAATATGGAGTCTGAAAATCAAAAATCTGTAAAGAACACTTTTATCGACCAGCCTTCACGAAGGAAGACATTCCCCAGCAAGATAATACACGATTTCAATCAATTTATGGACCATATTTCCAAAAATACTATTCTGCTAACACCTAAAGACACGTCCATTCCCAGTAAATCTTTAGCGGAATTAAACAAAATAATGTCTTTCCAAAAACAATACACATCCAGAAACACCCAGAAAGCACATTATCCGTATATTCATTTCCTTTATCTGCTGGCCTTAAAAAGTCATCTCATTGAGAAAAAATCACTAAATACAAAGGAAAATTACTTATATGTCACAGAAAGATGGTCGACCTATACCCAGTTTACACGTGCTGAACAGTACTTCCTGCTATTGGAAACATTTTGGGTAGATCTTGACTGGGAAGAACTAATTCCTGATAATGAGCTTCATGTCCATCTCATGCTGCCGGATATTTTTCAGAAACTGTTGCACAATGACACACATACATTACAATTTGACGAACAACAGTTGATGACAAATCTTATTTCCCATTGGAATGAATTTCCGCTTTTTTTGGACTGGCTGGGTATCTGGTCTTGCTCTTACCATAATCAGGGAATAACTTTAAATACTTTTCCCCAATCGATTACTTTAACAGGCTTTGGTGTAAAAATGCTTCCGATATTCATACAGTCCAGACCACTTGAAAAATGGAACCTGCCCTTGCGTAGAAGCTACAGAGAACACAATCCGAGACCGGGAACAAAAATAACAGACAGTTGGACAGGAGAAGGAAGTAAAGAACAGTTAAAAAATCAACGTTTTGAGCCATTTTACAAGGCTTTTACTGCTCTATTTTACAGTAAAGATTTAAATCAAACTTTGCCGAGAAAAGATTTCTAAACAAATACTAGCCTGTCCACTTTAAAGGGCAGGCCAGTAGTTTCAATCTATTTAACTCTCCAATGGCCTGTTAAAAATCCAAAAAGTCACTCATTTCCCGTTCCATCCGGCATTCAGGACATCTTTTCGGATCATGAAAACCCATCTTTCTATAAAACTGCTGCTCTCCTATGGAAAAAAGAAATCTATTTCCGCATTCCCAACATTTAATATAAAGGTCTTGAGGCGCGTCTCCCTGCAAGGCTTCTTTCAACATGACTTCTCTTTCTTGTATCGCTTGAAAGTCCGGTGTTTCTCCTGTTTCCAATGACTGGATAACCGAGGTAATCCGCTCTCTTACTTTTCTGTAATCGATTTGCTTCCATGCCTCCAAATAAGGAATATACTGTTTGTTTTGCGATTCTCGTGCCTTTTCCAAAATTAAGAATATCATCTTTCGGTTGCGATCTTTTAAATAAGTCATATCAGGGGCCGACCTGTCTTCCGCTATCCATTTATCCCATTCACGCAAAAATTCATCAGCCCGTTTGTCCCTTTCAATATACCAGCCACGTTCTGTAAAAACAATCATCGGCAATTTCCCGCTATATTCAATATCTAGAAAATCATGATCAAACATCCAGTCAATCTTCTCCAGTACCTCTTCTAGCTTAACACCTTTAAAACACCCATATACCGGACAGTCATCCAATCCCAGCTCTAATACTTTTTTCTCCCGTGATCCTTTTAAAATTTTCGCAAGCAAGGAACGTCCGCCTTGTGCAATCAGTTCATCCGCTCCCCGTAAAATCGCTAAAATATCGGCCTCAGATAATCTTTTAGCTTCCATTTTACTTCAACACCTCTCCAAACTTACCTTCGTATAAGTCTCGAACCCAAACCTTTACCGGTGCTTTCCATTGCTCTTTAGGAGCTGGAATATTTTTGATTAAACTTTTAGGTGTCATACCGAGTTCCTTTGCCATCTGTATGTCCTGCTGATTGAGACGACAACGTTTTTTCGCTTCCGCCCAGGTTGCTTTTGTTTTGCTTTTACCCATTGTATCTCCCCCCTTTTCTGATGATTTTCATACTATTTCTAACGTGTGATCAGCGACACGAATAATATTGGAAGTGTGTTTATAACCTGCGAATTCTTTTAATCTATTATCATATTTTTCATCCATCCTCACTGCCGAATAGATTGCCTGATGGCAGTGTATTTTCGTACGTTACTATTGCTAATCTAACAGCACTTCCTCTTCTGAATAAAACAAATGTGAAAAACACCTGCAATCCGATGACCCGAACCCTTTCACCGACATGGTTCCAGAATTTTCCTGATTCAGCCTCTCAAACAGAGCACATTCTCCTTCTGCGCCAGGATACGTTTGCACAGCTTGAATTTGCAGATAAGGACGTAAATAATCGATATGCCAGCGTTTCTTTTTATCTATCTGAAGGTGCCTGTCGACCCGTGCACAAATATTCCGCTTGGCGCTTCCTACATAAACATAATAGCCTTTTGGAAAGCGAAACTGTCCCAGTCTGCCGATAGCAATAACTTCCACATTCTTTGGCAGCCACGCTTTTATCGCATAAAGTGTATCTGATTCCTGAGCCGAATATTTAATCGGTTTCATCTATACTACCCACCTTCATGACTATTTACTGCCCTAATAAAACACTTAAAATAGTTCTTCTCTTTCCGTTCTTGTTGGTTCTATTTTAAAACAAACTAAACATATTGTAAAAAAACAGCATCGTTAAAAGAAAACGAGACAAAAATACAAGAAATGATGACCTCTATCCTGGAAAAAGAAGCTGATACAAGTAAAAAATTACTTGTATCAGCTTTTATTTTTCGATAATGGATAGAAATGATTACACTAAATCATCGTATTTCTGGCATATGATTCCCTCTCCTCTTTTTTTATATAATGCTTCTTCATATAACTTTAATCCCCCCTCATTTTGTCACAGAGAATCGTCCGTAAAACTCCCGTCTCGAAATAAAGCATGAAATTAAATTTATTTAAGCGGAAGATAACAGCCGCTAACTCCCTGAATCACTCTACTTCCACGCAGCGGAAGTAGAACAAAAATTCCCCCTGCGTGAAGTTTCGTTTTATATCTACTAGGAGGGTTTCCCTTCATAAATAGTGCTAAAAGGTTCGATTTTTAAGAAAATTTTGCATTTACTTAAATTTAAACATTTTTAAAAGGCTATTAAAAAGGCTGCCACTTCAATTGTCTTGCCTTATTATAACGATTCTCCACCTCTGGCCAATTAACAATGTTCCACCAATTGTCTACATAATCTTCTTTTACATTCTCATATTGCAGGTAGTAAGCATGCTCCCATACATCAAGAACAAGAAGTGGCACAACATCCCATTGACTTAAGTTTTGATGCTTCTCCGCCTGCAGAATCTCCAGACGTCTTGCCCTCGGCGACCATACTAAGATAGCCCAGCCACCGCCCTCTACGTTATTTGCCGCTTCCGTAAAATGCGCTTTAAATTGATCATAACTGCCAAAGGATTGCTCGATTTCATGCATTAAATCTCCGGTAGGTTCACCGCCTCCATCCGGACTCATTACCTTCCAAAATATCGTGTGCAGATAATGTCCAGCACCATTAAACGCTGCTTCCCTTTCCCAATGCTTGATCAAATCATAATTATTGTCCCAGCGGGCTTGCTGCATTTCAAGTTCCGCTTTATTTAAACCATCTACATAACTCTGATGATGCTTATCATGATGTAATTCCATAATACGTCGGTCAATATAAGGCTCTAAAGCATCATAATTGTATGGAAGCGGCGGAAGTGTATGTCCGCCAATCGGAACAACTCTCTCGCGATTTCCTTCTGCTCTTTCTCCATCTATAGGCTGTTCCAAATAGTGATGAAATCTTGTGTATAAACTTTCAGCGCGCTGATAAACTTCCTGCTCATCTGTCACCTGGTTATTTGCAAGCTCTTTTTGAAATTGAACCAAGTCCTTCTCCCATTCGCCTATTGCATCTCTATAGATACCTTCGCGAAGAGATTCGATTGCTTCACGATATGTTTGCATCATCTCTTCACACCATCGTTCTATTGCATAAAGATATTGTGACAATGAAAAAGCCTCCCTCAAATTAGTCGTTAATACTATATGCAAACAAAAGATAGGCTGATAATGATTTTTCGCGGCTTATTTAAACACAGCGCGGGCAGCTACATCAGTAAAAATAGAAATAATGTCTCCTGTATACTTAAAATAAGCTGCCGGAAGTTTTCCAGCAGCTTTCAAGCTAGTAATTAAACAGCTTCTCTATTTGTAGAACTATTAAAACGTTCCCGGCTGTGAAGGCGTCTGCGGCCGCCACCAGGATTCCACTGTTCTCCAAGCAGTATAAAAATCTTGCCCCTGCCCCATCAAATAAGCAATAGCTGTCGCTTCCCGCAAGGCATGTGGAAACCCTAAATGCTGCGCTTCCCGCATTCCATGATGAACGACAGGTTGGATAGCAGTCAGAACCTGTTGTTCTTGCGCGTTATTCCCCATATTTCCCATGTATTGCTGAGGAGCATTATTGGCAGACTGTTGTTGATTATAATACCCCATTGGCTGATTCGAATTGAACGAATTAGACAAATGTTTCACCTCTTTTCATGGAAGCTGTATCCAGCGGATAACCTTCCATGCATGGTATAGAATTAGGTAAATGTACTACTTTTTCATCGTATGCGTGTGGCATTAAGGTGTGCATCTGTTTTTTGACATATTTGCTTGCTACCATATAAAAAGAGTTCCTTATCTTAGAGACAGGAACTCTTTTTATTGGTTAACTTGCTATTTTATTTCACTGTAATAACAACATCTTCACTTGCGCTGACTTGCTGAATTTCTGGTTTTTGGAGCGCTTCCATATCATTCATATTGGTAATAAGTACCGGGGTGACAGTACTTGCAGCTTTTTCACCTACTACTGCCAAATCCACATCAACAAGTGCGTCCCCTTTTTTCACTTTATCTCCTTCTTTTACATGCATTGTGAAGCCTTCTCCATCCAATGAAACGGTTTCCAAACCAATATGAATTAAAATTTCCGCTCCGTTTCCAGCCTTAATTCCTACAGCATGTTTTGTCGGAAATGCTTGTACTATCTCTCCGTCTACTGGAGATACAATATTTCCGCCAGATGGTTTTATCGCAATACCGTCTCCCATCATTTTTTCAGAAAATACCGGATCAGGTACTTCTTCCAAAGGGATCACTTCTCCATCTACCGGTGCATATAATTCTATTTCTTGATTTTCTTTCTTTTTAAAAAGCTTTCCAAACATGACTATCCCTCCAAGATCGATATACATTAATTTTATCATATCTCACAAATAATTACTTTCGAGAGCTGGAAAAATAAACATAATACCTTTAAGATTCTTTCTTCTTTTCTCGAAATTCCAATATATCCATAATAAGAAACAAACCGATTAAAACAATTGCTAACATCGTATTCGTCTGTTGAGACAGTTCAAAAAAGATTCCAATCATGTAAAATATAATAAAGCGGATTATAGCCATTGCTGTCACAATAAACAAGCTGGTCCGAAACAAATAGGCAGCAATGAGAGCAATCATGTTATCGAATAAAAAAGCATATGCGATAACCACAACAATTATGTAAAACAGCATACCCCCATCTATTTCAAATCCTAAAACGCTTTGGGCAATGGTTACAGATCCAAAAAAGACAAATACAAGCAGCATAATAACGACGGCTACAATCAACGAGAAAAAGAAAGCCCCAAATAACCGGAGATACCATCGAGCATCATCTCCATCTCTTTTCGATATCCAGGTCAGCAGCCAATAAAACGCAGGAATTAACAGAATATACAGTGCCGCAAAAAGAACCAGGATTTTAAACACCATCATCCTTCCCGTCAAAAAAGAATACATGGCATTATATCAAAAACAATGCCCCTGTTGGTAAGAGAATCAAACAACTAAAAACTTCAGCTACCGTATTACCGATACCTGAAGTCTTCTTTACCAATTATTCCTGATTCTGCTTATCCCAGTCTTCAAAATCATCATTATTTAAATTTCGCAGTTTACCGTTATTTTCAATGACTGCATCCACTTCTACATTCACATTAATGTTCGGATATATTTCATCCAGAAACCGTTTCAACTCTTCATGGGTATAGTTTTTGCGAATTCGATTGCTGATTCCAAGAACATCTGCATGTTTATCCTGCAGTTTTTTTACCAGCTTTAGCGTATCTTTTTCCACTTTTTCTTCAAACTTCTTCTGAATAGCTTCATCGTTTAAATGATCCTCTGCTTCAGCAACAATCATCACAAATTCCAGCTGGATGGTTAAATCAATCTCATCTCCATGATGTGTGTAATCATATTCCACATCTCTTTCCACAAGCTCTACATCGGTTGTTTCATCAATTGTTATAAATGTTTTAATCACATTTTCTTCATTATTTAACAAATTCATCAGCAAGACTTCTAAAGAGTTCAGTGTCGTAACAGCTTTTCCATTTTTTAAAACGGACGCACCAGAGTAATCCATTTCCAAATTTTCATTTGATTTGATAATTGGTATAGCAATATCCGAGGTGAAAGAATGGATTCCTCTGTATACCTCCCAAAGGCTGACTTCCGGATCATAAATTTCCCAGCCGGTCTGTTTCTCCAAAAATCCAAATATCGGTACACCTACTTTTTGAAATGTGCTGATCATCTGATCAATATAAGTTTCCATTTCTTCGGTTGTAAATGCTACTGTCGGTGTTGCCGGCATATCACGCATCCGTATAAAAGTATTTGTGATTCGTTCAATTCCTTCCTCGCCAAGTTTTTCATCCAATACAATAAAAGCGATATGTTCTAAATCAATCGTCGTTTCAATTTTTTTCTTAAGTTGTTCGATAGCATCCACAATCGTAGCTCCCTTGCCATCGACCTTAGCCAAATTCCTCTGCTCAGACACCACCGATACAGGAATAACCAAAAACACATGGAATAAGTCTTCTTCTTTGGTTACGCCCATTAGAACAGGCGTGGAGCGATAATTAATATCTCTGGAATCCCAGCATCCGCTTAATAATACAAGTAATATGAAAGAAATGATTATCTTGGTCCAGTGATTACGTTTCATGTTTTTTCCTTCTTCCTATCCAGAAAATGAAAATCAGCAGACTGATAAAGGCGTAAAAACGAAGCGGTATAATCCAAATGATATGTGACTGTACCTGTTCCCAAGTGGAAATCATATTCGCTGCCATCGTGATCAAAATGACCATGATAACCAGTGCAATCGATGCATGAAGCTTGCCTGTCTGAAACATACTTTGATAGACCATTCGCAAAATATGTAATAACATCCCTAAAAATAACGTTGCATAGATAAGCAGACTCAATCCAAATAAGCTGGTCAGTGTTTCAAAGATAGACCACTCAATATCGACAGTAGCTAACATTTCGATATAAGGAAAAGTGAAATTCCGTGCGATTTCATTTCCAAACACCAGCATTGGAGAATAAGCAGCCATAAATATTAATGGAATGAGAAGCCACGAAAACCAAAAGACCGTTTTATAATTGAGTTTTTTTCTTTTCGGCAAAAAAGCGATAAATAGAAAAGTTGGAGACAAGATTAAAAACCCTGTAATAAAAGGCATTTCAAATAAAAAATCTACATTACTCACCTTTGCAGGGAAAAAGTTATACCATTCTGCATTGAAAAAGGATAATATAAAAATTATTAAAATAACGTAAGAAGAAGTAACTGCTATTAAAAAGGTTGCCCGAAAAATACTTTCCATCGAACCAAGAGCAATATAAGCAGCCGTTGTAATAAAGATAACCATGACATAAAACATTGGCGTCTGATTTAAAAATAATACGGTAGTAAATTCTGCATAAGTGCGAATAGAAACAATCACGGTTCCAATGATAAAAAGCCCGAGGGGCAGAAGGAAAATAAGGGACACTACCCAGCGATTTTCCGGCAAACTTCGCAAAATATTGGGTTCTTCCAATTTGGATACACCAAGCAATAACACACCAAAAAGAGCAATATGAGAAAATCCATGAATCAAAACAATCAACCAATGCCCATTGTCTACTGTATCCAGGATAAGGGTGGGATATAGCAGGAACATCACCCCAATATTTGTGATTAAATAAAAGATAACAATTAATAAATTATTGACTTTCACTCTGAATCCCTTCCTTTTTCCAACGGACATAAGGAACATCGAAACTCGTAATACGTGCAATATAGGAACATAAAATCAACAGACCGATAACATGCCCAAGAATACCGAACATAGCCGAAAACAGAACAATAATATACTTCATCAGACGCAGGGTAATCCCGTTTTCAAAATTAACAACAATGCCATTGGCAATCGTCGTGGCCGCAATGATAATAATTAATACGCCGCTGACAAGACTGGCTTCCACAATCGCCTGTCCTAAAATAATACCTCCGACAATGCCAATCGTATTGGATATCGACAGCGGCAGACGAACAGCGGCTTCTGTAATTAATTCAATCAAAAGCAGCATAATGATAATTTCCACAAAGGCAGGGTAAGGAACAAATTGACGACTTTCTGTGATAGACAAGGCCAGCTGCACTTTTAACATTTCCGGATTAATGGTAATCAGTGCGACATATAAGCCCGGAAGTAATATAGCAATCATAATTCCGATAATACGCAAGATATATAAGGAATAGACAAATGCACTTAAATAATTACTATCGCTCGGCTGCTTGAATACATCAAAAACGGTATTAAACAAGACCAGCGCAAATGGATAACCATCCATAAAAAAGACAACTTTCCCCTGTTCAATATATTCCATAGCACTTTCTGGAAGCTCTATGGAGGAGATTCGGGTTATCAAGGAAAATTTAGAAAAACCAAAAGCAACGTTAACGTCTTTCACCTGTTTAATCTCGTTTGGATAGTCCTCAATTTTCTTTTTGATCATTTCCACCATTTTTTCATCTGTCGTTCCTTTTAAAACAAGAAACGAAAAACGGCGATTTCTCTTACCATGCTGCGTGGTCGAAACTTCCACATCTTTGGATTGATATTTACTACGCATCAGACCTATATTTTGTTGGCTATTCTCCGTAAATGCATCCTTGGCTCCATAGATAATCGATTCATTAACAGGGACCTCTATGTTGCGGTAAAGCGGCTGGGAGACGGGATCCACAATTAATGAAACTTCATCAGCTCGATTCCAAATAACTACTTTCCCTTCATATAGGGCCTGAATTTGTTTGCTGAACTCTATTTTTTTCCATGGTGTGTTTTGGGAGTTAAGGCCCTTTTCCTCTCGCGATTTATTGTCTTCATTACGAACTACCGTCTCTATTACTTCCCATGTTGCTGAAAAATCCACCAAGCTCTCAAAACCAATCACATCATAAGGCACTCCATGCATGACGATGGATTTCATTTGTAAATCTTTATTTTTTTGTTTCAAGTCTTCAATCTGCTGAATGAAATCCATCCTCCGCACCCTTTCTGTTTTCCTATCTTTTAGTTATGAGCCAGAAAACACGTTTTCATACAAAAATAGGGCGACTTTGTTTGATTCATTATAAGAAACCTTTTTTAAAGTTGTTTCGTATAACAAATAAAGAATATTATTCGGAGGTAGGATAGAATGGTTCCGTTTTTAAAAAACAAGCGCAGACAAAAAGCAATAAAAAAAGTCAAAGACGGCGACGGTCATGCATTAAAGCCCTTTCGCTTTTACGAAATCGTTCACCGTTCTCTTTTCTATATCAAGCTTCGGGAAGAGGATGGGGATATGCATGTTTATACGGTTCATGTAAATTACTTTGATGAGAATGAAGAAATACATTTGTATCGTGATGGCAAACACCATGCCAAAGCTTCTAACCCAGCTCTTTTCCCAGTTCCCGGAGGAGTTATTGAAGCAGCAACAACAACATACGGAATGAAACGCATGCATTATGTAACAGAAGATGAACAGGAGCTTGTCCTATCTCCAGATCGCTGTTCAGCGGAAGGGTTACGGATGCGCTTTGATGCCAAATTCCCTGCCATCAGTTCCATCATTGGCAAAGTTGCTATTATTATTTTATTGATTTCTGTAATATTAGGACTTCCGCAGCTTGCTTCTCTCATTTCGCATATCCCTTTTATTGAAGAAAGGTGGGGTTCTTTTGAATCGCCAATCATGCTATCTGCCTGGTTTAATACAACGCTTTTGGTTGCCTCAACGATTGCAGCAATTGAGCGTGCTTTGATGCTAAAGAATCATTGGCTGATTGATATGGAGACGAGTTGGTGGGATGAGTAAACAGTTTTCCAGGTATAGAATAAGGGAATAGGTTTATAATCTGGTTTTAACGGGAGGGAGGTTCATAAATTCATGCAGGTCGTATCTTGGATTATCTTTGGATACCTTCTCCTTCTCTTACATGTTTGGTTTCATGAATTGGGGCATTACCTTGCCGGTCGTTTTATTGTAGGAATCCATAAAGACAATATCCGGATAAAACTTTTTGAATATCCCCCTCATGTTGCGTTGAAAGGGAAGGATAAACAATGGGTGGCGCCGAATGACAAAGATGGGAATTATATAGAGAGCTATTTTAAATATGATCCGCATGGTAAATGGTCTTTTTTATACATAATGGGCGGCTTTATTTTTCAAACGGTTATTTTTTTCAGTCTGGCAGCGAGCCTCTTCTTTATTTTTAACCATGCTTTTGCAAACTTTATTATTGGCGGATCTTTATTTTTCAATGCTGTATATATTTTCGGAGATGTTCTATTTTCTATTTGGAAACAAACTCCTTTTGGCGATACGAGTGCTGCTTTTCTTTTTGCTAGGTGGCAAACGATTCTATTTGTCAGCATTCTTTTACTAAGTTATGTTTTCTTTTATCTGTATATTTGGATTCAATCATAACTTTCATGTGATAAGATAAGGGGGCAGATTCATAACCGCTCCCCTTTTTAGGTTACTGATATGAAATTACTTTTCCGGCAAGTTTTCCATTTTCTTCATCATTTGTTCCTCCTCTTTGTTTAGTGTTAAATAAGTCTCGCAATAAGTATTGCTTCCTATAAACAAAGTGAGCCAATTTACAATGAAACCAGCTCACTTTGTTTGTTTATGGAAACAGATAACCTATTTTATTTGTTTATTCACTAGCAAGCTTTTTAATTTCTGCTTCGCTTAAGTCTGTAATCTCTACAATGTCACTGGTTGACATACCTCTTGTTATCAGTTTCAAAGCTAACTCCCGGTTCCGCTTTTTTATCCCCTTTTCTATTCCTTTTTCTATCCCTTCTTCTATCCCCTCTTGCTTCCCTCTCTCTACTCCTCTTTCAAAATAAGAATTCGGCAGCTGCATGACCATCTCTTTTTCCTCTTCTGGCAAGTTTTCCATTTTCTCCATCATCTGTTCCTCCTCCTCTTTGTTTAATTTTAGATAAGTCTCGAAATAACCATATAGAAACTCCATTTGGGCCGGATTGATTTTCATCCGGGTAATCATGCGCAGAAATTCCAACTTTACCTGAACACGCTCATGTTCTTCATAGCCCATCTGACTAAGCAATGCGGCTGCGGCCGGATTGTCTGATTGAATATATTCTTTCCAGTTTTTCTTTCTTAATTGTAATTGTAAAAAGTTAAATTGAAGTACTTCTTGGGTAGGTGTATCGACTTTGAATTGGGTCGGTTCTTCTTGATTCCTATTATAACTCAAAACGGCGATAGGTTGAATTGGTTTGCGGTGTTTTGCATAGAGGTAAGCAAAGTAGAAAAACATTCTTTCAGGGAAATTTGCTTCATGGGTGGATTGTGCTTCGGTGTGAATATGGAGAATTTTATCCTCGTGATGCAACTTCACTTCGGCAAGCACGTCAATTTCCTTTTTGGAGCCTTCGATGTAGTCCAGGTAGACTTCCTGTTCAAGGAATGTGACGTTGGAGAAATCAATGTAGGGGTGAAGGTCGGGGAAAAATCCTTCGATAAATTCTTCAAAAAACGTTTGTATCAGCTTTTTCGTCAGCCGATCATGTTTCATGTAATCTGCTTTTTCTTCTAGTACAACGGGGACTGTAAACAATAGAGCACTCCCTTTCTTTTAAATTGTATTTATTTTAGCAATTATTATGAAATAAAACAAGTATAGTATTTTCACTCCTGCTTCGAAAAAACGAATACTACTTCCCCATAAAAAAAGAGCATCGTCACAGACCATGCTCTCTTTTCTCTCACAAGAACCACTACACGAAACTTTTTCCTGACTTTCCTCTAAACTTGCGGTTTCTTTCCTTTGAATGAAACAAAGAAAACAATCAGACTCACAATAAAAGCCGCTAACGCTAACCATGAAACCGCATTGGACACGGGTATCACATCTAAGAATCCAAGTACAGCAATAATAGGCATGACTAGAATAAATCCCAGAACCTTTTTAAAACGGGCATATCTGGCTCTTTCTTTAAATGACGTCATGAAATGCCTCCCTTTCCAGTTATAAAAGGTTTTCCCGGTGCCCTTGCAGGTGAAACATGTTACTTCCTAAAACATCACCTTAATCCACATAACCATTCTTCCATGAATACAGCTTTAAAGTCTTTTTAACGCACCGTATCCATATACCGTTCTTTCTCCAATTCCAATACTTTTTTCTGAATAGACGCTTCTTCCTCTTCTTGCTCCTGCTCATCCAAAATACGGGATGCTGTATCCGACTCTTTGGAGAATAAATGAAAGAGATTCGCTTTTTCTCCTAACATTTCCAGCATTGCCACATCGATACTATCCTCCGTCAGTAAACGATACACAACCACATTCCTGGATTGTCCCATTCGATAAGCACGGCTGATAGCCTGTTCCTCCATTGTCGGCTTCCACTGTGGTTCACATAAAATGACAACATTCGCTGCCTGGATATTTACCCCGACACCGCCGGCAGTAATCTGACTGATCAAAACAGAACCTGCTTCATCCGCTGTAAAAGCATCAATCATTTCCTGTCTTTTATGATGCGGGACATCTCCTGTCATAGTCCGGTAAGTTCCCTCTTCTAAATTTTTACTGACTGTCTGAATCACTTCTTTAAAATAAGAGTATACCAGCACTTTATGTCCGTTTTCCTTGGCATTCTCACAGATTTCAAGCAGCTTCTCAAGTTTCGGTGATTCACCTGGAGTACCGCCCTGCCAGCCTGCACGGCGCATTGCCATCACTTGCTCCTCTTTTACTGCCTGCTGATAGAATTTCTCCTCTTCTTCACCAAAACGAACCCATTCTGGAATAATTTCCAAATCCGGAAGCTCGTGTAATACATCCTTTCGATTTCTCCTTAAATAAACCGGAGCAATGGCTTCACGGAATGCTTGCGGTTTACGCAACAGCATCTCCTCTGATAAATTCTCCGCAATTCCCGGCTGCAGGACAGAAACCAACTGCATCATTTCTTCTACTGTATTCTCGAGTGGCGTTCCGCTCATAAATAAGACATACTCCGCTCTATCTGCCAAATGATACACATTTTGCGAACGCTTTGTATTCGGATTCTTCACATAATGCGCCTCATCCACAATCAACGCATCAAAATGATGACTGCCTTCCAACGGCAGACTTCCAGCCAATTCAAACGTAGTTATTAAAATACCAGTATCTTCTCGCCACGTTTGAAATTGTTCCTCCCGATTGCTTCCGTGAAAGATAAATGCCTGTAAATCAGATCGCTGTTCCATCTCTCTTTTCCAGTGCGCAATCACGCTGAGCGGGCAAATAATAACAGCATGTCCCTGGTGATTTTGTCTGAGATGGTTGAGAATAGCAAGTGCTTGAACAGTCTTTCCTAATCCCATCTCATCACCCAGCAGTGTTTTTTTATAAAGCAAGGCATACTTCGCACCAAATATTTGATAATTTCTTAATGTAATATGCAGTCCATCCGTATCAAGCGGTTGCTTATCGACTGCTTCTACAACTTCTGACGGTAAACTTTCAGAAACATTCTCCGTATCAAAATCGGTTGCTTTTTCAATTTCTGTATAATAAAAGGCGTTTTCTGTTTCAAAATGTCGCTTAAGTTCTTCTTTACTTACTTCAAAATCAAGCATATAATCTAATTTTTGCTTGATTGCATCTAATTCCTTCTGGTGCTTGCTATTATTTAAATTGGCAAAAGCAGACCGAATTTTTTCCTTCTCCTCTTTCGACTGGAATAAACCGCCGAAAAAGCCTTTCTGTTTCTTAGCCATTTCAATATCAGGTTTGGCTTCATTATAATACTCCTGAAATTTCTCCTGCATGTTTTCAAGAATCTTCAACAGATGCCATTTTTTATAAATCGATTCCAGCAAATGAAAATCTTCATCTGAAATATCATCCGGATTTACACGAGGAGTTGCTTCTTCATACACAGATGTTTTTATCTCAGTGACAGCCGAATGAATTTGATTTGCCGTATCTTCATCTACCTCATCCAACTGTATCAAATCTTGTACTGTATAATCTGCCATATCATGCATTGTTTTCAATCCATTATCCATCAAGCTGTTTACAGGAAGCCGATTTTGCACTGTTAAGATGGTGTCCAAAGGCATATTTTTTAATTGTGCCTTTCCTGAGCTTGTTTTCAGCCTCTCCCAAATTCCTTTAATACGATCATTAAATAACTCCTCTGAGTTGATATCAATACTTTTGTGAATCCGGTTCAGCTCTGCTTCCAACCGTTCCACATCTTGTTTTGTCCGTACCATTCCAACTTCCTCCTGCTTATCTATCTCAAACATATCTATATCTTTGTACCTTTTTACTAAAGACAGCTGTTACATATCGTTTATATCACTTGTTGTCTCTTTATATTTATGAATACCTTTCTCGCCTACAGAATAAACTACATTTTATTATTGTAGCATTGTTTAGAGCAGGATAAAAAGGGAATCCATCTTTATCGCGTTATCTTTTCCTTGGTTATTCACAAAAAACAGAACCCCGTTTCTAATAAATATGGAATAAAAGCTTCTAAATCAATGAAAAAACCGCTTGATATAAGTATACCAAACGGATGAAAAAGCATTGTTTTTCCATAAACATAAACCAAATTCTATGTAGCATGGTAAGAGTTATCCTTCTGAACCTCCTGAAAGAAATGCTTATAAGATTTATTTTTGCGGCTTCCCTTGATTAAATGATGGTTTCTGCTTAATAACCCCTTATAATACGCAGCAAATCCCGCATGTGATGGTCGCAAATTAGCCATTCTTTTGATCGGTTCATCTGTTTTACTCACCCTATCATCCTCCTTGCTTCAGCATATGTACAAGAAGAATTAATTATGAAAGGGGCAGCAATATATAAGAACAAAAAGCTTATCATCGCTAATTTTTCATTATATTTTACTCCATTGATTGCTTCTTACCCGTTACTTCACGTGATACATGGTATTTATACCTTGTATTTCCTGATTTTCATATTTTCGCAATACGCTGCCTATCATCGCTGCAACATTTTCCTTCTTTACCGATACAGATGCATATTGTTCCACTTCATGTTCACCGACACAGATGCCGTGCAAAGCATTTTCAAATAGACATTGGTCATTACTGTCATTACCAAACGCAATAAATTCCTGCACCTGTAAATGATGCAGTCCTCTTACTTTATTGATTCCAATTGGACTGATATCGATCGCATTTTCCCCTTTGTAATAGGTTATGTTTACAGGCAAGGTGGAAAGCTCATCTGTTACACGCTGTGGAGGTTGAAACAAAACAAGTTTGCATAGCTTATGCAGGCTTCGCAGCTCGCGATTTTGTGCTGAGGTTTGATTAATGTTTTTATAAATAGGGTGTGTCTTCTCTCCAGTAAATGCATAATCCCAATCACTATCTGCCAAATACGTAACTTGATTATCTTCCACCAGTGTTATGAGCTGTGTACGCAAACTATCTTGAAAATGGATAACATCAATCTTTCCATTCTTTGAAGTATATGCCCCGTTTCCTCCAACCAATTTTTCTTGTTGAAGCGGCTTCGGCAAGACCGGTAGTAAATCGCGAATTGGTCTTGCGGACGCGAAAATCACTTCATGTCCTGCATTTTTTATCTCCTCAAACGCTTGTACAATAGATGCATCAATTGTTTTTCCATCAAAACAAATCGTTCCGTCTACATCAAAAACAAAATTCATGTCAATCACCTCTTTGTTTACCAGTATACTTATGAATTAAAAAATACGGAAGGACGAATATCTGAAAAAGAGGAACAACATGAAACAGATGAAATTCCCTTCCATTTATGTTTACTCATTCCCGCATAGATTAGAAAAAGATATTATTACCCTTTGCAATTATCAAACCAATGAATACCTATTAACAGCTGGACTGGAAATCGACAGATTATCTTTTTTAATAAGTGAAGAATACTTTGTTTCCGTTTTTCAATAATGTACATCAACAACGGGAACAGAATCAATAACTTTGACAAATATATACAAAATGTGACAGATACTGCACTATATGTTACAATATTTTTGGAAACGTTTTCAAATTATGTAATTACATCGCAGGAGGAATACAACATGATTACCTTTTTCATATCTATTATTCTATTAGTTATTGGGTACTTCACTTATGGTAAATTTGTCGAAAAAGTATTTGGAAAAGATAATTCACGTAAAACACCAGCGTACGCCAACGAGGATGGCGTGGATTTCGTTCCTATGAAAAAACAAAATAATGCAATGATTCAACTGCTTAATATCGCTGGAACTGGACCTATTTTCGGACCGATTATGGGCGCACTTTTTGGGCCGGTTGCATTTATTTGGATTGTTGTAGGGGCTATTTTTGCAGGCGGCGTGCATGACTATTTAACTGGTATGATTTCTATTCGAAACAAAGGGGCACATATACCAGAACTTGCGGGCAGGTTTTTAGGGAAGTTTTCCAAGCATGTTGTAAATGCTTTTGCACTGCTATTGCTTCTATTAGTAGGAACCGTTTTTGCCACTACATCCGGTTCGTTACTTCATGTTTTGGTCGACGGTCAGATTGCATTATGGATTATCATTGGCATTATTTTTCTTTATTTCTTTTTATCCACCATTCTGCCTATTGATAAGATTATCGGCAAAATATATCCTATTCTAGGTTTTATTCTTATCATTGGTACAATCGGAGTCGGCATTATGATGTTCACTTCCGGTTACGGTTCATCTATTCCTGAACTATCATTGAAAAATATGCACCCAGATGAAGTTGCTATTTTTCCTATATTATTTCTAACGATTACATGTGGTGCGTTATCTGGATTCCATGCAACGCAGTCACCTATTATTTCTCGAACCGTAAAAAATGAATCACAAGGCCGTTACATTTTTTACGGAATGATGATAGCTGAAGCTGTTATTGCCATGATTTGGGCAGCTGCTTCCATGAGTCTCTTTGATGGAAATACGCTGAACAATATGATTAATGCAGGCACGCCTTCCGCTGTTGTCAATGATGTATCGATACGACTGCTTGGTGCAATCGGCGGAACAATCGCGGTACTAGCCGTTATCGTTCTACCTATTACTTCTGGGGATACAGCGTTCCGCGCAGCACGTTCCGTTATTGCCGATTATATTCATTTTGGTCAGAAAAAATGGACAAATCGTTTAGCTATTGCCATTCCTTTGTTTGTTATTTCTATCATTTTAACTCAAATTGACTTTAATATTTTGTGGCGTTATTTCTCTTGGGCGAATCAGACAACTGCAGCTTTAGCACTTTGGATAGCGACGATGTATTTGCTCGTTAAGGGAAAACAATACTGGATTTCTCTTATTCCGGCACTTTTTATTACTGATATGGTATTTGTCTACATTTTAAATGCACAAATCGGTTTCAGTCTTCCAATGAATGTATCCCACATCGGAGGAATTATTCTAACCACCGCCTTTACTGTATGGTTCTTTTGGAAAGCAAAACAAAATAAAGCTGATCAAATTGAAACCGATCTCAAAGTAGCGTAGAAATAAAGCCGATGCTGTTCATCTCTCGAATAACATCGGCTTTATTCTATATAAAAAAGTTTACGTAAGAATTTATAAAAACGTTATTCATCCCTCTCCTTAACCCCTTTACCAGCAAACACTGTCGTTTTCGTCTCTTCAGGCGCAACCAGCACCGGCCAATAGAAAGCCCCGCCGCGCCAGCCCTGCTCTTCTGCTCCATTCTGTCGAATCAAAATCAATGATGGAACAACCCGAGCTAGGTTCCGTGCTATTTTTAGTTCATCCTGCTTTGTATCCGGCGCGTCTTCAAAACGGCCTGTACTTTTACGAATGCGTGCCATATGACGATCCTCGCGTAAAACAATCCAAACATGCCCTTTTCGATTCGTGTCTGTTTCTTCGGATAAATAATTCATCACAGCACTATACGTTTCTAAGTCCCACTCGTAGCCTTCTTTAAACGTATAGGTTTGATAAATCATTTCGAATAGCTCTTGGACTTTCTCCTTTTCAACCAGAAAACAGCGGGCATCCTTGGGATGTACTACCTTTGCTGTTTGCTTCATTGTTACTACATGCTTATCGATCTTTTTCATTTCCCGCTCCAGATAGCTCTTCGCAATTGTTTGAAAACCAAACGGTAACATTCGTTTTCCCGGTTTTAACATATGAACGCTTGATAATAAGATTTTATTGGGATTGCATGGCAAAATCGTATTATCACTGTCCTTTTGAATAAAGGTCACTTCGCTGCTGTTCGCTCCAGATTCAAAAGCCCGGCGCAGTTCGGTATCAAATTCATGCATCTGCTCCATGACATCATAGATTCGTCTGGTTGTATACAAACGGGTAACTGCAATGTCAGCAAGCGGGCGGGCTCCATACATTCGCGAATGCTGTAAAACGGTATCCTGCTGGAATTTTTGCGGATTCCTGCCATAGTAAAAGCCAATTAAGTTTTTTATCGTAATCCCCCGATCAAGGATTTGTCCGCCAATAAAAAAGTTCAGAGGTGTCCGTAATTTCAACTCCCCTGACTTATCTAATAAATAATCGACATCCTGCTCGGAGTTTACAATTTCAATTAACAGCTCTTCCTCCGTCAAAGCATCTCGCACACTAGAAAGTACTTCATCAAACGCAGGAAAATACATATCTGTCCTTTGTGAGCGCACAAAACCCTGATACGCCGTACGAATTAGCTGATCAAAAATAGGATCTTCTTTCTCCATTGCATTTCGCAGCTGTTCCTCCATCTGAAGCATAACCTCTTCTTGCCATTGATGCGCAGATTTGGTGGTAATGGTGTGCATAATAAAAGCATATTTTTCAAGGCGCTGCCCCTCTTTTTGCTGCTGGGTATTACGGATCTTACTGCCTACCATAAAATGAATCAGTGCACTGCGAATTCCTTCATATCGTTCCCCTGTAAGCAGATGGTTCGCTTTCACCTTACGTTTATCACTTTTCCTTAAGATTTCAAGTTCTTCCTCTTGGATTTCATGATAAAGGTGACTCGCCATATGCCCCTCTTCTTTGGATTTTTCAAAGTACATTTCCCCGCCGACATATTTATCATGGACCGGCACTAGTTCTGTAAAAGCAGGGCGCTTCGGCTGAAATGCTTTATGCTCATGAATGGTCATATCATCTGGCTGAAGGTACAAAGAATAAGGTGTTGCTGTTACCTGCAGATAAGCTGCATGTTCCAGCCGTGCTCGAATCTGATCAATTTGACCGGCGATAACTTTTAAATCAACGATATTCTTATCCTTCACATTGTCATAGGCAACAGAAGCAAAATCTGCTTCATCATCAACAAATAAAATTTTTCTTGCGGTCAAGTCAGGATACATTTCAAATAAGAGATTTTCTAACCGATGCATATTTTTCTTCTCTTTTTTCAAAACAAATACTAGCTTTTTCTTTAATTCAAATTTACGCAGCTTTGCCGGCATTTTCATAATGTCATAAACCGCTAATGCATCTTCTTCCATACACTCCGTAAATTCACTTTCTAATCTTTCAAACGTCTGCTTGACTAGTGCATTTGAATTTTTGGTTAAAATAATGGCCACATCAAAACCATTATCCAACCCTAACCCGATTGAACCTAGAAAGGATCGTGTCTTTCCAGATTGGATATGCCCTAAAAGCATTCCCGGCTTTTTGGATGTAGTCGACTTTTTTAATAGCTTCGAAACAGTGCGCTGCATCACGTTTATTTCTTCTTGTTTATAACTGTTCTTCTGAAGCAATGGTGTGAAGAACATGCCATTTGTTTTTAATTCTGATTCAACAGTTTCCATAAAGTAACTCCTTGTGCTTCTTTCATACTTTTTATCATTTCACCTAGAAACTATGATTCCTTTTTGGATACATAGGAAACATATTCCTGAAAAAAGAGATCCATTAGGACGTTCAATGTTACAAAAGATAATTTGGAGATATTGCCTTTCTTCGCTATCCCTGTTGGATGATAATACAAATTATCAGGAGAATAATTAGCTAATTTATTATTTTTTATATCCGTAATTGACAAAGTGGGGATATTTTTCAGTTTCAACATCCGCAGTGGATGTTCCAAATCATTCGTATCTCCGCTTAAGGATACGATAATCAGTAAATCAATATTTGAAGCGGTACTAGTTACCATTTCCAATTCACTATAACTTGGGATGACGATTAAATTTTTATTAATAGACAGCATATATCTATTTAACTCATCTAACATATTTTTTTGTGCAGTACCTGTTGCATATGCATATATATTATTCGAGTCATTGATTAGCTCGAATTGTTCTGTCAGGTCTGTCTGTTTAAACAATTTAACTGTTATATTAATATCATTTTGTAATTCATCTAAATAAGTAGTTGTATCAAAATGAATCTGACTTTCCTCATCTATCTCGTTTTTAATCTGATATTTTAACTCACTAAAACCAGAATAACCTATTTTTTTTGACAATCGAACAATCGAAGCAGGAGAAGACATACTTCTTTGTGCTAACTCAGCGACATTCATATATTGGCAAATTTCTTTATTTTGAAGTATATAGTTTAAAACGAACTTATCATTTTCACTTAATTGATGATAGTTTTGATTAATTTGCTTACTCAAATTTTCAGCCATCTAAAAATTCCTCCATAAATATAAAGCTTCTATATTGATACTTTTTCGCTAAAAGGTACTTTCCTTAGAAAATGATACATTGTTTCATTATACCAAAATGAACTAGTTTGTAGAAAGCATTTTCATTTCCCAATCTCAAGTAAATATTTTTCATCTAATGAAATTTATATCAAACTGTTAAACACGAACCTAAACCCTGAAATGCCATTGTTTTATCAAAAATCCCTGTGTTATAAATTATTCTAGCATCAAATACAAAACTTGGAGATGGTAGTAATGACAAAACAACATTCAATTGTAATTGCTGGCGGCGGAAGTACCTATACACCAGAGATCGTGTTAATGCTTTTGGACAATCTGGATAAATTCCCTATCAGACAGTTAAAACTATATGATAATGATTCAGAAAGGCAGAGTACGATTGCAAAAGCCTGTGAGATTATTATTAAGGAGCAGGCACCTCATATTCAATTTGTAGCAACAGATAACCCTGAGATTGGTTTTACAGATGTAGATTTTGTAATGGCACATATTCGTGTCGGTAAATACGAAATGCGAGAAAAAGATGAGAAACTTCCATTAAAATATAATGTCATTGGCCAGGAAACATGCGGTCCAGGCGGTATTGCATACGGGTTACGCTCCATTAAAGGGGTTGTTGAGATCATTGACTATATGGAGATGTATTCCCCGAACGCATGGATGTTGAATTATTCCAATCCGGCTTCTATTGTTGCAGAAGCTTGCAGAGAACTAAGACCGGAATCTAGAGTATTAAATATTTGTGATCATCCCATTGGTTTGGAAGACCGCATGGCTAAAATGGTCGGCTTAGATTCGAGAAAAGATTTAACAATCCGTTACTATGGCCTGAATCACTTCGGCTGGTATACAGATGTACAGGATAAAGATGGAAACGATTTATTGCCACAAATAAAATCCTATATGGCTGAAAATGGATTCAATCTGAATGCTATCGGAAAAGAAACAAGAAATTCAGACCCCAGCTGGCTTCATACGTATGATATGGCAAAATTTGTTTATGAGCTTGACCCGAATACCATACCGAATACGTATTTAAAATATTATTTATTCCCAAATACAGAAGTAGAGATTGCAGATGCCAATCGTACACGAGCAAATGAAGTGATTGATGGCAGAGAAAAACGTGTATTTGGAGAATGCCGCAAAATTGTGGAAAAAGGAACTGCAAAAGAAACAGCATTAGAGATTGGAGCACATGCTACTTATATTGTCGACTTGGCCTGTGCATTAAGCTACAATACGCATGAACGTATGCTTATTATGGTTGAAAATAATGGAGCAATCAGTAACTTCGACGCTACTGCAATGGTTGAAATCCCTTGTCTGGTAGGTTCTAAAGGAGCAGAACCATTATCTATCGGGTCAGTACCGACATTCCAAAAAGGATTAATGGAGCAACAAGTAGCTGTTGAAAAATTAGCGGTAGAAGCTTACACAGAAGGCTCTAAGCAAAAATTATATCAGGCATTCGCCCTGAGTAAAACAATTCCTAGTGCGGATATTGCAAAAGATCTTTTAGATGAACTCATTGAAGCAAATAAAGATTATTGGCCAACACTGCATTAATGGCTGGTTAATTTCCATGTATTCATTAGCGGGCTCCAAACAAAGTATCAAATAACCACTGTTTGGAGCCTTTCTTTCATAGGCCATACAGAATCGTTGTTTCTATTTCTATATGTGAAAAGAATCAGATTACTAGCCTTTCCTTTTAACATCTTTGAAAACGCTTAAAACAATAAGAGGAGGAATTTTAGATGTTACAAAAAATTCAACGGTTCGGAGGGGCCATGTTTACTCCTGTACTGTTATTTGCATTTGCCGGTATCATGGTTGCATTAGCTTCCGTGTTTCAGAACCCTCTTATCATGGGGTCATTGGCTAACGAAGATACACTATGGTTTCAATTATGGGATATTGTCGCTTCAGGGGCTTGGACAGTATTCCGACAAATGGAACTATTATTTGTCATCGGTCTTCCCATTGGGTTGGCCAAAAAAGCACATGCCCGAGCAGTCATGGAATCTTTGGTCATCTACTTAACCTTTAATTACTTTATATCCTCTATTTTACAATATTTTGGAGGTTCATTTGGGGTTGATTTTTCTGCTGATCCAGAAGCCAGTGAAACAACAGGCCTTACATTAATTGCAGGAATTAAAACATTAGACACCAGTATCATTGGATCTATCGCAATAGCCGCTTTAGTCGTATGGCTTCACAATAGATATTTTGATAAAAAGCTTCCGGAATGGCTCGGAATTTTCCAAGGTTCAGCTTATGTGGTAATCTTAGGTTTTATTGTCACTTTACCTTTGGCTTTTCTGACATGCTTGATATGGCCAATGGTGCAAAATGGAATAAATTCTTTACAAACATTCTTTATCAGTTCTGGGTCAGTTGGCATTTTTGTGTATAGCTTCCTTGTCCGAATATTAATTCCAACAGGATTACATCATTTCGTCTATGCACCTTTTATGTTAGGACCTGCAATTGTCAGCGAAGGAATTCAGGTGAACTGGTTAAATAACCTATCTGAATTTGCCCAGTCACAAGAATCATTAAAAACCTTATTTCCTGCCGGAGGTTTTTCTCTATATGGATGTGTGAAAATGTTTGCTCCTCCAGGCATTGCCTTTGCCTTTTATAAAACGGCAAAACCAGAGAATCGGAAAAAAGTATTAGCACTAGTCGTTCCAGCAACCATAACAGCTGTTGTCGCAGGAATAACCGAACCAATTGAATTCACATTCCTTTTCATAGCTCCTGTTCTCTTTGTGGTTTATTCTCTATTAGGGGCAGTTATGGCCGTTGTTATGTACCAATTTGGGGTCAGCGGAGATTTTAGCAGCGGTCTGATTAACAGTGCTGCCAGAAACTGGATTCCACTATTTGGAAATCATTGGGATACTTACGTTATTCAATTTATAATAGGTATTGCTTTTGTCTTTATCTATTACTATGTCTTTAAGTACCTTATTTTAAAGATGAAATTGCAGACACCTGGACGAGAAGAGACAGGAAATGTCAAATTATATACTAAAAAAGATTATAAAGAGAAAAAGAATGAAACAGAGGATGATGGTTCAAAACCGAAGGCATCTGAAAACAAAGAAAAGGCAATGTTGTTTTTAGAAGGTCTGGGCGGTGCAGAAAATATTGAATCTGTCACCAACTGTGCTACCCGTTTAAGACTAAACGTAAAAGACCCTTCCCTTGTAGAAGATGATGCCTTTTTTAAAGAGGCAGGAGGTATGGGTCTGGTAAAAAATAATAATGCTATTCAAATTATTGTGGGACTTTCCGTTCCAAACGTCAGAGAAGAATTTGAAGCATTATTGAATCAACAAGACTCTACTGAATAAATGAAAATTATCATTTAGTTTACTAACGAAGGGAGGAGCACGAATCCTCCTTCCTTTGTTCACTCATAACAGGAGGTATTTACACATTGAGAAATCAACACGCTGTCCAACACCCAAAAAGATATATCAATTCTTTAATCACTTTCTATCTTCTTCTTCCTTTTGCCTATCTAGGCTATGTTATGTTTTCAATGAGTCAAACCAATAACAACTATTATGATTTCCTTTATAGCGATCCATTAAATTCCATTCTTTTATTATCTGTCATGATATGTCTCATTTGGGCTTATATACTATGGAAACTAAAAGAACAAAACCAATATACAGCCCTTCCGTCTTATCTAATGTGTATGGCAATATCACAACTATTTATTGGTAATATTATTGGAGTAGTCTTCACATTTATTACAAGAGTAAAAACAAAATCACTTCAACCAGGTGCTAATTCTCAAAAAAGAGAATTGCAATGTAAGCTGCTTACGATCTTAAATATTGTTCTAACTCTTATTGTGGTTACCGCCTTTATTAGGTTATCTTTTTAACTTTTTTTCGTATTTACGCTTATACAACTTATCCTTCTTTCTCTCTTCACCTTAAGCACATTTTGCCGGTAAAAACCGGCATTTTTATTGTTCATAGATAAAAATAACTTACAATATAAGTTTTACACTCTCTGCTGGTTCCTCTAACAAACACAAGCTTCCATTCCGTAAAACGATTAAAAATAGAACAGGTTTTTCTAAAAGTGACTTCTCCTAAGCATATATAACATCTAAACTATATCTACACTCTTTCTGCCATGTTCTTGCGAGATTTGAAAAGAACAGCTACAATGAAAAGCGGACATAGAAGCTAACTTGTATCACCACGATAGATTGTTACAGAATGAAGATTGTTAAAAATAGAATCTTTTTTCTCTTTTAAAATTAAAAATACAACAACTGACTCCTTCTATTACATAAATAGAAGGATTTAATCAGTCTATATCAACAAGGATACAGTAATAAACTCTATCCTTTTTTGACCGTAAATAATGAGGAGTTATCAATATGAGTACAATAAAGAACGAAAGCTATTATAAGATTCTTGGCACAACAGCAAATATTGGCCAAGCAAGAATCGAAGAAAAGTATCTGGAGGCTTTGGAGAAACACCCGCTGGAAACAGATCCAGAAACCTATAACAAAATACAGGAAGCTTACGACGTTTTAAAAGATCCTGAAAAAAGAGCCGCCTATGATGAGGCGCGTAAAAGTAACAAGAACAAAAAGACACAAACAAAACAAGTGGAAACGGATGCCCCTGCAAAAGCGGAGCAACACCATATAAAGGAAGCAGAAACCGAAGCGAACGATACAAAACAGCCTAATGAAGCAGAACAATTAATTATTGATGCAAAAAAAGCAATGGATAACGAAGATAATCAAACAGCATTTGAACTTTATAAAAAAATAAATCAACTCGTACCTGACAGCGGAGAAGTGAAGTTCAAGTTATTAAAGCTCGCCAGTCTAAATGATGATGTAGACGAGATGGAAAAAGTATTTTCAGAGATTCTGCCTCTTGCTGCAAGTGATGAGGAATTACAAATGATTTATAATTTAAAAGCTGGCATATATCGGGATAATAGCTATTTTGATAAAGCTATTGAAACCTACGAGCAATTATTTCAAATGTTTCCTGAACAAACCGTCATGTTTGTGCCAGCCCTGGCAGATTTGTATATTCAAACAGGCCAATCAGACAAAGCAATGCAGCTGATGGAACAGTCACAACCTCGGGAAGAAGATACAAAAACAATCACATCCTTCTATCTGTCTTGGATTAACCTGATTATTACCACAGAAAAATGGTCTCTCTTATCTAAAGTTATATCCAAATTTAAAAAACACATCAAGCATATTTCAGACGATGTTGAACAAAATCAACTAAAAAATGAACTGATGGAGCAGTATAGGTATTTTCATCAAGAGGCACTTTTTCAAGAGGCTGAAATCTACACCAGCTTAGCAGATGCTCTTAAATCACCAGAAAATGATGATATAAAACAAGCCCATCAAGAAACGAAAAAGCAAGCACAGCTACAGAAAGATATCCGCAAGTTGTTTCATGATAAAAATGTCCATCAATTACTTTACTATAAAGCTTATGAATGGTTCTATACCGGGAAAATAGCACCTGCCAAAATAATGGCTGTCACTAAAGAATTACCTATTTCTGTCAGACAGCAGCTTGAAAGCGACAAAGAGAACTATGCTGCAGGAATTATGCAATTGAAAAAGAAATATCCGTTCATCTATAAATCATATCAAGATAAATGGAACAATCTGTTTGAGCAGTTGACTGCAGGGCTCAGCCGCCAGGAAAAAAGAAAATTAGGTAAGAAGAAATAAAGCATTTCCAAAGAAAAAAGCTGTCACTTTCATCAATTATGTTATGAGGGTGGCAGCTTTTTAATTGGAGTTGTTATTTATCTTGAAAAACAGATAACTAACATAAGCAATCCAAAAAATAAAAAGAAAGCTCACCACTTCATTCAACAAATTAATATTTGTATGATAAATCGTCATCGAAATAAAATTGATCAGTGTTCCAATAAAAAGGAAAATGGATAACATAACAGAAAAGTAAAAAAACTTTTTCTTTTGCATGTATACATATAATATATACCCATGTGTACTTAACCAGATAACCATGCTGAGATTTGCTATAATGTATAGACTAATTGAAAGTCCGCCGCCATGAACAGCCCATTCAAATAATTGTCTAGCAAATTCACGGTCGCTCCCTATTGTTGTATACCGATTCATAACAAAGCTCATTATCATTGCCTGCATCATCAGAGAAGCGGCATTAATAATAAAATAAGCCACACCAAACAACATTCCGATAAGATTGAGTATCGAGGAGTTTTCATCTTCTTGCTTCCGAAACAGTGTAAACAACAAAACAGGAAAAATCGCAACAAATACAAATAGAATTGCTTTACTTCCATGATCTATACTAAAATACCAAGAATGTTCGGAATAATATATTAAGGCGTTATGTATCCATTCTGTTTGATCTGCTGCTTGATTTTCCATTGGATAAAGTATCCCCTGATAAACAACAGCAATCCCGATCCAAATGATAATGGAAAAAATATAAATAACTCCCAGGGTTCCTCCAAGCTTATACACGGCTATCCATCCCCTCTCTTATAGTTTCCATTTTTCTTCATCTCTCAATTATTTATAAGCAGACATTTGTATACCTCTATTATGAATCAATGTATCATTAAACTGTTTAAATAGGAAGAAAGGGATTTCAATTAAACAAAGGAGATTTCATCGATGTATATCGTTCAGAAAGGGAAATATCTTTGGCCCCTGATGCTCGATCTCATTTTAAGTACGAATTACATGCTGTATCGAAAAAATTCTCCATGAAAACAGCAATTTTATTTGCAGCAGCAGGTTGTGTACTAACAAGAATCCTTATCCCATCTCATTTATTAGCTCCATTTGCGACCTTTACCAGAGCTGAAATCGCTGTTTTAAGCTACCTTGATTGTTAAGGAAGCTTAAAACAGCTGCACCTCTTATATAAATTTCAATCCGTCGTCACTCTCCTCCATTATTGATACAATAAATATGCAACGTGTTCAAAGGAGAGAGGGGGAACAAAACAATGAAATACGACGTCATCTTTTTTGATATGGATGATACCTTGTTTGATTTTGGCAAATCCGAACAGGCAGCTTTACAAAAAACATTTGAAGCCTTTGGATTGTCGAATGGTTTAGCTGATTATCGAACCAGCTACAGGGAAATCAGCAAGGTACTCTGGGGAGAATTAGAGCAAGGGAAGCTGTCGATAACTAAATTAGGATCCGAACGCTTTAGAAGATTATTCGAAAAGCATGGCCTTTCTATGGATGGAACAGCATTTAACCATGCTTATCTTGAAAATTTAAGCAAAGAAATATATCTAATGGATGGTGCTGACACATTATTTGATTCGCTTCCTGGACAGCGTTCCGCGATTATCACAAATGGATTTAAGCATGTGCAATTACCTAAGATAGAAAATTCACCGCTTCAAAACACATTTGAAGCAGTAATTATTTCAGAGGAGACAGGTTTTCAAAAACCGGACCGTCGCATATTTGATGATGCTTTTTCCAAGCTTGGACTCACTGATAAAGCAAGCGCATTAATGGTTGGAGATTCTTTAACTTCGGATATGCAAGGCGGAATAAATTATGGAATCGACACATGCTGGTTTAACCCTGACCATAAGGAAAATACGGCAGGGATAGCGCCAACATATGAAATTAACCATTTAACAGAGCTTATTCCGATTGTTAAATGAGGGACAGGCAAAGAAGGAATGTTCCATATGAAACCTTCCTTCTTTGCCTGTTTTTACTGTCTTTTTTATTTAATCGGAGCTAGATTTGCTTCAATTTCAGTACGCTTCTCTTCTAAAAATGGTGGTAAATCAAGTTTTTCTCCTAAATGCTCTATATCTCCATCTACCGTGAATCCCGGACCATCTGTTGCGATTTCAAATAAAATACCATTGGATTCACGGAAATATAAGCTTTTAAAGTAGAAACGATCCACGATCCCAGATGTTCGGAATCCGCGTTCCTTGACTTGTTCTTCCCAATATGGAAGCTCTTCCTCATTTTTTACACGAATCGCTATATGATGAACACTGCCGCGGCCTGGTCTTTCAGAGGGGCCGTCTAAATATTTCACAACGATTTCACCAAAAACCTGACCTGGAACAGATTGAAAAATCGCTTCCCGATCGCTGCGGCTGACCTCTGTGTAACCAAACATATCTGTCAATGTGGACGCCAGCTTATCCAGTCTTCTTACGGTTATCTCCATGGACCCCATACCTTGGATTTGATGTTCCACAGGTACTTCCGACTTTTCCCAGGTTTCCCAGTGATCTATTTTTTCTCCATTTCCAACAAGCAATACCATTTGCAGCCCTTCTAGATCTTCAAATTTCATCGCTGTGCGATTGGCATACGTGGTTATCCCACCGTGTAGTACATTATACGTATCAAAACGTTTCTCCCAATAATACAGGCTCTCTTCTGACGGAACCAATAATCCAATTCGAGTAATGGCATTGGTCCCACGATATGTGTTGCCAACCATCGGGATTTCAAAAAAGGTTAACTCTGTACCCGGGCTGCCTGTTTTATCACCATAAAATAAGTGATACATGGAAGGGTCATCTTGGTTCACTGTCATTTTCACCCGACGCAAGCCTAAAACATCCCGATAAAAGCTATTATTTTCATTTGCATTTTTAGTAACCATCGAAATATGATGGTGTCCTGGAATGGTATACATCAATTATCTCTCCTTTATCAGTTTACTAGTCAAGTCATGATCAAAAAAATAATAAACGTTTTAATTTTTTAATCTGTTTTCTGTATGCTTCTGCAACTTTGACATAAGCGTATATAGTGTCCGCTGTTCTTCTTCTGTCAAACAGTCATCGACCACAGACGTTTGAAAAGCCAGCTGGTGTTCAAAAACTTCTTCTATCTTGGTTTCTCCCTTTGAAGTCAAACTTATCCATTTCGTTTTCCAATCCTGCTTACGTTGAATATATCCGTCCTGTTCCAGCCGTGTAAGCATCCGTGAAATGCCTCCTTCTGACACCGTTACTCGGGAAGCTAGTTCACTTTGCGTGAGAGGCTGATAAGACCAAATCTGGTTTAATACATCAAATTGGGCAACCGTAATATCAAATTGCTTTAGAAAGTCATTGGACAGCAGATTGCTCTGATGCATAAAGCGGGCAATTCGCAGCCAAATCAAGGAACCAAGGGTATTCTTTTTCATTCGCCTCATATCCTTTCTTTTATATCATTTTACTACTCAAGTGAGATGAAAACAACAAAAATATTTTTAATTAAATATATTTATTTATCTATGGAGTCACAACATCATTATTGTATGCCCTTATCCTTTAAGAAAGGCCGCCCGTGATACAGACAGCCTTTCTTCTCATACCTATTTAAGCATGCATCAATTTATTTAATGACATCATTTCTAATAAGCCTAATGCAGCTTCTCCGCCATTATTTCCTGCTTTCGTACCCGCTCTCTCCAAAGCTTGTTCAATCGTTTCTGTTGTCAACACACCAAACATAACCGGAATGTCTGCATGCAGACCGATTTGTGCAATACCTTTGGCCGCTTCATTACTAACCAGCTCATAATGTGTGGTCGCTCCACGAATCACTGCTCCGAGTGTAATAATGCCATCGTATTTTTTTGTTTTTTCTACTTGTTTTGTAATATATGGAAGTTCAAATGCACCCGGTACCCAGTAAACATCGATGTCTTCTTCTTTCACCCCATGTCTTTTTAGGATGTCTTTAGCACCTCCCAATAATTTCGAAGTGATCAGTTCATTAAACCTTGCAATGGTAATAGCTACTTTTAATTGCTCTCCTTGAAACATTCCTTCATATACAGCCATAATTATTCTCCCTCCACTGATAATAAATGATGAAATTTATCTTTTTTAACTTTTAAATAATGTTTGTTTTCATGATAAACCGTTGTTTCTATCGGCATCCGTTCAGCTACATCAATACCATATTGCTGCAGCTCGTTCACTTTATCCGGGTTATTTGTCAGCAGCCGGATTGTTGAGATTCCTTCTTTTTTCAATAACCATGCAGCGATATCATAATGCCGTTCATCTGGCAGAAATCCAAGAGTAACGTTCGCTTCATAAGTATCTGCTCCTTGCTCCTGCAATTCATAGGTTTTCAGTTTATTAAGCAGCCCAATTCCTCTTCCTTCTTGCCTTAAATATAGAATCGCACCGCGTCCTTCCGCTGCAATGATTTTCATTGCCTGCTCTAACTGTTCACCGCAATCACAGCGATGCGATCCAAAAATATCTCCAGTCAAACATTCTGAATGTACGCGGACTAAAACGGGTTCTTGATTATCTTTCATGTCTCCCATAGACAATACAAGCTGGTCTTTCCCTTCTCTATCCTGATAAAGAGACAAATCAAATTCGCCATGTTTAGTTGGTAATTTTACTTTTGCATTTGCTTGCATCCTGGAATAAGTTAAATAATCAGCAAGTTCTTCAACGGTTATCATCGGCATATTCCATTCCGCTGCCAGCTGTTTTAAATCCTGCAGCCGGGCCATTGTTCCGTCTTCCTTTAAAATTTCACAAATATAAGCTGCTTCACTATCTCCTGCCAGCTTTGCCAAATCCACGGCTGCTTCCGTATGCCCTCTGCGTTCCAACACACCGCCATTCTTCGCGATTAACGGAAAAATGTGCCCAGGCCTATTGAAATCAGCAGCTTGGGTATCTATATTTGCCAGCTCTTGAATTGTTTTTGCCCGTTCAAATACAGAAATCCCTGTAGCGGTTTCCTTATGGTCCACACTGATGGTAAATGCTGTTCGATATTCATCTGTATTTTCTTGCGTCATTTCCCATAAATTTAAATTCCCGGCAATTTGTTCGGAGACCGGAGCGCAAATTAACCCCCGGGCATGTTTTGTCATAAAGTTGATGGTTTCCGCAGTAGCTTTACTGGAAAGACCGACTAAATCACCTTCTGCCTCTCTATTCTCATCATCCGCAACAATAATCAGTCTTCCTTGTTGCAATGCAGTAATAGCTGCTTCGATATGTTGTATTGTCATAATCTTCCCTCTATTCTCCAATATATTTACGCAACATCTCATTCTTTTCCGTACCTATCATAGCTTTAATATATTTTCCGAGTATATCCGTTTCTACATTTACGAATTCACCTTGTTTTAATTGCCCCAGATTGGTATGATCCATGGAATAAGGAATGAGTGAAACACTAAAGGACCCTGCCGTAACAGCTGACACCGTTAAACTTGTCCCATTAATCGCTACCGAACCTTGGGCTACAATTTCCCCTTGAATTTGCGGTGGATAATAAAAAGTGAGAATGATGGAATTCTCCTTTTTAACTTTTTTGATCAATCGCGTTGTTGTGTCGACATGACCAGACACAATGTGCCCCTCCAAGCGCGCATTCGCAGATAACGCTCGTTCCAGATTCACCGGTGCATGTACTTGTACATCAGCGAAAATCGATTTTTGAAAGGTTTCCGGCATAATATCCACCGTAAAATCGGAATCGGTTACTTCGGTGGCAGTTAAACAGACACCATTCATTGCCATACTGTCTCCAACATGATAATCGTGCAAAAGTTCCTGCGAGGCAGCGCACGTCAATTCAATATGGCGACTTGCTTTTTGGATTCGTTTGACAGTCCCTATTTCCTGAATCAAACCTGTAAACATCCTTCTTCCCCCTCTTATTGACTATTCGTACATCCTCACCGACTGCTTCCACGCACTGCAAAACTAAAGGCGTTGTTGCTGAAACGTCTCTATCGCTAGAGAACGCAGGCACACCATTGCCGCCAATTAACTTTGGCGAGATATACGAAATCACTTCTTCAAACATACCCTCTGCCAAAAATGCATCATGTATCTTACTTCCACCCTCTACATAAACCGATTGAATTCCCGCCTGCTGCAAATAATCAACGACTTTTGGAATGGTCCAATGTTCATTCGGGATCAAGTGAACATGCGCAGGAATATTTGCTATAGAATCAGTTTTGGTAAATACCCAGACAGGTGCACCTTCTCCGAAAATGTGATATTTTTCAAAATCCAGTGTTTGCCCGCTCCGGTCTAAAATGATTCGCACAGGCGGGAAATCGGTAATGGTCTCCGGCAATAACGTCGGATTGTCAGCTAAAACGGTCCCGCTCCCTGTTAAAATAGCCTGATAACATTGCCGCTCTTCATGTACTTTTTTATATGTTTCTTCTCCTGTAAGGTATGTCCGTTGAAACGGATTAACCGAAAGCTTCCCATCCAGACTGACAGCTTGTTTTAATACAATATAAGGGTGCTGTCTTCTATGAAAATAGTTATAGTGTTTATTCAAATCTTCCGCCTCTTCCTGCAATATACCGGAAACAACCTGTATCCCTTGTGCTTCTAAATAGGCTTTTCCTTTCCCTGCTACAACAGGATTGGGATCAAGCTGCGCAATCACCACTTTGGAAATGCCGCTATCTATAATCATTTGGGTACAAGGAGGCTGCTTTCCGGTATGATTGCATGGCTCCAGCGTCACGTATAATGTTGCATCACATATATCTTCGGGGGATTCACATTTTTCGATGGCCATTTTTTCTGCATGCTTCTCGCCGTATTTCGGATGATAGCCAGTTGCCAAAAGGCTATTTTCTTTCACAATGACGGCACCGACTAATGGGTTAGTATATGTGTATCCTCTGCCTAACCACGCAAGCTCTATCGCTTTTTCCATGTATCGTTCGTCCATGTGTCTCCTCCCTTCTCGTGAACGTCAAAAAGCCCCGTGAAAATGTTTCACGGGGCATACTTAAATAAAAGCTGTCCAATTCACCTAAACAAGATCTTGTGTACACAAAATGAATACACTTCGCCTATTTATGTGCTGACGTTCGTTTTCTTCTCCCATCCAGACTATTACTGTCGGCTCTAGAATCTCACTAGATCCACCGCTAAACGCGGGTCACGGACTTCAAACTTTGCTTGTTTGTCACCGCCGGTCGGGAATTACACCCTGCCCCGAAGAATAATATTAAATTTTGTTATTACCTTAAATGCTTTAATATTCTAACATGTTAAAAATGATAATATCAGTAAAAAGTATAAAATGCAAGACATTATTTTTATCACGAGTTAACGTTAATTGAAAAAAAGACAATTCTTTATTATTTTTTATCCTTTATTTCATACTTTAAATTCCCGATAAATAATCAATCAACCACCTACTTCACCTAAGAACATGATATACCAAAAGTAAAATTAAAAAAGCAATATATACAAGATAAAGCAGTTATTTCAAGTTCTAATCCAGCATAATCAAACGATATACTCATGCAACATTGACACACTAAAGAGAAAATGTCATGTTTTTCATAGAGTTATAGCGGGTACAGTGAAATTCAATATTTTTTTATTTCCAATTGAAAACCTTCTTAAAATTTTATAGAAAGGAGTTTATCTATGTCCTTACAAATTGTCGGTTTTGCTGTTGTTATACTAGCCGCTCTGCTCGTAATCGGGAAGCTTATCCGGTTGAAAATCCCCATCCTTCAAAAGCTCTTCTTACCTACGTCTTTGATAGGTGGTTTCTTAGCACTCTTATTGGGACCAGAGGTATTAGGTCGTCTAACTACAGACGGTTTTCTTGATGCTGGCTTCTTTACGGAAGATATGGTAGAAGTTTGGGCGGGTTTACCTGAGCTATTGATTAATATTGTTTTTGCATGTTTATTTATTGGATTTATCTTACCAAAACCTAAAAAGATGTGGAGGATTGGCGGACCGCAAATAGCCTTAGGCTATACAATGTCTTGGGCTCAATACGTAGTAGGTATATTACTAGCACTTACCGTGTTAAGCCCCCTCTTTGGACTTAGTCCTGCAGCAGGAGCACTCATTGAAATTAGTTTTGTTGGCGGCCATGGCACCGCTGCAGGGTTACAAAGTACATTTGAAGAACTCGGATTCTCCGAAGGTTATGACCTTGCTATTAGTTTAGCAACGGTAGGAATACTGTCCGGGGTAATAATTGGTATGATTATGGTGAATTGGGCTGCACGCAAAGGGAAATCGCAGACGTTACATCATCCCGATGAGATTTCTTTTGAACAACAAACGGGAATTCTAAATAAAGAACACCGTGAATCATCAGGTACGAAAACTACCTCCCCGCTATCGATTGAAACATTTGCATTTCATTTAGGGTTAATTGGTATTTCGATATTCATTGGTTATGTACTATTGGAAGCGTTTATTTGGCTAGAAGCTGCAACGTATGGAAGTGCGCTGGATATTTATTTATTTGAATATGTTCCTTTGTTTCCATTCGCAATGATTGGCGGGATAATTGTTCAAATCTTTATATCCCGTTTTGATCGTCATGAATTAGTTGATCGAGATACGATTAACACCATACAAGGAGTAGCACTAGATTTTCTAATTATTAGTGCCATGGCTTCACTAAGCTTACAAGTAATTGGAGCTAATATCATTCCATTTATTTTACTTGCCGTTGTTGGTATAGCTATTAATGTCTTCCTCTTCCTATATCTCGGACCTAAAATGATTCCGAGTTACTGGTTTGAACGAGGAATTGGGGATTTTGGTCAAAGTACCGGAGTTGCAGCGACCGGAATAATGCTTATGCGTATCGTGGATGCAGAGAATAAATCTCCTGCACTCAATGCATTTGGTTATAAACAAATATTATTTGAACCAATGGTTGGCGGCGGACTTGTAACTGCTGCTTCCGTACCATTTATCATCCAATTTGGTGCAATTCCTGTATTAATAGCAGTGATTTTATTAACCATTGCATTTTGGTTATTAGGTACCCTATACTTTGGAAAAATGAAAGAATCCGATTAGCATAGGAGCAACAGCATGCGTACTATTTCATGCTGTTGCTTTTTCTCATTATGGGTATCTTTAGAGAAACTTAAATTCGTATATTTCGTCACTGGATGTGCAACATTGTTATCTCTTCTGCACCTTCTTTAACAAATAATCATTATTGCAAAAAAAGAGATAATTTCAAATAAGAAAGGAGGATTGACAATTATATTAAAGTCATTTAGGGTATAGAACGGTGGAATTATACTTCCGTTTTGGAGTATGATTCCACTTTTTCTTTTTCTGCGTTTCTATGTGTCATATTTCGTGAAAAAATAACGTGTCGAGACATTTTCGCATTTCCCCTCGTAGCAAAACCATTTATTCATAGAATATAATTTAGATTCGGAGAAAGAATAACACCAAAGAATAAATAACAAACTGGAGGAAAGAAATTAATGCAGTCTTCAAATAAAAAGAAGAAGTCTTTAGATTTACCTACATTCCTATTAAGTGGCGGAGCACTTATCCTATTTGTCATCGTTGCACTCATTAATGCAGACTTTGTTTCAAATATGGTGGACACCTTATTTGGCTGGTCAGCTACTTATTTTGGAATGATTTATCAAATCGTCATACTTGGAACATTTTTTATTGCACTGATATTAGCCTTTACGAAATACGGAAAAATACGACTGGGTAATGTGGATAAGCCAGAAATGAGTACATTTAAATGGATTGCCATTATCATGTGTACTTTATTAGCAGGAGGCGGCGTTTTTTGGGCAGCCGCAGAACCACTTAGTCACTTTTTGGAGGTTCCGCCTCATTTTTCCGGTATCGAAAATGCATCTCCAGAAGCCGTTGTACCTGCACTTACCATGAGCTTTGTTGATTGGGGTTTTCTATCATGGGCTATTTTAGGGACACTCGGTACGATTGTGCTAATGTACTCTCACTATCATAAAGGGATGCCATTAAAACCAAGATCGCTTCTCTATCCAATCTTTGGAGAGAAAGTCATTTATAAAAGCGTATTTGGGACCATTGTTGACACTTTTGCCATTATTTCCGTTGCAGCCGGAACGATTGGTCCGATTGGGTTCTTAGGGTTGCAAGCTGGTTATGGAATAAGTTCTCTCACAAACTTGCCAAACAACTTGACCCTCCATATCACTATTATTATTTTACTCGTGATTGCAGCAGCTATCTCTGCAGTGACAGGCCTTCACAGAGGAATTCAATTTTTAAGCAGCTTTAACGTGATTTTAGCGGTTGCATTAATTATTGGCGTCCTGATCCTTGGCCCAGGATACTTTATTTTCAATCATTATTTGGAAGCATTTGGACTTTATGTGAATGAACTTATTCCATTCAGTACGTATCGCGGGGACGAAGCTTGGCTCAGCTTATGGACAGTATTTTTCTTTGCATGGTTTATCGGCTATGGCCCTATGATGGCGATGTTCTCCGCCCGCATTTCACGTGGACGTACCGTTCGCGAACTTGTTGTAGCAGTTGCGATTATTGCTCCTGTCGTTGCAACTATCTGGTTTGCTGTTATAGGCGGAACAGGAATCTTTCAGGAATTAGAAATACCTGGTTCCATATCCACTGCATTGAATGAATCAGGACAACCTGCTGCCATGATGGCAATTACAGAACAATTGCCGCTTGGAATGATTTTCAGTTTCCTATTTCTATTAGCCACTATCATCTTTGTATTAACAACAACCGACTCTATGTCATTAACTATATCTATGGCTATTTCCGGTAATGGACATCCGCCAAGATGGTTAAGAGCTTTTTATGCATTGGTTATGGGCTTAGTAGCTATTGTTCTGGTATCACTGGGCGAAAGCAGTATCGACTCATTACAGTCATTTATCGTAGTTACTGCAGTTCCAGTTGTATTCTTATTGATGACTACTTTTTGGACAGCGCCAAAAGCACTCAAAGATTTGTATGAGAACCATAAGAAAGAGACACTATAAAACGAAACCATGCCAGCCTTTCTTCATTGTTGAGGAAAGGCTGGTTTTTTCATTTGAATTACTCCACTTTCCTTAACATTCTTCCAGGGTCAAGATGGTTAATGTTACTTTCCGTTTTTCCATCAATCATTAATTCAGCAATAATTTTGCCTATTACAGGTGACAACTTAAATCCATGCCCAGAGAAACCGCTAGCTACAAAAACATTATCCCAGTTCGGCAGTTCTCCTAGTAATGCATGGTCATCAGGGGTATAAGCATCCATGTAGGCACTTGCTCTAACAGGGTCAGGAAAGAGAACAGGTAATAAAGCTTCTACTGATTCACTTATTTTTTCTAATTCTTTCGGATAAACGTCTCTGTTCAATTTTTCAGGGTCTTCAATAGCCAATGGATCTTTTGTATAGGAAGCTTTCACCATCGTTCCTTCTAAGGTAGGTGCTCCAGTTAATCTGAAATCTCCTCGCATCCTTGCAAAAATAGGAAACTTATCTGGCTTTGTATGGACGGGATCTTTTGGTGCGAACCACGTTAATAATAACCTTCTCGGAATTAATTTTTCCTTCCATTCTGAAATTAATTTCGATGTCCATGCACCAGTTGAAATGAGCAATTTTCCAACTTTATATGTTTTGCCATCATCCGTGATAATACTTACTCCTCCGTTTTCGGAGCTAACATGTTCCACTTTTGTAAATCTCTTTATTTCAGCTCCGTATTTCTTTGCTAAAAGAGACGCAGACACTACGGCCAACTCCGGACGGATAAAACCTGCTTCTTTATCAAAAATTATCAAATCATTATCGTAAAACGTAAACTGTGGATATCTAGTTCTAGCTTTGTCTTCTTTTAATATCTCGTGAGACAAGTTAAAATCCGAAATACTTTTCAAGATATTTCTTATCACGGGAGAGTCTTCTTCAGCAATCATCAATCCACCATTTAAGGTTAAGAGTGAATTACCGCTTTCTTTTTCCAATCCCCTCCATAATTCTTTTGCATTTTGGAGGAGTGGTACATATTCAGACCCCTCCATATAAGCAGTCCGGAAAAGACGAGATTCACCTCCTGCTGCTGTCCGATCATTTCCAAGCCCATACTGTTCAAACCCCAATACTGAAACTCCTCTTTTAGCAAGTTGCCATGCTGCCATACTTCCCATTGTTCCGACCCCGATAATACCGACTTCTGCATCCATTTCCATCCCACCCTCTTCTAATTAAAATTATATTTTGCGTCCTATCTTCATAAATAATAGCGCATCGCAAAATTGATTATTCCTATAAAAAAGTATATTCTGAAATCTATACTTATAAATGAGTTGTTTTTGCTATATTACTTTTTTGTCTAAATATTATACTACTTATGATAAAACCAACTAATGAGCTGACAACGCCATAAACAGCATATGGTACAGCCGTATCCATCACTTGAGCGACAGCTGCCCCAATGACTCCAAAGAAAATTCCGCCCATCGCCCCTTTTGCTGACAGAATGTTTCTACGTCGCAATGCAAAACCCAAAAATATCGGTACAAGTAATCCTGCAGCAGAATAAGCATAAGTTGCCTGCAACCATCCTAGAGCTTGTGGATAATACAACGATAAAAGAACAGCTACAATCACAGTTATAACAGTGAGACCTCTGGAAATTTTAACAAGTTCCCGATCTTTTACATTTTTATTAATGTAAGATTTATAAATATCGTTTGTAATATTTACTACAACTGACTGTACAGCACTACTCACTGTAGACATGATTGTAGCAATTATAAATGCCGAGTAGATTGCAAGAAACCATGTTGGAATTTGAGTTAAAAACCATCCTGCTGCAAGCTCTGAATTTTCCAATCCAGGATTTTGTGACAAAATAGCAATCCCCATAAAAGAAGCCCATATACCAGAAAGCAAACCGGCAATCGCCGCAATAATAAACCCTTTTTTTGCAGTTTTTGCATCCTTTGCTGCATAAATCCTCTGATAAGACATCTGGTTCGTAAGTGCTCCTGGAAAAATGGCAAATATCCAAAGTACTACAGTTGCCATCCCTATAGCACCCATGCCTTCGGGAAATGCTACAACATTTTCTGGAACATTAGAGACAATATTCGACCAACCGCCGCTTAAATTTAACATATAGATACCACTTATAAGAGCAAGAATAAGCATAAAACAACCAAAGATGAAATCAGTCCATGCTACAGAAGCTAATCCCCCTGGTAAAACAAAGAATAAACTTATTGATGCAAATATAATTACAAGCAGAGTAAAAGAGATCCCTGTTATTTCTGAAAATAAATTTCCAAACGCCACCAGCTGTGTACACATCCATCCGAAAGGAACAACGATGGCCAATACAGTAACGGCACTCATCATTATTTTATGATCTCCATATAACCGTTTGAAGATGTCTGGCAAAGTAGAAAAATTTTGCTTCTTAAACCAACCAGCCAGCATGACCAGTAAAATAATACCAATTGAATAAAGAAGGTTATACGTAATAGCTGACCATCCTGCACTGTAACCAATACCGACATGGGCAACAAGCACCCCGCCTCCCATTCCAGTGGCAAATTGAGTTCCTGCAATAACATACATTGGCAGAGATCTGCCGCCCACATTCCAGTTTTCAATGCCTTTCTGCCTCCTCCCAACAAGAAATGAGATTACTACGCCGATACCTAAAACGGTAATTGAACTTATTACTATCGCTACTGTAGGGCTCATCATTTTCCTCCTCCTAAATACTTCTTTTAATTTTCTTTAGGCTGTTAGATTCTTTTTGTCAAAAATGACCCACTTACCTATTCTGTATTCCATCAAAACCTATCCAAACTGAAACGTGAAAGATCAATGGATGTTTCCCCTTCTGTCAGTAATTCTGTCATTAATGTTCCAACAATTGGTGATAATGTTATACCACTATGCATCGCTGTCACATAAACCCCTTTTATTCCAGGAAGTTCATCTATAATTGGGAATCCATCTTCAGGCATTATCCGAATACCTGAAAAACAACGGACAACATTCGCCCGGGAGAGTGCAGGAACAAAATCAATTGCCATCCTTGCTGTTTGTTGAATCACGTCCAAAGTTGAACTCCTGTCGTAACCTACCTCCTCTTTCGAATAACCAATTAAAACTTCACCATTATCCGCCTGACGAATTCCGCCCAGGGTATATTTCAGAAACGGCTGCAGCGGTTCTGTTACGAGAATTTGTCCTCGAACCTGCTTAACGGGCATATCTACGCCGAGCATTCTTCCAAGTTCTTTTGACCACGGTCCTCCTGCTAGAACTATTTTTTTTGCCCGAAAACTGCCTTTCAACGTTTTCACTTGAAATATCTCCCCATTTTTCTCAATACCATGAACGGGATTATAAAAAGAACAGTGTACACCATTTTTTCTTGCTGCTTTCACATATAATTCAACAAGTCGGAACGGATTTACATTTCCATCTATTTTGCTAAATGTTGCTCCGGCTACATTTGGCGAAAGATTTGGTTCTTTTTCAAGCACCTCATCCCGACTTAAAACCTCTATTTCAATACCAGCTTCTGCTTGTCTTTCAGCAAGCCTTAGAGCAGGTTCTCTTTCAGCTTCATTAAAAAAAGGAGCTATCCCACCAGTTCTTTTATATTCCACATCGCCAATTTTCTTCTCCAGAAACGGATATAGCTCCGCACTGAACATACTTAATTCTCCATACCAGGAGGGTGTTTTACTGTGTACCCATACCCAAGCTTGTGTGGAACCGGATGTTCCTGATAAAGGAAAACCTTTATCTAGCAAAAGAACTTCATGTTTCTTACTTTCAGAAAGATGATAGGCAATACTGCTCCCGACAACCCCACTGCCAACTACAATGACATCAAATAAGTTATCCATTTTTTGATTCACCATCTTCCACTGACTCACCAAATACTGATACTACGCTGCCATCCTCGCTTTCTTGAGCAAGTGCACTCATTCTAACCATTTTTAGTGGCATACGAAATCTTGGCAAACCTATTTCATTCAAAGTTTTTCCTGTACAATCAGCGATAATTTCACTAACTGGATTAAAACAAACCTTTGATTGGCAAGGCCCCATGCCACATCTGGTAAGACGTTTAATATCATCAAATGACTCTGCTCCATTTTTTATTGCCGTTTCAATCTCATCTATATTAATTTCTTCACAACGGCATACAATAGTTGATTTATCCATTATGTATCCCCCCTTTGATGCTATTTATTTCTTCAGGTAACATCATATCCATTTTTTGATAAAAATGATTTATGATTTCAAATCTGGCTTGAAATGTTTTTTCATTTATGTCATTCTCTAAGTTAGATAATTTCTTCCATAGCTTTTTTCTAGAATCCATAGCTCTTTTTTGCCCAAGTAGTCCAATTTCTTCTAACGCACTTATTGCAGCAATTTCTCCTGTTAACAGAATTGACCCTATCGACGTAATTCCTGCTGCATTTCCAGCAATATAACAGGAAGGGTTACTTGTTTGAAAACGAACATTGTACTCTGGCAGCCAACCACCAAGCTCTCTATGATAAACAAGGGTACAACCTATTATTTCAAAAGGTTCAATGATTGGACTGAACCCATTTGCTATACAAATGAGATCCGCATCAATTTCATATAATCCGTCTGGCGTATTAACAGAAACTTTTTCTAATTCCTCTTTTCCAATTGCCTTTTCAATCGTGCTATTCAAATAAAAAGGAATATTTTTCATATCATACAGCAAATCAATATTTGAACTGCCAATTTGCTTTTTGTCTTCCACAATAGCTTTTACATTTACTCCACATGCTTGAAGCTGCCTTGCTACTTCAAGGGAATAATCATTCGAACCAAGCATAATCGCATTTTTTCCGGGAAGTACTCTTTCTCTATTAATTAATATGTGAGCTGCCCCTGCTGTCATTACCCCAGGTGTTGTCCAACCAGCAAATATTTTAGCGTTCTCTGCAGCTCCAGGAGCAATTATTTTTTTACGTGATTGGATTTCAAACGTCTTTTCTCCATCTGTAACACCAATATTTCCATTCTGATAAGCGCCAATCATAATATGTTTTTTCAGAACCTTTACTTTTGATACTTCCAGTTGTTTTATTAATTCATCACTTAAAGTCGTACCACGAACTGTTTCACTATTTTCGGAAAACCGGCTAAACCGCTGCGTTTGTTGCTTTAACTGGCCTCCCAACGAATACGATTCATCAACTAATATTACCCTCGCACCTGCCTTGTCAGCAGTTAGAGCCGCTTTCATCCCCGCAGGACCGCCGCCTATAATTAATATGTCAGTTTCCATCACTTTTCACCTCTCACACCAGGGTCACTTTCATTAGAAAAAACCTTCATCCCTTCTTCTACTAAGGTAGTACAACTAAGTACATGATCAAGTCCATCTATCGTCACGAAACAATTCATACACCTTCCGTTCCCGCAAAACACCCCTCTTGCTTTAAACAACTTTCTGCTTACACCCAGTTTACGAATACCATTTGCCATTAAAGCAGCCGCAACAGTTTGTCCTTTTTTTGCTTTCAAAGGTTGATTATTAAAATAAAAAGTAACCTCTTCATTACTTTTTTCGCCAAGTATCGGATGTTCAATGATTTGCATGGGCAGCCTCCTTCATCATCTATTGATTTCAGAAACGATGAAACGCTTCAAATGATGTCCTCTATGAAAAGGTAATAATACAGTTTATTATAATTTGGAGAATAATATTATCACTTTATAGATATGATTTATTTACATCATTAAATGCAGCTTGTTAAAAAGCCTTTTTTCCATTATTTATAGAAGAATAGCCATCTATTATTTTTAATAATATGCTTATGCACTCCGTTAATCTGATATTATCGTTTATTAAAATAATATGAATCGGTGTATATGAATAAACAGGGTTGGTATACCTTATATACATGTCATACAAAAATAAACGATTTGGATATTATGTATTGACCGAACCAACCTTTTTAGAAAGACAGAAAGAAAATCATAGAAAATATAGATTCAAATATATCAAAAACAAAAAATTACACAGTATTTACATTCTATTTATCCTTTATTAACGTTCATCCCCTACAATGAGGTTAGGTTCAATTTTGAAGGAGGATGATGGAATGATTAAAAAGCTTGGAGTGGCAGCGTTGAGTGCAGGATTGATTTTTTCAGGAGTCAGTACTACAGCAGCTAGTGCGAATGGAAACAATCAAATGAATAACGATGGGGAAATGGGTAACGAAGCGAAGAATATTATTTACATGATTCCAGATGGCTTTAACGCAGATTATGCAACGAATTATCGACACTTCAAGGGAGAAGATGCAGTATGGGATCAACATCAACAAGGCTCGTATACTACATATTCCGCTGATTCCAATATTACAGATTCCGCCGCAGCAGGCACAGCAATGGCATCCGGAGTAAAAACCAATAATGGCACCATTGGAATCGATCCGGAAGGCAACACACATCAAACCATTTTAGAAGCATCCCAAGATAAAGATATGGCAACTGGTCTTGTTGCTACTTCCACCATCACGCATGCAACGCCAGCTGCATTTGGTTCTCATGTAGAAGATCGGGGGAACGAAACAGAGATTGCCCGGCAATTAATAGATAATGAGATTGATGTTCTCCTCGGCGGCGGTAAAAATAATTTCCTTCCTGAATCAGAAGGCGGGAACCAGGAAGAAGCCAATGTGCTTCAGCAAGCAGAAGCGCAAAATTATCAGTTTGCAGAAAATAGAAATCAATTATTAGAAGCAGATATCGATTTAGATAACGAAAATTTACTGGGTTTATTTGCAGATGATGCGATGTCACCTGAACTGCATCGTAACGCAGAGGAAGAACCGAGCCTTGGGGAAATGACACAAACGGCCATTGATACCCTGAACAAAGATGACGACGGATTTTTCCTGATGGTAGAAGGAAGCCAGATTGACTGGGCTGGTCACGATAATGACGCCGCATGGGCAATGACAGATGTAGCTGCTTTTGAAGCTGCTGTTCAAGAAGCCATTGATTTTGCTGAAGAAGATGGTAACACGCTGGTTGTTGTCGGCGGAGATCATGAAACAGGCGGTATGACTGCAGGTGCCAATGGTTCAGGATCTGCAAATCCAGACATGCTTCACAGTGTAACAGCAACCGGTGAAAATATAGCGGCAGAATTAAACGAAGAACGCTCAAATATAAGTGAAGTGGTTCAAAAATATACAGACATGGAATTATCAGAAGAAGAAATTCAATCGATTCAGGAAGCAGAAGACCCTAAAATGGCCATCAACGCAGCCATCAGTACAAAAGCAAATGTCGGATGGACAAGCACGAATCACACAGGAGTGGATCTGCCTGTTTACGCATATGGTCCAGGAGCCAATCAATTTACCGGATTTCATGATAATACCGATTTACCAAAACTGATTGCGGCAGCTGCTGGAATAGAGTTCGGTGAAGAAGTCAGTCAAAATCAATCGGATAACGATGTGTATACCGTACAATCAGGCGACACGCTCTTTGATATTGGTCTGAAATATAACTATTTATGGACAACATTACAAGAAACCAATTATTTTCCAAATCCAGATTTGATTTATCCGGGAGATCAAGTGAAACTACCTTAAGTGAGAGTCTTATAATCAGTTACATGCCGATAAATTGACAGATACAAATGCTTAGATTCTTCAAAAACCCCTGTGCTGACGCAAATGCACAGGGGTTTCCATATCTTGCACTGCATGTTAAAAGCAGATCCATATTTCCGAAAATCAATGCCCTCTTCGCAAGCGCATTTCGTACTTGTTCGCCAGAAATGTAAGCAGCGAACAGATAAGCCAATACATTAATGCCGCCGCTGCGAAAGCTTCCAGATAACGGAAACTCATAGCACCGATTATTTTTGCCTGCCCAAAGATATCTACTACACTGATCAAGAATGCCAAAGACAATGCCTTAAGAATAACCATATACGAATTGATAAAATCCGGCACCGCTTCTACAAATGCCTGTGGTATAATCACACGTCTTAAAGACTGGGAAAAACTATACCCCAATGAATACGCCGCTTCTATCTGTCCATTGCTTACGGACTGAAAGGAACCTCGTATAATTTCTGATTGAAAGGCAGAGAGTGTCACTGAAAATGTCACAATCACAATAATAACAGGCGGCAAACTGTAAGGATTAAATTCTATCCCCACCAGCGATAAAAGAAACTGTATCACAGCAGGTAACGCATAATACGTGAGATAAAGCATAATGACCATCGGTGTCCCTCGTAAAAAGGATTTCACAATGGTGATAAGTGTTGTAAGTATTGGAACTTTCAACCGTTGAATCAGCGCAATGACTCCTCCAAGCAGTGTTGATAAAACCAGAATAATGACTGCTAATCCCAATGTTTTAGGAACCACGGTTAATATATCGAAAAAATCAGCTACAAGCACATCAATTTCAAACAAATCCGATCCCTCTTCCTTTTATTATTCATGATCCAAAAGTATTCAGTCCATAACGCTTCATTCGTTTTTCTAATAAACGGACAATAAAATCAGTTGTTAAGCAGATTGCCCAGAATATAAGTGCAATCGTTAAATATATTTCAATCTGATTGGACCCATACGTCGTAGAAATGAGTGTATTCGCATATCCCATCATATCCATGACGCCAATTGTAAAAATGAGCGAGGTATCATGTATTAAATATACAATCGCATTTCCCCATCCAGGAAGCGCAATCGGTATGACTTGCGGAATAATAATTCTGACAAGTTTCTTAAATGGTGAATATCCTAAACTATCTGCCGCTTCATGCTGACCACGGTCCACAGCCAAATATGCTGGCCGCAATACTTCAGACATATATCCAGCATTATAAAAGGTTAAAGCTACCACAGTAGCTGTGATTGCACTGATATCGCTGATATTGATGCCAATAAACGACAAAAGAAATGGTATAGCATAATAGACAAGAAATAATTGCAGGACAATCGGCACGCTTCTGGCAAATGAAATATACATTTCCATTAATCGGCTAAGAATAAATATTTTTTTCACTCGAACGATCGTTACAAATACACTAAAAAATAACCCAAGTACAGCAGATATAATAATAATGAATACAGTTATATGTAGAAGACTTAAGAATTCGGGCAGTATTTCTAACATATACATAAAATCCATAATAACGGCAACCCTTCTATTTATTGATACGGATGGCGTAACACCTGAAGGAAGACTTCTTTTCCTCCAAGCGCCGGTTCAAAATCATTTCCGTAAAGTACAAATTTTTCCTAGAGGCTGTTCAAAAGGTCACCGCAAGACAGAGAATCCGATTGTTTTTTCTTATAGCATATAAATGACGTACTCAAAAGAAAAAATACTTTTATTCATACTCAAATATATCTTCATCAAAATATTCTACGGATAGCTCTGAAAGCTCGCCTGACTCTTTCAATTCTTTTAAGACGCTGTTCACTTCTTCTACTAATTCCACATTTTCTTCTTCCTCATGAAACATAAAATACGTAGGAGTAACGTCTACCGGCTCTGTTTCCCGGATATCCAGATTTTCATTTTCTATAATTTCATTCTGGCCTACATTGGAAGGATGAATAAAAACATCGAACCTGCCTGCCTCTACCTGTTTTAAGATATCTGCATACGAAAAGGCAGCATCTGACGGGGTAAAATCAATTTGATAATTCGGATTTTCTTCATTCCAAGTCATCAAGAAATTGAACACACCACCTGATGGAGTCGGATGATAAATATCCTTATCAACTAAATCTTCCATGCTGTTAATATGGACATTATCCCCCATCGTATTGGCATAGATTCTCATAAGGCTGAAGCCATTGCTTTCTTCCGGGACTAAATACTTGTCCTCCCGTTCTGCTGTTTTAAACAGGCCTTGGGCGATCATGTCATACTTCCCTGTATCCAGCCCGACTTCTGCAGCACTGTCTGCTACGCCAACCATTTCAAATTCATAATCTTCCAATTCTTCATCTACTAATCTGATAACGCCGGGCTCATACCCTTGCAATTCGCCATTTTCTTCCCAGCTTAACGGCTTCGATGTCGGCGGAACGGCTACGACCACTTGCCGTACTCCCGGCTCTGTTGCACCTTCACTAGATGGCTCATCATCATTTCCGCATGCGGATAACAACAAAAGAAATCCTATAAATAGGATGCATCCTGTTTTTTTTATCATGATTTATTGCCCACTTTCTGTTTCTGTCGTCTGCTCTTCATCACGATAAATACTCCTTAAGAACTCTCTTGTACGTTGATGCTCGGAATGTTCAAAAATTTGTGAAGGAGGTCCTTCTTCGACAATATTTCCCTTATCCATAAAAACAACCTTTGTGGAGATCTTTTGCGCAAAGCTCATTTCATGCGTTACCAACAAAATCGTCACCCCCGTTTTTGCTACCGTTTCAATCACTTTCAATACTTCACCGACCAGCTCGGGATCAAGTGCGGAGGTTGGTTCATCAAATAAAATCACTTCTGGCTCTAAAGCTAAGGCACGAGCTATACTGACCCGCTGCTGTTGACCGCCGGATAGTTGGGAAGGATACACATCTTTTTTATCTAATAAACCTACTTTTTCTAATTCTTCTATACTCTTGTCATAAGCCTCTTTCTTCTTTTTCTTCTGAACAGCTATTTGTGCGTCCATCACATTTTCCACAACGGTTTTATGTTTAAATAAATGAAACTGCTGAAAAACCATTGCTGATTTTCTGCGCAGTTGAAGGATATCTTTCTTATGAACCGACTTATAATCCAGTTTGATATCTCCAATGCTTATCTCGCCATCTTCCGGTTTTTCTAAGTAATTAATGCATCGTAACAAAGAAGTTTTCCCTGTGCCACTTGGACCAATAAATGTCACGACATCTCCTTTATTAACATCTAAGTCTATCCCTTTTAAAACCGCATGATTTCCGAATGATAGCTTTAAATTATGAACCGTTAACATCGTGTAGTCTCTCCCATTCAACCAATCATTGATAATGTATTTCTTGCATGTTACCTCTGCTTACCTCTACGTTTAAAATCATAATTTGATGTTTCTGATCTTAGTTTTTTATTCCATTTCACTCTATACATCGTCATAAACCAACTACATATCCTTCATTAACGTTGGACGGACAGGGGTTTGTGCACGCTGCAGGTGTGGTTTGAAGTCTTCTCCTAATTCAGAAGCAAAAATCTCGTTCAGGATTGGCTGACAAACACGCCCCTGGCATGGTCCCATCCCAACCCGGTTACGCATCTTCACACCAGGAACAGAATGCGCACCCTGGTAAATCGATTCTTTAATTTCCGATAAATAGACACCTTCACAACGACAGACAATACAGTCTTTCACGATAATACCCCTTTCTCATTTTGTTGCTCCTCCCAATACTGGCGCATTTTCTGGCGCCCTTTCTCTATATTCGGGAGAAAGTGAATCGGCGAACGTTCACGAGCTTCTTCTACATGACGCATAGCATCTTCTTTTGGCAAGAGTGGTTTCTTATCAAGTGATTCAGCTATTGACGCTGCAGCAAGCTTCCCTTGAGCAATTGCCACTTTCGCACCCTCTATACCAGTAATATTGCCGGCCATGAATAAACCGGGTACAGAAGTGGTTAAATCTGGACCATGCAGCGGAACTGTCCCTCCAAGTTCCGGAATATCAACCATCGGACAGCACGCCACTTGTGCAAGGTCTACTAATGGATATAAACCGGCAGAGAGGCACACTGTATCTACAGCAATTTGCTCTGTTTCTCCATTAGGTTCGCCGTCAATCGTTACTGGCTGCAATGTCACAGATTCTACGTTTCTATCTCCCTCTATACTGACAGCTGCTTTACGGATATATGCCGGAACGCCTTCTATTTTTAATAGATTAAGGCTCAAAGCACGGGTTGCCAGACCGCTTAACTTCCCTGTTGCTAAACGTCCCATCATCCGGAGCAGGGGATTAGGAGCCAGATCTGCGGCTTCACCAATTCTTTTGACACTTTCTACCGGAGAAGATAGATGTTTGTTAATCGCTGGAGATGCAGGAGGTAATACAACGCCTGCCACATCGATACCGGCCTGTTTCATCTCCATCACAACGGATAGGGCAAGCGGATCTGCACCGACAACCAGGACACGTTGACCAATCGCTACTTTATGTACATTTGTAAATGTTTGGGCAGCTCCGACACTGAAAACACCAGGTAATGTCCATCCCGGAATCGGCAGTGCTTTTTCTGCTGCTCCAGTAGCAAGTAATAAGGCATCTGATGTAATGAACTTCTCTTCCGTGCCAGAGAGTTTGATATGCCAACGGTCTGTTACAGTCCATGAAGTTACCCCGCAAAGGATCGAAACCCCCTGCCTCTCTGCTTCCTGCACTAATTCATAGGCCTGCTCTTTTCCATCCCAATGCCTCTCATCACGAGGTGCTTTCCGGTCTTCATATAATTGGCCGAGCAGCCTGCCTCCAGGGCGGTAATATTCATCGATAACGACCACAGAAACTCCTGTTTTGGCTAAATCGATTGCTGCAGATAGCCCTGCCGGTCCAGCGCCTACAATGGTTACATGGCATTTCACGATTCATTTCCCTCCCTGCTCAAGTCCGATACCGTATTCACATTCATTCCTTTTTGTAATGGTGTCAGACAGGTTCTAACATTTGATACGCCGTCCACTTCGGCTCGACATTCAAAACAATGCCCAATGCCGCAATAAACACCACGCGACTCACCTGTTTTATCATCCACACGGATGGAACGAATTCCATTAGCCAGCAGCGCACTCGCAATCGGTTCGTTTTCATATCCGTATAATTCTTCCTTATTAAAATAGAAGGCTACCTTCTCTTTTTCTTGCTCTGATTCGTTTAAACGATAGGATACCGACACTATCTTTCACTTCCTTTCACACAACTCCGGAATTCTGAAATCGATCGAATAAAAACGGGCGTATATCTATGCTAGAACGCTGACCAGATATAACATCCGCCATTAATTTTCCAGTTATAGGAGCCAGCGCAATACCGTCCCCTTCATGACCGGCAGCTAAGTATAACCCTGGAACATTTTCCACAGGTCCCATAATGGCTTTCCCATCCGGTGTATTAGGGCGGAGTCCAGAAAAGGACCGGATAATTCGCACATTGGCTAACTCAGGAAAGGTTTTCACTGCGGCTTGTCCAATTGCGCTTGTCACTTCACTCGTTGTTTCTGTATTGAATCCGACAAATTCACGAGAACCGCCGATTAATAAATTTCCGCTTTCCGTCTGTTCCATCACAAGACCGACTCCTGCCGCATCAGCTCCGTTACTTGGCTCTGCCGTATTTTTCCCTTTCGCTGCGATATAAGCATAGCTTAAAACGCTCCGCTTCAGAAAAGGCGGGATTTTTTCGGAAACTAATATTTGTCCGCGCCGTGGCACAATAGGAACATCGATTCCTAAAGGTTTTATTAACGCGGGGGTCCACACTCCGGCAGCTACAAGCACCGCATCGGCATACATTTCCTCTTCATTGACCTTTACGCCGACAACACGATCTTGTTTGGTAATCAGTTCGGTTACCGGTGAGCCCAGACGAATCGTTGCGCCTAATTGCTGTGCAGCTTGTGCCATACTAAAACATACGTTAAATGAATTAACTTTCCCTTCATCCGGACACCAGGTAGATCCCAAGATATGATTCGCTAAACCTGGCTGCTTCTCTTTGACTCCTTGTGCAGACAACGTGGTCACATCGACACCATATTCCTGCATCTGCGCAACCTTCTGCGTCAGCAATTCTTTTTCTTTCTCTGACTCCATCAGTATCATTCCGCCACCGCTACGATACTCCAAGTCTGTATTTAATTCCGCTTCCAGTTCTGGATAGAGCTTTTTCCCTTCCACAGCCAGTTCCAAAACCGGTCCCGGCTTCTTCGATTGCAGCAGAACATGCTGATCACAGGCACCCGATGTGCCGGAAGCGATGTCTTTTGCTTCAAGCAGCGTTACATCCGCCCCTGCTTTCGATAAATAATAAGCAGACGACGTTCCTATAATTCCGCCGCCAACAACAATTACACTGTAGCTCACGTTGTACACCTCCAGACTGTATCTCTTTTAATCATTCTTGATTTGATAGCGTCCACCGCCAAATTCGAATAAATCATCGGTTTGCTCGCTGGAAAGATTAACCTGAAATGGACCTTCTCCTTGTTGTTCCAGCACTTCCGAAACAACACCTGTTGTCAGCGGGCTGCAAAACACTAAATCTCCTCCAGGAAGAAGCAGCTTTTGGCATGTTGCCTGCAGTTCTTCATCCATATAGGATTCTTCTGTTTCCAGCCCCAATAAATCAGACCATTTATCTACGGTCCTTTCCAAATCATTTACGGCAATATTTATATGGGAAAAGCTGGCCTCTGCCGGATGCGAGACGATTATTTCTTTTTCGGTTAATGCTTTTTTCCGTTCCTTATCGCTTTCATTCCACTGGATAAAGTAAGGCAGTTCCAATGTATCCTTTTCATCTCCAATAAATAAAAGCTGCCACTCCAAAAGAGTGCCGTCAGGCTGTTCGCGGCTTAAATAGACCGGCCCATTTACTGTTAATCCTTTGTCAGAAAAACGTTGCGCAGCAGCTTCAATATTATCTGTCCGAATAATAAAGCGGACAAAACCTTCTTGAAAACCTTTCTTAATAATCGTCTGTATCATACTGTGCTGAGGATGTTCCATCTCTTCAAGCATTTGCCTGTCGGACGTACCTAAGTATTCTATATAACTTAAATCAAAATGACTTAACGCGTTGTATGTAGGACGATTCTGGTGCACGCCGCCTTCAACTGCATGTATTCCTTTATTCTTGAGCGTTCTAGTGGCCTTTTCCGGATCTTCAATAAAATGCACGATATGATCAAAAGCAAAATGCATGTACATCACTCTCAACTTTCTATATTCCTTTTATTAATTAGTTATTGTAATCGTTTGTATTTCCATTCCTATTAAAATAGTCTGCATTCGCTTACCTTTTGAGGCTGATATTTTGATATCATGCTTCTGCAATAAAATGGCTTATTTTCTCAGCATAAAAAATAACCTCTTTTTCAACATAAGAAGAGGTGCAGGTAAACCATTTCTGTTTTACTTCTCTCTTCTTATCTTTCCAAGCCTTCCATTCGACTTGCTGAAATTGGCACAGTTCCAATACGGTCTGTTGCCGAGGTGTCTAAGGGTCAGTCCCTCTGCCTCTCTGGATAAGAATGCTTTATGTTAAACATTATTTCAATTAACCCAATCAAAAAACTAAGGATTAGATTAATATTTAGACTATCTTATATAAAATAAGTTGTCAATTAGTATTTTTGATTTTTCCTGGTGATTAAGTAATGATTAACAAACCGGATATTATTTTCTATGGAAGCAAAATCACAAACCCTGCCACATATTCAGAATAATTCCCTCTGCATTACCAGCCTTTTTTCACAACAACTAAAAAAGAATCAAGAACGGGTGGTTTACACACATTCCTGATTCTCTATCTCTCGAGCTCACATCTATACTCTTAACATACCCCGGAACCCTCTGGAACCATAATAAGATTCTGCGCCGTTATGATATAAGAAAACATGTCCAAAACGGAAATCACAAAAAAGTGCGCCGCCAAGTTCCCTAATATCCGCAGGTGTCCTTACCCAAGTCGATGTTTTCGCATCAAAAGTTCCGAGCGTTTGAAGTTCGCGATATTGTTCTTCCGTTAACATTTCAATGCCCATATCCAACGCCATATCTATCGCACTATTTTCCGGTTTATGCTTCTTTCTTGATTCCAGCGCTGCCCGATCATAACAAACACTTCTGCGTCCTTTCGGGCTTTCTTTTGAGCAGTCTACAAAAATGTATTCTTCTCTTTCCTCGTCATATCCAATGACATCTGGTTCGCCTTCCGTTCTCTCCATTTCATATAAAGAGGCTAATTTTTCAGAATGACCCTCCAGCCTTGATTGAATTAGATTCCAGTCAAAATCATGATGGCGATCCATATTTTTTTCAAAACGAACCTTTAACTTTTCCAGTATTTCTTCTTGTTCCTCTTGAGAGAGCTCTTTCTTATCTTGTTTTGACATGTTTATTCTCCTTTAAGCTGTGTTATTAAAACTGTTTCTTAGTTCTTATTATATCCATTCAAGCTGATCATTTCACTATTGAATATAGGTTTTTGGTTTTTAAAGAACAGAAAAAAATCGCCCCATGCGAAATAAACATGGAACGATGAGATAAAGTCGCTATTATATTTGCTTATTGATTGAAAAAAGAATAGCTTCGTCGCCTTTCGTACTTCACCCTAGATAGCGATGATACACATTTTTCGCTTCCAGATGGTCCATTGTGCCATGAACCAAAGTTCGCCCGTCCTGAAAGAGCACAATCCGGAAAGAATCCACTTCAAACGAAAGCAAATAAGGGTTCTGAAAAAGCTTGATTTGTTTATTCTTCTGCAGTTCTTTCGCTACTTCATCCAGATCTGTCTGTTTTCGCTGCGGGCGCAGTTGCACCGTGTTTCTTCCGCATAATACAGCTGTTTTCAAATGAGAATCACGATCCAAATTGGGGTAACTTCTTTTCTTTGAGCATGATGGGCAATCTGCTTTACGCAAGGAAGCTACTTCTATTTCTGTATGCTCGTTGTTCCAAAGATCAAAGGAGATAAGCTTTCCTGACAAAGCTGCCTCATTACCTGTTAATAGCTTTAACGCTTCTGTTACTTGCTGTGATACAACTTTTTGTATCACAGGCTGTATAATGCCGACACTATCACAAGTAGCACCATTTGCTGGAATATATTCTTGCAAACATTGCAAGCAAGGTGTTTTATCAGGAAGTACTGTAAAAGTAACACCATAACTTGCTACAACAGCTCCGTAAATCCATGGTTTGTGGTATTTTTGTGCGATGTCATTCAGTAAAAGCCTTGTTTCAAAATTATCTGTGGCATCCATAATGATATCTGTTTCAGGTACGATGCGTCTCAACACATCTATTTCGGCATCTCCGACAATCGCATCAATTTTGACGTGACTGTTTATTTCAGAAAGTCTTTGTTTGGCGGCAATCGCTTTGGGCATCTTCTGCCGCATATCTTCTTCACTAAATAACTGTTGCCGCTGCAGATTACTTTCTTCTACATAATCCCGGTCAATTAATGTTATATGCCCAACACCAGCACGAGTCAATGCCTCCGAGCTGCTTGAACCTAAGGCACCTGCACCAATAATTAGTACATGACTTCGGCTCAATTTTTCTTGGCCGGTTTCTCCAATGGGCGTAAATAAGGTTTGACGATGATAACGATTAGTTTCCAATACTAATCCCTTCCTCCGGGCTGCTGGCTACCGCATAATCTTTCAAAGGAATCCTGCCTGCTTCATACCCAAGACGCCCCGCCTCTACTGCATATTTCATTGCTTCTGCCATTTTCACAGGGTCATTTGCTCCAGAGACGGCTGTATTTAATAAGACACCATCTGCTCCCAATTCCATGGCATAAGCTGCATCAGCCGGCGAACCGATGCCTGCGTCTACAATCACAGGCACTTTCGACTGTTCAATAATAAAAGAAAGATTTAATGGATTGATAATGCCTTGACCGCTGCCAATGGGAGAAGCACCTGGCATTACAGCGTGCGCTCCTGCTTCTTCCAGTTTTTTCGCCAATACAACATCATCTGAGGTGTAAGGCAGTACTGTAAATCCTTCTGCCGCCAGTTCTTCCGTAGCCTTTAAAGTTTCAACGGGATCTGGAAGTAATGTCTTATCGCATCCGATAATCTCCACCTTCACCATGTCACATCGTCCCGAAGCAGCAGCAAGTTTTGCAGTTCGCACCGCTTCCTTGGCATCCTTTGCCCCAGCTGTATTCGGTAAAAACGTATAGCGGTCTACATCAATTTTTTCTAAAATATTGGGCAGCGAAGGATCGTAAATGTTCATCCTTCTAACAGAAAAGGTGAGTACTTCCGTTTCTGATTTATCTACTGCCTGCTTTTGCATATCAAAATCCGGGTATTTCCCGGTTCCTAAGAATAAGCGGGAATTAAATTGGTAATTTCCTACTTGAAGCATCTGTTTACCCTCCTCCAACGAAATGAACAATCTCAACCTTGTCTCCATTTTCTAACACTGCTTGTTCATGCTCTTCTTTCTGTAATATTTGCTGGTTATGCTCGATAATTAATGGTTTGTCTTCCAGTTCCAGAAAATCAAGCAACCCTTTGATGTGCTTGACACCTTCTTGCACTTCTAAACCGCTGCCATTTACGGTTATTTTCATGTTGACTCACCTGCCTTTTCCAATTTATTGACTTGACGGCTCGCGCGAAAGCAATCGTCATAAAGCGGAGAAACTGGTTTGTTTTCTATTAAATCTGCCATATAAATTCCTGTCATAGGTGATAACAATATCCCGTTACGGTAATGGCCCTTCGCTGCATATAAACCCGCTATACCCGGAACTTCCCCCAAGTATGGCCATTCATCCGCAGTTCCAGGCCTGACCCCTGCCCAGTGTTTTCTGACCCTTGCCTCCGCAAGCTCCGGAACCATTTTCTGTGCATGGGACAACAATTTCTGGACACTTGCAGCATGAACATGTTTATCGGTTTTACCAGGCATAGAGGATGCTCCGACAATGACCTTTTTTCCCTGCTTCGGAACGAGATAACAGCCATCCATCCAAAGCGTGGATTGAAATAATTGCTGTTCCAGTTCTAAGAGCAGACACTCGCCCTTCACAGGAATTGTGCCATAATCTTCAGGCAGCAGCTCATCCCCAAACGCCCCAGTAGCAACTATGATTTGCTCCGCATGATAAACCGCCTCTGTTGTCCGAACTCCACAAACTTTTCCCGCTTCCATTAACAGTTCATTTACTTTCTCCTGCTCATGCAAAACTGCACCATGATGACAGGCTGCCAGACAAAATGCTCTGGTAAGTTGACCGGCAGACACTTGCCCATCACCTGGCAGATAAAGGACTGCTCGAAGACTCTCCGTCAAGCTTGGTTCCATCTTTCTTGCTTCTTCTGCTGACAACAAGTAAGCAGCGTTCTCCGCTTTCCGCTGAAATGCTGCGATGGTTTGCAGCTTGTTGTATTGCTGCTGATGAAAGGCAAGTTTCATGATTCCCTTATGCCTATACTGTATATCTATTCCGGCTTCTTCCTGCAGTTCTGCGGATAAATCAGAAAATAAAGCCCTGCTTTCCTGGGCAAATTGGAATAAAGGGCTGTTCTCTGTAAATTCTCCTTGCGCACCTAACATTCCCGCTGCGGCACTGGAGGCTTCACAGCCAACTTGATTTCTTTCTATAATCAACACCCGGTAACCTCTTTTCACCAGCTGATAAGCAATCGAACAGCCAATGACCCCGCCGCCTACAATGATTTGGTCAAACTGTTTCCTCACCCTCAACCTCCTTCCCACGTGTTCAACGTGTGATGATAAGCCTTTACATTTTGGAGCGGATCATCTGCCTGCCAAATACCAGACATTACTGCTACCCCCGCTGCTCCTGCTGCAATTACTTCATTCGTTCGCTCAGGCGTTATCCCGCCAACCGCATATACCGGTACAGATAATGTGCTGGTAATTTCCTGAAGTTCAACTAATCCCCTGGGCTGTTGATTGAGCTTGGACATGCTGGAATAAATATGACCATATAATAGATAATCTGCCCCTTCTTGTTGCGCCTGCTCTGCTTCGTGTAAAGAATGGACTGATTTTCCCACTTGTAAGTCAGGAAAGCTCCTTTTCACAAGAGAAGCAGGAGGGCTGTGATATGCCAGTTGCACCCCTGCACCGTACTTCATAACAGCAAGGTCTGCCCTGTCATTGACAATTATTTTAGCTGGTGGAAATTTGATATTTTCCAATCCTTCGATTATTTTTAATATATCTTTTGCTGGCTTCATTTTCTCCCGAATATGCAAATAATCAATATTATCATGAATCCGCTTTATTATTTGCAAATGCTGATTAGAAAAATTTCCATCTGTAATCAAATGCAGCTGCTTTCCCATATCCCTCTCCCTCCTTTCTTCCGTTTGTTTCAGAATGATGGAAGAAACGAAAAAGGCCACTTATCCAAGTAGGACAAGTGGCCTTGATTGTATAAAAATTCAACGATTGAATGATATATCATCATGTTCCTGCCACTTCCCTACGCTAGTGTTAACCAGATCAGGTTCAAAGGGTCCGAGTATTCGTCTCAGCCAAAGGCTCCCCTAGTGTTGCTTATTTAATTTTCAGATTACAATTAAAGCATAACATATTATTTTTTATTTTCAAAGATATTTTTTAGAAGTATTTGAGGACTTCCAGAGATACAACTTTTATGTCCTCCATATTTGAGGGCTTTTTAGAAACACAAAACAAGTTGGTTAAATAATGTAATATCATCCCCTATTGCCATTTTTAACAATAGGGAATTGATACACATATTTTTTCTGCTATTCCGTCAATCCTTCAATTTCCATCTCTTCTATGGTCGCTGTTTCATTATCCATCAGCTGTGCTTCTGCATCAATATGATCTCCTTGCTCCAGAAAGATTGCCAATGGAACCTTACTGGAGTTTACAGTGTAAATGGTGGTATCATCTTCCAGTAAGAATTGAACCATTTGCCCTTGTTCTGTTGAGCTTATTTGCACACGGTCAACCGTTCCTTGCACAGATTCGGTAACAGTCTCATCCGTAGCCTCTGCGTTCCCAGAATCCTGTGACAAAGCCATTCGATAGGATTCCAGAGCAGCATTCGCCGTATCTCCAAATACAACAAAATCAGAATCGTCTGCCTTAATATAGGCATACTGCTTATGCAAACCGTTCGGATCCAGTACATTGACAACCCAAGTCGGATTCCCATCAATATTATACAGTACGGGCATAGAACCTTCCCATTTCTTCTCTGGAAATTCCTTATTAACGATTTGTTTTGCTCCATCACTATCCATAATGCCGTTATTCTTCTCCCCGCCAAAGTAGGTAAGTTCACCGGTACGTGCGTTAATAAGTGTATAACCTAGTGCTGAATCAACATTTTCTTTCGGAGAGGTCATATCAGTAAAATAAAACATATCCCCATTCTCATCAAACATTGGTGTAACACCTGATTCCGTTCCAGACTCATTTGGCAGCTTTACGTCTCTTTTTCCAAACATACTGTTTAACCACCCGTGGATATACTTTCCGAAATAGTCATTCGTCACCGAAGCCATTTCCGAACTCACCGATCCATCAATAAATGCTGGTGCTTCATCTGTCTGATAGGCATTCATATCTCCAGTGACCGGATCAATGACGACGACACGAAGTGCATCCAGATTTGGTTTATTCGTAATGTGCATCGGTTTATAGATGGTCTGCACATACCATGGTTTCCCATCATCATCCACTTCCAGTTGCGCATCCCCACTTTGTATATATTGCGGGAACTGATTATAAATCACACGTTTAACATACTTATGGAAATAGCTGGAGTTCGTATATTCCATCGGCTCTTCTTCAAATGAGGGTTGAGCATTCACATCGGTAGCAGAAATCGTAAAATAGCCTGCTATTTCTTTTCCACGGATAAACTTCCAAAAACTAGAGAATTCAACTGGTGCCACGTAAACAATTTCATCCCCCACCTGTTGCACCTGTAATTTCCCTAAATCATAAAACTGCGCATTGGGTACAACACTCATGGCTTTTTGGATCTTATTACGTGCAAATTCCGGGGCAACTGTAATTGGGGTTTCGTCCTTTGATAGCGGTTCTGCTTCAGGCTCTTCATGCACGGTAATCGTATTATTGGCATTATCCAATACCGTAAAACTTGTAATGATAGATACTACAAGGATGATTAATCCCAATCCATACATACCTGCTAAGGGCGTAACTACTTTCTTCTCCATAAAATGTTTCGGCTTCAAAACAAATAGAAGCATTGGTAAAAGAATAATTGCTGTAATTAAATTAATCAATAACATGTTTGGAACAGTAACTGCCGGCATCACAAAATAGTTAACAATGGCCATCACTATATATCCAAAAATAAATAATCCTAACGCAAATTTAAGTACTCTTCCTGTCGATACAGATGAAACAGCAGCGATGATGCCTGCTCCAATCATGTATAATATCAAACTAATCAATGTTGCTAATAAAATCCCCATTCTTACTCTTCCTTTCTATGTACTGCAAGGTGTATTACGATAATATATACAAAAAAGTTTCACTTATGATATGAATCAGCATTTAAGAGCATCAAAAAAACGGCTCCCCTTTCATAAAAAGAGAAGCCATTTCTATATAGTTGCTTATTGATTTCCTTGTTTAACCCATTCTGCAGTTGTCACTGTACGTTGTGCCTGATGTTTTACAGCTGCTTCTACATCTTCAACCATTTTTCCGTCTTGATCCACAGTAACACTTGTACCATATGGATTTCCGCCAGATGAGAATGCACTTGCATCAGAGTAACCAGGAGGTACAATGATTGCTCCCCAGTGCATCATGCTGGTGTATAATGAAAGAATAGTTGCTTCCTGCCCGCCATGCGGATTTTGTGCAGAAGACATCGCACTGACCACTTTATTAACTGTTTTTCCACTGCCCCAAAGTCCACCTTGGATATCCAAGAATTGCTTCATTTGTGAAGGTACGTTACCAAAACGTGTTGGTGTACTAAAAATGAGTGCGTCTGCCCATTCGATATCCTCTGAAGAAGCTACAGGAACATCTTTTGTTGCTTCTACAGTTGCTTTCCATGCCGGATTTCCTTCAATAACGGATTCTGGTGCTAATTCCTGTACTTTTAATACTCTTACTTCCGCACCTTTCGCTTCCGCTGCTTCTGCTGCCCATTTTGCCATTTGGTAGTTGGTACCACCCATGCTGTAAAAAATAACTGCTACATTTGTGTTTCCCATATTCTCTATCTCCTTTGATTCATTTGATTTCCCAAATAATTTATTTAACAATCCCATTTGTTGCACCTCTTTCATATAGATTCCTTTTCTTTGCCATAACCATCTCCTTTACGGAAGTGCTGTCTTCCGATATCTAACTGTTCTTTTTATACCTCATTACAGCATTTTTATACTGGATATTATGCACTTCTTTGAAATAGAAAGCGTTATGCCATACAAAAACAATACGTACGCTTCTTTTTAAGAGATTTTTAATTAAATAATATTTAATTCATTTATTTTTAATTCAATATAAATAATAAACGTCATTTTATATTTTGTCAATAAAAATATTCGTATAATCTAATAAGAATCAGAGAAAATACAAATAAGACGCCTTCAATAATAATAATAAAATCGAGGTGCATCATATGAATCAGCCATATCAATGTCCCAGATGTAAAACAAACCGGTCGCGCTTCAATGTCATTGAGCAGGTAGCGAAGCCGGTTAAATTAGATGCGGGCACAGGAGAAGTGTTAAATGATTATCAGCAAGACCCGTTAGAAGCCTTTCATATCGCCTATAATGGACCTGAACGAAGGATACAATGCGGCGCATGCGGTCTGATTGAGGATGAAAATACATTTGTAAATAAGAAGGCACAATAGCCACACGACGGAGGTTGGATAAAGATGACAAAAAATCGAAAAGGACCAAAACAGCAGGAAAAACCAGATTTACCTCAAAGTCCTAAACAGCCTTATGGTGAACCATTAGCAGGATCCCATAAAGTGAAGAATAAAAACCATTCCAGACAAAAAAATGATGCGTCGCATGATATGTGACGGATGCTTATGGATATAATTAAAAGATTTTCCTTAAAATCGAAGCTTCGTTCATGATGAATGGAGCTTTTTTATGTAATTATTAAAATAAATAGCATGATTATTTTAGCGGATAAAGGTACCAGTTAATTTTATATTTATTCAGAAAAATGGTATACTCTAATTAGAATTGGAACTCCCATTTTCGGGCTTTCCCATGATAAATAACTGCAGAGGGGCTATAGTTGAGTGAGTATAATTAATCTTCCACATGACAAGATGTTTAAAGAAACATTTGGAGATTTAGATGTAACAACAGACTTTTTACAAAACTATTTACCAAAAGAAATCTTAGACATCATAGATATCAACACACTCGCACTGCAAAATGGAAGCTTTATTGAATCGAAGTTGAAAGATTCCTATTCGGATTTGCTGTTTTATGTACAAATCGGGGATAAGGAAGGTTATCTTTATTTTCTGTTTGAACAAAAGAGTTACAAGGCGGAAGATATTGCATTTCAGCTTTTAAAGTATATGAATCAGATTTGGGAGCAACATATTTACAAAGAAAAAGCGGAAACATTACCGATTATCATTCCCATCCTTTTTTACCACGGGGAATCGAATTGGCAAGAAACGAAAAAAGTAAGTGACTGGATAGGCGGCTACCATCAATTTCCGGCAGCTATTCAGAAATATGTTCCCGATTATGACTTTCTCTATTATAATTTCTCCAAGGAAGGCGGGGAGGAAGTAAAAGGAAATCCGAAGCTGAAGGCATACCTGGAATTATCGCGTTATATTTTCATTAAAAATATGGAAACATTTTTGGAAGTCATGATGCTCGTGGATGAATTGTTACATGACGATGATTCATCCTATTATGATACGGTGTTAATCTATATACTCAGTATCCGGGATGACTTGCCTGTGGAAACCGTAAAGGAGCGACTGACTATCGAAGGGAGGAAGCGATTCATGTCTATTGCTGAAAAACTTAGAAGTGAAGGTATGGAAGAAGGAGAAAGGCTAGGTATTAAAAAAGAGAAAATGATGGTAGCCAAAAAGTTAATGCAATTAAAGATAGATAAAAAACAAATTATGGAAGCAACGGATTTAACAGCGGAGGAAATAGAACAAATTAAGAAAGAGCTATAGAGTTATGTAAACACGACAAGGCAGACCTTCCTTTGTCGTGTTTTACTTGATTATTTTTTAATTTATAAGAAAGTATAGAGTTCAGCAATAAACCATAGGCAAAGCTATTATTGCAGGCTCGCTATAAATTAAAGGAGCAAGCAAAAGTGCTCAGCCCTTCATTTATTTCATATCGATTTTTGAAAACTGCCGAAAAGTGAATAATTAATTTTAAAATGAAAAATATTTAGAGATCCTGGTATATATTGAAAAAAACACAGAAGAAGCTTCGTTCGTGAAGGATGAAGCTTCTTCTGTCTATCATTTTTAGCTTTTCTTCAAACAAGCTATGCTTCCGTCGGATTTTCCGGTCCTTCAAACTCTAATTGGTAAAAAGCCAGATTCATCCATTGCTTAAATTTAAAACCAGCATTTTTTATAGTTCCTACATGCTCAAAACCAAATTTCTCATGCAAGGCAATACTTTTCTCATTCGCAGCATCAATACCAGCGATCATTGTCATATATTCCCTTTCACAGGCAATAGCAATAATTTCTTTCATCAATGAGCTGGCGATACCCTTTTTACGATACCTCTTGTCTACATAAACGGAATGTTCAATTGAATATTTATAAGCTGGCCAGTCTCTAAAAGGACCAAACGTTGCAAATCCCGCGACATTACCATCTTGTTCATTCACTAATATTGGATATCCTGCATCCTTTTTCTGCTTAAACCAGGCTTCCCTGTTCGCCAATGTTTGTGGTTGATAAGAATAAACGGCCGTAGTGTGCAAGATAGCATCATTATAAATTTCTAAAATTGCTGGTAAATCTTTTGAAGTTGCTTCCCTTATCATTTCATACTTCCTTTCACAACTGTTTTGTAATATATAGATTGGAACTGCTCTACCAATCAACCTCATAGTGTTATGAACCTTCGTAAATAATTTTATTTTTCATTATAAGCTAAATTCCATATAATACAATTAATACTTACAAATTTCATCTAGGTATATTTTAAGGAGGAGCGACCATGGATTCCCATACAAAAGATAATTGGAACGCAAATTTGTACGATGGAAATCATTCCTTTGTATCAAAATTCGGAAGTGATCTATTAGAACTTTTATCTCCTTCAGAAGGAGAACGGATTCTTGATGTTGGATGTGGTACAGGAGATTTAGCCAATAAAATCTATCAGCAAGGCGCAAATGTAATCGGTGTTGATAAATCAGAGAATATGGTGCATCAGGCAAACCAGAAATATCCGGGACTAACGTTTATGGCGAGAGATGTCTTAGAACTCGGATACAGCAATGATTTTGATGCGGTTTTCTCAAATGCAACGCTTCATTGGATCAAGAAACCCAAGGATGCTCTCCAACACATCTACAATAGCCTGAAACCCGGCGGGAGATTTGTTGCGGAGTTTGGCGGTAAGTATAATGTGGAAACAATTACGAATGAGATTATACACCAGGTTAAAAAAGCTGGAATTCCCTATACATCGGAACAGTTCCCATGGTACTTCCCAAGTATAGGAGAGTACGCAACATTAATGGAGGAAACGGGATTTAACGTCACATTTGTCCCGCATTTCAATCGCCCGACACCCTTGGAGGGAGACAATGGCCTGCGAAATTGGATGGAAATGTTCTGCGGGAATATATTTAAAAATCACTCAGAAGCTATCAAAGAATGCGTGATGACACAGGTAGAAAATAACTTAAGGGATGTTCTGTACCAAGAAGAACAATGGATAGCAGATTATAAAAGACTGCGCGTTGTCGGGGTAAAGCAAGATAGCCTATCTGCTAACTAAGTTTTGATTAAATAAAGAGGACAGGAATCTATAAAAGGAGCCAAATAGATTCCTGTTTCTCCTTCCATCTTTCACTAACCCTCTATTTTACGAAATGAAAATGATTCTATCGTATCTTTTCCCGCGAACATATCCTTTATTTTTAACTGATTATTCCTGACTTCTTCTTCCCCAATAATAATAACGTTGTGGATTTTTTCTTTATTTGCCCAATGAAGTGCTTTTCCAACTTTTTTATTTCCCATCTCGACTTCCACTTTATATCCCTTATCCCGAAAGTATTTTGATACAGATAAAGATTCTTTTTCCGTACCTAACGGAATAATATAATAATCCATCTCTCTGCCAAATTTTTGATTTCCCTTCGCTGCAGCCATCGCTGTATAAATCACATCCATCCCAAAAGAGATTCCAACAGTAGAGAAAGTTTCACCTGTTCCTATCAGTCCACCGATTGCATTATCATATCTTCCGCCACTCCCAATGCTCGACTTAATAGAACCCTTGGCTAAAAACATTTCATAAACTGTACCTGTATATATTTCTAATCCTCGTGCTAAAAATGGGTTGAATATACACTGCTCTCCAATGTCCAGATAATCAAGATAAGATGTTAGTTCTTCCAGTTCCTGCAGCCCCTGTTTAATCTGCCCATTTTGACCAGATAAGGATTCAAAATAGCTGAAGTCGGTATTATGTTCATCTGTCAAAAACTGTTTTATAGAACGTGTCACATCAGCTGGCACACCTTGTTCACCAAGCTCGGCTACAACAGCGTCTACTCCTACCTTTTCAAGCTTGTCCAGTATCAGTACAGCTGTGTTAATTTTCGTATCTTCTACACCAAACAATTCTAATACTCCGGTTAATAACTTTCTATTATTGTATTGAATTTCCACCTTCATACCAAGCTTATCAAAAGCATCCAGTGCCATCATCATTAATTCCGCTTCCGCCATTTGTGAATCCACCCCGACAATATCGACATCACATTGTGTAAACTCCCGTAGCCGCCCTGTTTTTATTGGCCCATCCCGAAACACTTTACCAATTTCATACCGTTTAAACGGCATCTTTAATGTCGGATTCATTGCAGCCACCTTGGCAAAAGGAATTGTAAGGTCATAGCGCAGAGCTAAATCCCTTTCTCCTCTATCTGTTAAAGTATACATCTCCTCTAATATATCTGCCCCGCCTCCATATTTGGAAGCAAGTAATTCCGTATAATTTAAGATAGGTGTTTCCAGCGGCTGACATCCAAATTGGATAAACACATCCTCTAATGTTCTTCGGATATTCCTTCTTACGCTTTCAGACTCTGGTAAATAATCTTGCGTTCCTTTTACATTTTGATAATCCATCTTCTTCATTTTCTTTACCTCCTGTTTTTGAATACAAAAAAATCGCCCCCCTTAGTTAAGTGGTTTACTTAATTCGGGATGCGATTTCATGAGTAATAGCCTTCCTCATTCGATTTTTTAAAATTAAATCGATAAGCAAGACTAGTTGTTATGATGATGTAGTTGTGAGAAGAAATCATTTGTTTGAACGATAACCAATTTGCTCACCTCTGATTTTAAATAAGTCTATCATAACCGTTTGATATTTTCAAAAACTTGTACCTTTCATTAAGTACAGGTTTTCTTTACACCTTACTCCTTCGCTTCCTTCAAATCCCGATTATTACGCAGGAACATATAGAACGATGCGCCAAAGATGGCGAGATAGCCAAAGATACTCCATAGATCTGGTATTTGCCCAAAGAAGACAATACTAAAGATCCCTGAATAGACGACTGTAGAATAGAAAAAGATAGATATCTCTTTTGCAGGTGCAAATTTATAAGCAACGGTAATACCAAATTGTCCAACCGTCGCAAACACGCCTGCTGCAAGCAAATACAACCACTGCATTCCAGTCATCGGTTCATAAAAAAAGATAACTGGCGGCAATAGAATCACTGTGGAAAAGGCTGAAAAATAAAATACAACCGTATAGAACTGTTCTTTATTGCCAAGTACTCGTAAAACGGTGTAAGCCCCTCCGGCAAAAACGGCAGATAAAATCCCCGCTGCATAAGGAACCATATCCAAATTGAAAACGGGTTTGATAATAAACAATGTTCCAAGAAACGCAATAATAACAGAAACCACCTGAAATCGCATCACGTACTCTTTTAGAAAAATCGCAGCGAAAATAATCGTTATAAATGGGCTCATTTTATTCAACATATCTGCATCGGAAAGTACAAGGTGATCGATAGCATAAAAGTTCAGCAGTACCCCTGTCATACCTAAAGCAGAGCGCAAGACTAAGTATTTTTGGTTTTCCTTTTTACCAAAAAGCCGCTCTCTATGATAAAGAACAAAACCTAGCGCAATAATCATTGCTACTCCATTGCGAAATAATGTTTTTTGTATCGTAGGAACGTCCCCTGACAGTTTCACAAACATAGCCATCAGAGAAAAACCTAACGCAGATAATAATAACAATAAGATTCCTTTATTTCTGTCACTCATGATCGTATTATTTCCTCCTCATTCTTTCTGTACAAATTTATATTTTACCAAAACGTGTATATCATATTATAAAAATGTTTTGTATGCGAATAAACTGCTTCTATTATCCTGAATTTCGAACCAATTTTATAAAAAAACATAAAAAAGTGCTCCAAACTTTGGTAGAATAGGATTAACCGGTCCAAACAAACCAAAAGAAAGGAGCACCTTATGGTGAATAATTATACCACATAT
>NZ_JBHTKK010000024.1:0-65873 GCF_042675985.1 Oceanobacillus locisalsi
GCTACCCCTAAACATTTTTTCAAGTATTTTATGTTGTTTTTCACTTAGTTTTATCTCGACAGCTTGCTTAACCATTTCCATTCATCCCCTTGGTTATTTTTTACAAGTCAAGAATAACATGGAAGGGAGAGTGAATTCAGCCGTTCTGCACTAGTACGTCCTGGGACTGCGGTTACTCGCCCCATCAAAACCGTTGTGCGTCGGAAAGCAAAACGGTCCGCCGCAGCGGTCGCCTTACACCTCACCTTATCTTCTCATCTTCAGCTGTATGAAAGAAACGATCAAACCCTGTTCCTTTGGAAAAGAAGTTTAAAGTCCGAAAGTTGAGTTATTATTAAAACACGAAACCCTTGTCTATAAATCGACAAGGGTAACCTATTGGATTTACTATTATATTTTACAAGAATAATCGCTGAATGTCATTCCATGTGACAACAATCATTAATAACATCAGAAGGGCAAATCCGACAAAATGGAATACACCTTCTTTTTCCGGAGCAACCGGCTTTCCTCTGACTGCCTCGATTCCGACAAACATTAGTCTGCCACCGTCTAACGCCGGCAGAGGAACTAAATTAATAATTCCTAAATTAATGCTCAGCATGGCCGTCCACATTAAAAAGTTTGTAAAACCGGATTGTACCACTTGATCGGTTGCATCATAAATTCCTACCGGTCCGGATAATACTTCAATGGAAAGTTGTCCTGTTACTAACATCACTAAATTATTAATAATAAGCTTTGTTGTTTCATATGTTTGCTCAAAGCCAAAGGTTATAGTACCCAGAATATCTTTCTCATATGCTGCAGTTACACCAATTTGTCCGATATTCATTGGATCGCCTTGCTCATCAATAATCTCCACTTCTGCCGGGACAACGGTAAGTTCCTGTTCCGTACCACCCCTGGAGACAATCAAATCCAATTCCTGTTCTGGACTTTCCTGCACAATGCTTGTAAATTGATCCCAGGTTGAAATGGACTGGTCGCCGATTTGCGTGATAATATCATTTTCCTCGAATCCTGCTTCTTCTGCCGGACTATCAGGTTGAATTTCACCCATCTGCGCTTCCTCTACAGGAACACCTTGAATCAGCCCAATGAGCAGGAAGACAAAGATGGCAAGTACAAAGTTCATCATCGGTCCGGCAAATAGCTGCATCGCACGCTGTCCGACCGTTTTCGAAGCAAATTGTCTATCGAAAGGTGCAATTTGCGTTTCTCTTTCATCGACGATAAACAATGCTTTCGGATCGACATCAAAATGAAGTTTTGTTTCTTCATCATCCAATTCATAACCTTCGATATAAAGTTCATGATCCAGATCTACTTTTTCTACTTCAATCGTGCGGGCATTTGGATGTTTTGATTTGTTATTGACGATAATTTGAGATACTTTTCCATCTTTATTAAAATCCAGAGCAACATGATGTCCTGGTTTTAACTCAACGATCTCCGGATCATCTCCCGCAACACGGACATATCCGCCCGCCGGGATTAACCGAATGGTATAGAGTGTCTCATTTTTTGTGAATGTTAATATCTTTGGGCCAAATCCGATTGCAAATTCCCGGACAAGCATCCCGGCCCGTTTCGCAAAAATCAAGTGACCCCACTCATGAATAGAAACGAGTACACCAAACATTAATATAAATGCTATAACAGTTGTCATGACAGCACCTTCCTTCTGATAAAGGTAAAAGAGTATGTTAAACCCTATTTCTCCATAATAATATGACATAACCCGATTACGTAAACCAATGACGTAAAATGAATTTATTTTTGTGCTACCACTAAGCCTTTAACACAATACACGCCGGCTTGTCCTGCAATGTTAAAATAAACTTTGTTATGTACGAAGAAAAGAAAGCTCTTCACCTAGTATATGCAACATTTCAGCTTACTTTACTGATTCTACAACATTCGTTTCCATTTGTTAAAAAAAATGAATAAAATGCAGTAATGGAAAAACAAAAAGCATGCTGTCAAAGCGATCTAAAATACCACCGTGCCCAGGAAGAATTTTCCCTGAGTCTTTCACATTATATACACGTTTAAACGCGGATTCAACTAAATCACCAATTTGCCCGACACTAGAAGCAATCACCGTAACAATCATTACTGTCAGCCAGGAGTGATCAAATGGTACTACCAAATGAAAGATAACAGCAACAACTACTGCTACTAATATACCTCCGAGCGCTCCTTCTACTGTCTTCTTTGGGCTGATTGCAGGCAATAGTTTCCGTTTGCCGAACTTTCTTCCGAACAAGTAGGCACCTGTATCTGTTGCCCAAATGATAAAGCATGCAAATAAGATATTTCTCAGTGCATTAGCGCCGTCTCTTGTCTCTATCAAGTAGAAAAACCCTAATCCGACATAAAACGCTGCAAGAATAACAAATCCCACTTGGTCAAACGTGAACGCATTTTGAGCCAATACCGTATATGCTAATAAAACAAAAATCATAATTGAAATCAATTCATACTTCGTAAACCACGCTATATCCGTAAAAACGGCTTCAGGAAGTAAAATCACCCACGTTAATAAAGCAGATAAAACATATGGTACGAAACCCTTTTCCGGGTGGCGCATACGGATTAATTCAATTAATCCGATAGTGGCCAGCAGATAGATAAAAATAGTAAATGGCATGCCGCCCATAATAATAATTGGGACAAACACCAGCAGAGCCAATATTGCTGTTATCGTTCGTTGCTTCATTCCATTATCATCACCTTATATACCTCCATATCGTCTTTTCCGCTGCTGATATGCAAGTAATGCTTCACAAAATGTTTCTTCCGTAAATTCCGGCCAGAGCTTATCCGTAAACCAAAACTCCGTATATGCCATTTGCCAGAGCATAAAATTGCTTAAGCGGTATTCGCCGCCAGTGCGGATTAATAAATCCGGATCAGATACACCATCCGTATATAAATGTTTGGAAAAGGTATCTTCATCTAAATGATCGATATCCAAGTTTTCTTCTTTTAAATCCATTGCAATTTGCTTCACAGCTTTTAAAATTTCATAACGACTTCCATAATTCAGTGCGAAGTTTAAGATAAGGCCATCATTATTCTTTGTTTTTTCTTTTGCATAGTTTACAGCTTCCTGCGTATTATTTGGCAATGCATGAAAATCACCTATGGTCTCAATACGAACATTATTCTCCATCAAGCTCGGTAAGTATACATGCAAAAATTCTTTTGGAAGTTTTAAAATATAGTCCACTTCTTGTTTTGGGCGTTTCCAGTTTTCTGTGGAGAAAGCATACAGCGTTAAAACCTTCACATTCGCTCCTACAGCGGTTTTAACGATTTTATTCACCGTAGAAACACCTTCTTTATGACCTGCAAACCTGGGTAAGCCCCGCTTTTGCGCCCATCTGCCGTTTCCGTCCATGATGATGGCTACATGATCCGGAATATTATCTGCAGAAAGTGAATCCGTTTCTTTTGATTGTTTTGATAAAAAAGGAATTTTAATAGACATTTTCCGTCCCCCGAATGGTTGTTTGTTCATAACCCTCTTCATTTATAAAAAGAACAAGGGATGAAAGGCATGACCATGCCAATAATAATTAGTGTCTGTTCAAAAGTAGCCAATGATTTTCGATGGGACGAGTAATCGCAGCAATGTTGTCAGGTTAGTATGACCGCTACGGAAAAACACTACGCTGGTTAGCTTTATTGCTCTATGCTTATAGCAACTATTATTTTTTTTAAATTTATTAACCTGACAACATTAGTAATCGCAGTCCCAAAATTAGAGGCAAGAATATCAACTAAAGAGTTCGCGCTTATCATTTGGTTACTTTTTGAACGTCCTTTATTATGACTATATTTCATTAAACATGTATTTAGCGGAATTGCCGGTAACATGAATACAAAAACCCCCTTTAATAAGAGGGCTTAATGGCATCTTACTACGTTAGCAGAAAACTGTCACCTTTAAACAAAAATATATTTACTGTTAAAGCTGAAAGAAATAATCTCTATCTCTTATCATACTTCCATAATTTCATTTTCTTTTGTTTTTGCTAAGTCTTCAATTTGTTTAATAAAAGCATCTGTTGTTTCTTGCACATCATCTTGAAATGCTTTTAGGTCGTCTTCTGTAATGTCCCCGCTTTTTTCAGCTTTTTTCAATTGGTCATTCGCTTGACGACGTTGGTTTCTGATTTGTACGCGGGCTTCTTCCGCATATTTGCCGACTAATTTCACAAGTTCTTTTCTTCTTTCCTGTGTAAGTGCAGGAATATTAATCCGGATAATGTTTCCGTCATTGGATGGAGAAAGTCCCAGATCTGCTCTCTGGATAGCTTTATCAATGTCCCCGATTGCAGATTTATCATATGGTGTCACGGTCAGTAATCTTGCTTCTGGAGCACCAACTTGAGCCAGTTGGTTTAGAGGCGTATTTGCACCATAATAATCCACATAAACATTATCCAAAAGGCTTGGATTGGCACGACCGGCACGAACAGAGGCTAAATTTCTTGAAAAAGCCTGAACAGCCTGCTTCATTTTTTCCTTCATATCTTTTATCACTGAATCTGACATTTTTAGTTCCCCCTTATCGTTGTTCCAATATTTTCACCTTGTACGACTCGCTTAATGTTTCCTTTTTCCATAATAGAGAAGACAATTAATGATAAGTCATTATCCATACATAATGAAGAAGCGGTAGAATCCATCACGCCTAATCCGGCATTTAGCATTTCCAAGTACGTAAGTGTTTGATATTTTTTTGCTTCTTTGTTCATTTTAGGATCATCCGTATAAACACCGTCTACATTGTTTTTAGCCATTAAAATTACTTCTGCTTCAATTTCTGCAGCACGTAATGCTGCTGTTGTATCGGTAGAAAAGTAAGGATTCCCGGTTCCGGCAGCAAAAATAACAACACGTTTTTTCTCCAGATGGCGGATTGCTTTCCGCCTTATGTATGGCTCAGCAACTTGTCTCATTTCAATGGATGTCTGAACTCTGGTTTCTACTCCAATTGTTTCCAGACCATCCTGCAGGGCCAAGGAATTCATAATGGTTGCAAGCATGCCCATATAATCAGCTGAAGCTCTGTCCATCCCCATTTCGGATCCTACTTTACCGCGCCAGATGTTTCCTCCGCCTACAACTACAGCTACCTCGACGCCGAGGTCTGCAACTTCTTTCACTTGCTCTGAAATGGAATGAATAATTTCGGGTGAGATTCCATACCCTTCTTTTCCACTTAAAGCTTCTCCACTTAATTTTAACACAACTCTATTATAATGTGCTGTTGTCATAATAACCTCCAGAGAAAAAATATATTTTGCACTTATATAGTTACAAAGAAGGGAACAAATTAATGTCCCCTAATTTGTATCACTTATTTTTTAATTTGGCTCATTACTTCTTCCGCGAAGTTATCTTCACGTTTTTCCATTCCTTCGCCTACTGCATAGCGAACGAATGCTTTGACAGAAGCACCTTTATCCTCAACATATTTTTTCACTTTCTGGTCCGGATCTTTTACAAAGCTTTGCTCTAAAAGAACGATTTCTTCAAAGAATTTGCCTAAACGGCCTTCTACCATTTTTTCAACGATGTTTTCCGGCTTGCCTTCGTTTAATGCTTGTGTTTTAAGCATTTCACGCTCACTGTTTACTTCTTCTTCTGCAACTTCATCACGAGTTGTATAGCGCGGGTTGATAGCTGCTACGTGCATTGCAATGTCTTTAGCAAGTGTTTCATCCGTTGTTCCTTCCAATAGAGAAAGTACGCCGATAGTTCCGCCCATATGAAGATAAGCACCGAAAGCATCGTTATCCGTTTTTTCCAATACAGTGAAACGACGGAGAGAGATTTTTTCTCCAATTTGAGAAATAACTTTTGTAATCGCATCTCCAACTGTTTCTGAACCGTCTAAAAGATTTTGTTGTAACGCTTCTTCTACATCTGCTGGATTATTTGTCACAACATGTTTACCAAGGTCAGAAAGCAATTGTTTGAATTGGTCATTTTTAGTTACGAAGTCTGTTTCACAGTTTACTTCGATGATAGCAGCTCTATTTCCATCGATTTCGATGTGTGTTAAGCCTTCAGCAGCAACACGGTCTGCTTTTTTAGCAGCTTTTGCCATCCCTTTTTCACGAAGAAAATCAACTGCTTGTTCCATATCTCCGTTTGTTTCTGTTAATGCTTTTTTACAGTCCATCATTCCGGCACCTGTTTTTTCACGTAATTCTTTAACCATTTGAGCAGTTACTGCCATGTTAAATTCCTCCTTGAATTTTTCATTTATAGAGTTCGTGCATATAGCATATTCATTTCTTTCTTGAAAAAAGGGTGATAAAAGGCTTCTATCCTCTTATCACCCTCACCTTTTAAAAGATTACTCTTGGGAAGCAGTTTCTTCTTCTACTTCTGCTTCTAATTGGTCTTGTTCAGAAACAGGTTCTTCTGTTTCTTCACCTTGTTTCACTTCCAGAATAGCATCTGCCATTTTTGAAGTGAGAAGTTTTACTGCGCGGATGGCATCATCGTTTGCAGGAATGACATAATCAATCTCATCCGGGTCACAGTTTGTATCAACAATTCCGATGATTGGAATGTTTAATTTATGAGCTTCCGCAATAGCAATACGCTCTTTACGAGGATCAATAACAAACATGGCATCCGGAAGTTTGTTCATTTCTTTTACGCCGCCTAAGAATTTCACAAGACGTTCTTTTTCTTTCAGTAAATCAACAACTTCTTTTTTAGGCAGTACTTCAAATGTACCGTCTTCTTCCATTTTTTCAATGTCTTTCAAACGGTTAATACGTTTGCGGATTGTTTGGAAGTTTGTTAGCGTTCCGCCTAACCAGCGTTGGTTTACATAGAACATGCCTGAACGGATCGCTTCATCACGTACAGAGTCCTGTGCTTGTTTTTTCGTACCTACAAAAAGAACAGTACCGCCGTTTGCTGCGATTTCTTTCACATAATTGTAAGCTTCATCCACTTTTTTAACTGTTTTTTGTAAGTCGATGATATAAATGCCGTTACGCTCCGTGAAAATATATTTTTTCATTTTCGGGTTCCAACGACGTGTTTGGTGACCAAAGTGTACACCAGCTTCTAGCAATTGTTTCATTGAAATTGCTGCCATAATAAATTCCTCCTAATTGGTTTTATTCCTCCGCATTTTTCTTCTTTATAAGAATACTGACTGTCAGCACCAATCTTACAAATCCAAATGCGTGTGTTATTTTTATCTAACTATTGATAGAGAATGAACATATTCCCTCTGATAATTAGACTATTTACACCAAAAGTTAATATACCACAACATCCCCATGTAAGCAAGTAATTTTCATGACTTTTTTTGATGCACAATAAGTTTAATTTTTTATTAAATATACTCTTAGGCTTGGGTTATAGCTGTCTAGCTCCGAGCGCCAAACTTTAGAGATTTCGCGTCACGCCCTACGATAAAGAAGACTTAGTGATTGGCAAGCCGGCAGGCGCAGACAGAAGTAAAGTCGCACTTATGCCCCGCGGGTGAAAAGAAGACTTGCTGACTGGCAAGCCGACAGGCGCAGACAGAGCTATAGTCGCACTTTCATCGACTAGGAACGGTCACGTCCTGTGACCAACGTCGATACTAGGACGTCGTGTCCGTCGTGCCCCGCGGGTGAAAGTCATCATCGGTTCGTTACCTCACCGTGATTCCTTTATCTCAGTTGTAACGCGAGGGTCTCTACGTTTTTAAACGGGCGCTCTACGCTTTTCGTTTGTGCATTTTGATAATTATTTCAGCTTCCATTTTACCACAGTTTAACTGCTGAGCTATCTCATCTGATGTCATTCCATTGGTATGGAGCTGCAATACCTTTGCTTCCAGGGAAGTTTCTACTTCATCCTGATAAGGAGCAGTTGAAAACATTTCCGGGCTTTGGATTTCTCCTTCTTTTTTGACAGGCATTGCTTCTGCCTCTTCTGTAACGGGAAAAAGAGATTGTTGTTTTTCTTCCTTATCAGCGGTTTTTTTATCAGGCTGCTTATCTTCCTCTAAAAGATGTTGCAACGTTCTATTCTCTCTCCGTATTTCCGCCAGCGTCTCTTTTAATAATGCTTCTGTTTCCTTATTACCACCGGTATGCTGTCTGTCTTTTAGTAATAAATAGATAGCTAATATGGAGACACCATGTAATATAAAGCTGATCATCCATAGTAATGTTGACATATTTATCCCTTTCCATACATTCTTTTATATACTTATCTTTCTACCTAAGCCTGCGTCATTTTTTGTAACGTGGACCGTAATTTGACAATGCTCCGTTTATGGATCTGCGAAATCCGGGAAGTTGTCAACCCCAATACTTGGCCAATCTCGGTAAAGGTCAGTTCGTCTTGATAAAAAAGACTGATAACCAGCTGTTCTTTTTCATTTAATGATTGAATCCCTTTTATTAATTCATCTTTCCGTTCTTCCCGCAGCAGTCTGGATTCCGGACGCAGCTCCGGTTTGTCCGAAACACTATAGCCGATGCCTTCTTTCAAATCACTTTCATGGCTTTTCGGCTTTTCCTCAATGGACAGCATGTTGCTAACGACCATATCCCGCATGGTGGTCTCTACTTCTTGAAGGGGCATTCCGGTTATATCAGCAATGTCTTCCGGCTGTGCCTCACATTGATATTTTTGCTCAAAGGCTTCACTTGCCTGCTCCACCTTTTTCGTTTTCTCCCGAATAGATCGGGGCAGCCAGTCTTCTTTTCTCAAACCATCCATAATAGAACCTTTAATTCGAAATGAAGCATATGTATCGAACTTCAGATCACGTTTCACCTCAAATTTATGCAATGCATCATAAAGTCCCAACAAACCATAACTGCGTATTTCTTCCCGATCAACACGATTAGGCAGCTGACTAGCGATTCTTTCCGTGTGAAAGGAAACAAGATACATGTAGTTCTCTATGAGTATATTTGCTGCTTCATTATCTTGACTCGACGTCCAATTCTCCCATAAAATTCTTTCTTGCGAAGGCTCTAAAGAACTCAAAGAAATACACGCTCCTTTCCAATCGGTTAAATAGTAAAAACATCATGATTGCGTTTCCTCACAGAAAGTATGGAAGTGGTTGGATCAAATTCAATGGTTCTTCCCAGATTTCCTCCCACATCAGAGGAAACGATGCTAATATTTGATTTCCGGAGCGCTCCCTGAACTGCTTCCATGTTTTTATCGCCGATTCGCATAAAACTGGTGCCCTGACCAATTTGAAACATTTGCGCCCCTCCGGCTATTTTGGCTTTTATATTCTTGGCTCCAAGTTCCTGCAGCATTTCTAGCAGCTGCGGAATAGCCGTATCTGCATATTTCATCAGATTTATATTTCCTGCCTTTGCTTGACTGGAATCAGGTAATAGTACATGGGACAGCCCTGCTATTCCTTGTCTTTCATCATATAAAACCGTGCCGATACATGAACCGAGACCTAAAGTACGGATTGTATCTGGTGCTGTGACTGTTTTTGTATCCGCAATACCTACGTTGACAATGGTTTTCATCGTATGCATATTAATGCCATCCTAATGTGGCAAAAAGCTTCTGAAAAGATTCCGGGTCTGGAATAAATAAGAAATTCCCTCTAATCTGTTCATGTTCTTCTTCCTCTTGCCTGATTTCCGTATCAATAATAATGCAGTAGTCTGTGACTTGAGAAATTTCTAATAATCCCATCGTCATAATAGCTCCAGCCATGTCCATTCCCAGATGCGGAACGGAAGGCTGCAGATGCAACCCTGTAAAGTCAGAAAGCGCCGTGAGATAGGATCCAGTTAAGATATTTCCAATTTCACTCAAAGCAGACATAGCAATCTCTAATGCAGCACCGTTTGTTTGTTCAGATAATTGAAACGCCTGATTATGAGTCAATTTTTGCACCAGATATTCTGCTTCTTCGATATCCACCACAATTGCCATTACACCTGTTATCTCACCTTCTACTTGAAACATAATGCCGGCAATCGGCTGCTCCGGTCCGCCAACTAACGCAATCACCTCATTAAAATCCGCAACCTCCACATTAGGAACCGTCATATCAACCTTCTGTCCCAAAAGCCGGGACAAGGAAGTTGCAGCATTTCCAGCGCCAATGTTTCCTATCTCTTTTAAAATATCTTTTTGAAAACCGGTTAATTGAAAAACATCCATTAATGATCATCCATTTCTTGCGTCTTTATTTCTTCTAAATGTAATAATGCATATATATTTAATAGAATAATGAAGCGATCATCCAGATGTGCAATAGAATGGATGTATTCCTTTTTCACAGTACTAATTGTTTCCGGCGGATCTTCCAACAAATGAACAGGGATATCTAAAACATCCTCTGCGCTGTCTATAATTAATCCTACCTGTGTCTCTTCTATTCTGGTAATAATGATTTGATCTTCCTCATTACTGTGCTCCTGCTGCTCTTCCAGCCGGATTCGCAAATCGATGACAGGAATAATCTTGCCCCTCAGATTAATGACTCCTTTAATGTAGTTTTTCTCATGCGGCACCCGAGTGATTGGCAAGGCTGTCTCGATAGACTCTACAAAATTCACAGGCAGTCCGTATTCACTGCCGTTTAACTTAAAAATAATTGTTTTTTCCAATGCTTCTGGCATTGACTGTTCTTGCATCATGAAAATCACTCCCTTCAAATTATTTGTTGACAAGATTATTCAATTGACTGGCCATTTGATTTAAGGGTACTTGATAATCAGCCAGCCCTTCTTTCACAATAGCTTTAGGCATGCCGTAAACAATAGCTGTTTCCTCTGCTTCTGCCAGGGATAATACATGAGGGTTAGCTTTTTTCAGTTCTTTTAAGCCGATTGTTCCGTCGTTTCCCATCCCTGTTAAAACACAGGTGACTATCTGATAATTCCGGAGGGCACTTAACGAACGGAACAACGTATTAACAGATGGACGATGTCCGTTATCCGGAGATAACTGGTTTAATGAAACGATTACCGCCATCCCGCTATGTTTTACTTCCATATGATAACCGCCCGGTGCAATATAGACTGTCCCCTTTTTCATAACCTCGCCGTGCTCAGCTTCTTTCACGGCCACCTGGCTGATTTGGTTCAGTCTTTCCGCCAGTGATGCCGTAAATCCCGGGGGCATATGCTGTACAACGGCAATCGGAACACGGATATCTTTTGGTAAAGCGGTGATTACTTTCTGCAAAGCTCTCGGACCGCCGGTAGATGTTCCGATGGCAACCAGTTTTTTCGATGAAAGCGCAGGCGGTGCCGGCATCGTTAACGGCTGTTGAATCTCTTCAATCGGCTTATGCGCTTGTGCACGGCTTATTTTTTTATGTACTTTAACGGTTGCTGCTGTATATACTTTGTCGCAGATTTCTTTTTCTACCTTTTTTATATCTAAAGAAATGGATCCGGACGGCTTGGTAATAAAGTCCACAGCACCTGTCGAGATAGCTTGGATTGTATAGTCAGCGCCTTGTTTTGTTTCGCTGGACAGCATAATGACCGGTACAGGATTTTCATCCATAATCTGTTTTAAAGCCTCTAACCCATCCAGCTTTGGCATATGTACATCCATCGTCACCACATCCGGCTGCCATTTTTTCACTTTATTCACGCCGTCTATTCCGTGTACAGCAGTCCCGACAACATGAAACCGGCCGTCTTCTGTTAAGATTTCTGCAATCATCTTTCTCATAAATGCAGAATCATCTACGACAAGCACATTAATGAGAGCCATTCCTTCACCCCTTCACGAAATGTTTTATTCGTTCTATGAAACTGCCGGATTTACGTACCGAACTATCGGCTTGGTTTATATAGTTTTTCAGAATGTCATCTATCGCTTTTGATGCCTTCGTTTTTGGATACAACACGGTATACGGCTTTTGATGCATCACCGCTTTCATCACATTGCCGTCCTCGGGTATACAGCCCAGTCCCTGCGCTTTTCCATGTAAAAAGGAGTCGATTACCGTATGAAAGTTATCGAGAATAGCATTGTTACGCGAACGGTTTAAAATCGTATGAATTGGCATATCCGCCTGATTAGCCAGGATGTGCTTCACCATTCCATACGCATCTGTAATAGCGGTTGGTTCCGCTGTTGTTACCACAAAACATTCATCTGCAGCCAAAATAAAAAATAACGCTGTTTCAGTCATGCCCGCTCCCATATCAAACAGCACATAATCATATTCCCTTAACACGTTCTCCAGCCCTTGATAAAAGATAGCCGCTTTATGATTGTCCAGCTCCAAAAATTCAAGCAGACCGGAACCTCCAGGGATATAATCCAACCCATAAGGGCTTTTTACAATGGCTTCACGCATCGAAATACGGTTATTTAAAACATCTGCTATAGAATAGTCTGTTTGCATGCCGAGAAGTAAATCAATATTCCCCATGCCGACATCTAAATCAAATATCAGTACACGGTGGTTTTCCTGTGCCAGTTTCATAGAAAAGTTGAGCGTAAAATTTGATTTTCCTACTCCGCCTTTCCCGCTGCATACTGCAATGGTTTTTGCAAACCTGTCAGAAGAAAGTTTGCGCCGGAGTTTCTCTGCCTGATCATAACTCATTGCTTGCCACCTGTAATGAGTTGCCTTAATTGATCCAGGGTCGGATGCATCATATCTTCGGGAACATCTTGCCCGTTTGTCATATAACCGATCCGGATGTCTGGATAGTGCGACAGGACATTTAAAATGTTTCCATATTGCTCCGTTTCATCCAGCTTCGTTAATATCAAACCATCGACACCAATCGCAGCAAACTTCCCGTAAATGTCCAGAAAATCTTTCGGTTTGGAAGTCATCGATAACACCAGATAATTGGTCACCTCATCAGGATTGATCCAGTCAGCCAGATCTTTCACATACATTTCATCCCGATAATTCCGGCCTGCTGTATCCACTAAAATCACGTCATAATCCTGTAACTGTTCGATATATTCTCGGTATTCTTTCTTGGTATACGCCACTTCTACCGGTATATGGAGAATTTTTGCATAGGTTTTTAATTGTTCTACCGCCGCAATACGGTATGTGTCCAAGGTAATCAGGGCTACATTTTTCTTTTCTGTTAATTGCATTTGTGCAGCAATTTTTGCAATGGTTGTCGTTTTCCCTACCCCAGTCGGCCCGACAAACTGAATCACTTTTTGCTGATGAGTAAACCCGGTCTGCAGGCCCTCTAAATGTCTTTCTATTTGTTTATCAACATTGTACTGCAAGGTCATTATTAGGTCTCCTTCAGAGGAACCGGCATCTTTATTTCCTTCCGTAACGAGATGTAAAGCAATGTCAGGGAGAACTTCCTGACCGATTAAGTTGTCATAAATCCGTTGTTCTTCCGGTGTTAACTTAAATTTCAACTGTCTGTTCTGCGCTTCCAGCAGTTTATACACCTCTTCCATTTCTTTTGAACGGGAAATGGAAGTACTTCCTGTATCTTCCTGGTTTGACTCTTTTTTTAAAACAGTTTCTTCCTTTTTGACAGCTGTTTTATGAGCAGGTTTGACCGGATCAGGATCATATCCGGCAACCACTTCGATATAGTTCTTTTTAAAGAAACCTAACACACCGCCTGATTTTACTTGTCTGGACTGTAAAATCACAGCGTCGGTGCCAAAATCCTTCCTCACTTGTTTCATCACTTCCGGCATAGAAGGAGCTTTGTATTTTTTTATTTTCATGCGATATTCACCACCCCAACACTTTGTACCTCGACGGACGGCTCCAATTCATTGTAGGACAACACAACAACCTGAGGTAAGAACCTGTCCAACAATTGCTTCAAGTACATCCGTACTGCAGGAGAACAAATAATAATGATCGTTTCCTCCTGCAATGAAACTTTTTCCGCTTCCTTATGAATCGCCTGTACAATATCCTGCTGCTGCTCTGGTTCTAATGCCAAGTAATTGCCGTGTTCCGTCTGCTGAATATGATCAGCAATGGTTTTTTCAATCTTTCCGGAAATCGTGATCACTTTCAATGGATTATCATCTTTCACAAAACTTTTCGTGATTTGGGAGGCTAAACCTTGCCGGACGTACTCACCTAAAACATCGGTATCATTTGTGAACCTGGCAAAATCAGCTAACGTTTCAAAAATCACCGGCAGGTTCCGGATGGATACCCCTTCTCTTAACAGTTTTTCCAAGACTTTTTGAACATCCCCGACAGATAATGGTTCCGGCGTTACTTCCTCCACTAAGATTGGATTCGTTTCTTTTAAGTGGTCGATAAGCTGTTTCGTTTCTTCTCTTCCCAACAGTTCAAATGCATGTTTTTTAATCACTTCTGTCAGATGGGTCGATACCACGGAAGGAGGATCAACGACCGTATAACCCGATAACTCCGCTTCGTCTTTCACATTTTCACTTATCCATTTTGCCGGTAGCCCGAATGCAGGCTCGGTTGTATCAATTCCTTCTATATCATCTTCTAAAAAGTCCGGAGCCATAGCTAAATAATGATCCAGCATTAATTCACCGCTGGCAATCTTATCCCCTTTTACCTTCAATTGATATTCATTCGGCTGCAGCTGAATATTATCCCGGATTCTGACAACAGGAATGACCAGTCCCAGTTCAATCGCCAGCTGTCTCCGTATCATAATGACGCGGTCCAGGAGGTCGCCTCCTTGGGATGTATCCGCTAAAGGAATTAATCCGTAGCCAAATTCAAATTCGATCGGATCCATATTTAACAAATCAACGACATTTTCCTGCTGTTTAAGCGCTGTGGATTCGGATGCTTCTTCCTCTTCCTCGGTGACTTCTTCTGGTTCTGTATTCTTTCTTTCCATCCAATAACCGCTGAAAGCTAAAAAAGCAGCTAACAAAGTGGTCAGGAAAAAATTAATCGGTGTCAGTCCAAGGAGGAAAATAGCCCCTGCAGCAATATATAATAGCTTCGGAAACTGTAACAGCTGGCCTGTCACATCGAAACTTAAGTTGCTTCCGCGGGCAGATCTCGTCACAACAATGCCTGTTGCAGTAGAAATCAGCAACGCAGGAATTTGACTGACCAGACCATCCCCGACAGTCAACCTCATAAATAAATCAACCGCTTCTTGCATGGACATTCCCATCTGGACGACCCCAATAATCATTCCAAAGAGAATGTTAATCAGTACAATAACGATTCCTGCAATGGCATCTCCTTTAACGAATTTACTTGCCCCGTCCATGGAGCCATGAAAATCGGCTTCATTTTCAATTTTTTCACGACGCTCTTTTGCCTGACTTTCTGTAATCAAACCTGCATTGAGATCGGCATCAACGCTCATCTGCTTCCCGGGCATACCATCGAGGGAAAATCTGGCTGCCACTTCCGATACGCGTTCTGCACCTTTGGTAATAACAATAAAATTAATAATTACTAATATGACAAACACCACAAATCCGACTAAGGGATTGTTGCCTATAACAAAGGAGCCGAACGTTTCGACAACGCCTCCAGCATCACCTTCAGAGAGAATGGCCCGGGTTGTGGACACATTTAAAGCTAACCGAAATAATGTCAAAAGCAATATCAACGTCGGAAACACGGAAAATTGCAATGGTTCCGTTGTATTCATTGCTACTAAAATGACAACCAGTGCAAGTATAATATTCATTAATATGAAAAGACTTAAAAGTTCTCCAGGCAAAGGAATAACCAGCATGATAATGACTAGTATAACGCCTATGAGAACCGCAATATCCCGGAACTTCATTTCCATTCTCCCCTAACTTCTTACGCTTTTTTCTCCATTTGGTACACATAAGCAAGCACTTCTGCGACCGGTTGAAAGTATTCTTCTGGAATCCGTTCATCTATTTCCGTACTTGCATAAAGTGCCCTTGCCAGAGAACGATTTTCTATCATATGTACATGATGCTCTTTTGCAATTTCCTTCATGCGCTGCGCAATGTTGTCTGTCCCTTTCGCAACAACAAAGGGAGCATCCGCCTTTGTTTCATCATATTTAATTGCCACCGCGTAATGTGTCGGGTTGGTAATAATGACATCCGCTCCCGGAACTTCACTCATCATTCTTCTGGTTGCGATTTGCCTCTGTTTTTCTTTCATTTTTGATTTAATTAAAGGGTCTCCTTCGACATTTTTATACTCGTCTTTAATATCTTGTTTTGACATGCGGATGTTTTTCTCAAAATCATATTTTTGATACAAATAATCCAGCACCCCTAAAAAGATTAATAGAGCAATCGCAGCAAAAGCCATGATAGCCGTAACTTGTGCAAAAAATCCCAAAGCTCCTTCCGGCTCCAGCATGGCCGTCATCAGCATCTGGTCTTTATTTATCCAGATCACTGAAAATGTTACTGTACCGACTAAAGCAATTTTCATCATCGACTTCAGAAATTCTACCAATGCACGGATGGAAAAGATTCGTTTCGCACCTTTAATCGGATCAATTTTTTTCAAATCCGGTTTTAATGTCTCTGTCGAAAATAAAAAATTAACCTGAAGCAAATTGGCTGCGACCCCAAAAACAATCGCAATCAGCATAATCGGTGCCACCATGAGAGCTGCTTGAAGGGCTGCATCATTAAAGAGGGTCTGAATGGAATGATTCGTTATATCCCAATGAATATATTCCGTAAATGATTTCCGGTAAAAAGCCAACATGTAATTAAGAATATACCCGCCAAATACAAATAATCCGCTAAAACATCCCAGCAACAGAATAGCTGTATTGATATCTTGGCTTTTGGCAACACGACCTTTCTTACGTTCGTCTTGCCTTTTCTTTGGAGTGGCTTTTTCTGTTTTTTCGCCTGCAAAAAATTGCAAGTCTAATGTTAACCTCACATTAAACACCTCCAAATAAAGCCATCAACTGCTCCATCACCCGAAACATCGACTCAAAAACAAATTGCAGTAATCCGACATACAGAGCGAGAAATACGAGAATGGCTGCAAAACTCACTAAAATTTTCAATGGCAGCCCGACAACAAATACATTCATCTGCGGTACGGTACGTGCTACAATTCCCAATGCCACATCCACTAAAAACAGACAACCGACAATGGGAATAGCAATTTGAAAAGCGATGAGAAACATCGTATTAAAAGTGGTTAACACCAATTCTATGATGCTTTCCTCGCCAAAAGGGATAAATTGATCTAATGGAATGTAGGAAAAACTGTTCATCATGCCATTGATAATCATATGATGCCCATCTACGGATAACAGAAATAACAATGCAATAATATAAAAATATTGGCCTGTCAAAGGACTCTGCGCGCCTGTTTGCGGATCTACCACATTTGCAATGGCAAATCCCATTTGAAAATCAATAAATCCGCCGGCAATCTGGATAGCCGACACTAGAATAAATGCTATCAGTCCAATACAAATACCGACCAGCGCTTCTTTCACCAGCAAGAAGACATATAAATCATTCAGCGCCACATGATCGATATCTACTGTGGAAATGAAAATGATTGTCAGAAAAAAACTGATTCCTATTTTAAATTGAACTGGAACAGACCGATAAGAGAATAGAGGCATAATGACAAAGAACGTCAAAAGCCGTACAAAAATTAACATAAATGCAGGAACAAGGTTCCAATTAATCATCTCAATCATCACGCAAAACTACCCTATGTATTCATTTAAATTCACATACAGATTCGAAGTAAATTCCACCATGGTTGTCAGCATCCAAGGTCCAAAAAATACCAGACCAATTAATACCGCTAAAATTTTAGGAATAAATGCTAATGTCTGCTCTTGAATTTGCGTTGTCGCTTGAAAAATACTTACCAGTAAACCTACTGCCAAAGCCAACAGCAACAACGGGACTGTTATTAATAAAATGGTGAAAATCCCCCGTTCAGCCAGGGTCAATACCAACTCACTACTCATTGATTCTGCTCCTTCCGGTACGTCCTGCATCCCCTATAATTCCAATACATGTTAAAAACCGCCGAGCAGGGACTGCGTAATCAAATACCAGCCGTCCACTAACACAAATAATAATATTTTAAATGGCAATGAGATCATTACCGGCGGCAGCATCATCATCCCCATAGACATCAATATACTTGCAACAGCCATGTCTATAATTAAAAAGGGAATAAAAATCATAAAGCCCATTTGAAATGCCGTTTTTAACTCACTGATTGCAAATGCAGGTACCAGGGTGGTTAACGGTATATCCTGTACAGTTTCTGGCGGCTCTGCCTCTGTATAGCTCAGAAATAATTGCAAATCCTTCTGTCTCGTATGCTGTGCCATAAATTCTTTTAACGGAACACTTGCATTTTCATAAGCTTCATCCAGAGTGATTTCCTCTTCAAAAAGCGGTGATAAACCTTCTTCATAGACTTCCGAAAAGGTAGGAGCCATGACAAAAAACGTGATGAACAGCGCAATACCGATTAACACCTGATTGGGAGGCATCTGCTGCGTAGCCAATGATGTACGTACAAATGACAAAACAATAATAATCCGTGTAAAGCTCGTCATTAAAATCAAAATCCCCGGAGCTAAAGAGAATATGGTTAATAACAATAATAGCCTTACCGACATCGCTACATTGGATGGATCAGAACTTGAAAAGATATCTATAAATTCATTCATTGCGATCTTCCTTATGTTTCTGAATCAAATCCTGGCGATTTTTACGAATCGATTTCAATTCCTTGTTCAATAATTGATTAAAAGACGCTCCGGATGATTTATCAGCTTCTGCATTTTTTCCTTTTGAAAAGAAAGATAAAGCATCTGTCTTTTTTTCCACCGGTTGGTTCAGCAATTGTTCCAGAGTTTCAGAGTCATTGATTTCTTCTAACAGCTCCACATTATCCCCGACTCCGATAAGGTAATATTTATTTCCCGCCTGGATAATCTGCACGGATTTATTCGACCCGACGGACACGCCGCTTACATTACGCAGAATCCCCGGCTGCTGATTAAATCCGTTCTTTTTTCCTAAAAACTTTAATACGATGTAAACCAAGCCTAATACAAGCGCCAAACCAATAACTAATCGGACAATCTGCCAGCCCATAGAGGCACCGGAATTGTCATCTTCTACTAAAAATGCATTGTCATTGTTGTCCATCATCGTATCTTCGTCATTTTCTTGCGGTTGTTCCTGATTTGTATTTACTTCTTCTTCGTTACACCCCTCGTCATTTTCAAGGCAGTCTAACACATTTGCTTCTGCACCTGCGCTGATGGGAAGCAGCAGAAAAAATAATATTCCCGCCCCCAGCGCATAGAAGTACCATAATTGCTTCTTCAATCTCGTCAACTCACTTTTTAAATTGAAGTTTTCTTAGCCGAGTGCTTTTTGAATTGCTTCAATAACACGATCTGCTTGGAATGGTTTAACAATAAAATCTTTTGCTCCCACCTGAATGGCATCAATAACCATTGCTTGCTGCCCCATGGCGGAACACATAATTACTTTTGCATCCGGATTGATCTGAAGAATTTCTTTCAAGGCTTGTAAGCCGTCTTTTTCCGGCATGGTTATATCCATTGTGACCAAGTCAGGCTGTTGTTCTTTATATTTTTCTACTGCTTCATTACCGTCTTGGGCTTCCCCAACTACTTCAAAATCATTTTTTGTTAAAATATCTTTAATCATCATTCTCATGAAAGCTGCATCATCAACAATCAATATCTTTTTACTCATTTGTCTCGCTCCTTCAGTTTGATAAATCTATTTCTTTAAATGTTGAATTCGATCGGTCTGACTGACAATGTCTGTCACACGAACACCAAAATTCTCATCGATAACAACGACTTCTCCTTCAGCTACCAACTTTTCATTTACAAGAATATCTACAGGTTCTCCTGCCAATTTGTCTAATTCAATAATCGATCCTGCACCCATTTCCAGGATCTCCTGAATAGATTGCTTGGTTCTGCCTAATTCCACTGTTACTCTTAAAGGAATATCCATTAACATATCCAGATTACGCTGGCCTTGATAATTTATCGGAGCCTGCTCGAAATTTGAAAATGCAGCTTCCTGAATATCGGACTTTTGCATACTTGGTCTTCCTAAAATAGCATTGTTTCCTTGACCAGTTGCCCCGGCATGCGCTGCTTCCCCGCTGACAGGCTGCTCTATCCGGTTATTGTCTGCAGCTGGTTCTGAATCAGCCATTGAACTGGCGCTCGAACTGGCGCTCGAACTGGCGCTCGAACTGGCTGCAACCTGGCTTTTCGAAACTTGTTCTGATGTTTGTTCCGGCGCCTGTCCAGATACTGGTTCCGATTCCTTTGGAGGAGAAGATTCCTCTTCTGCAGAATACTCTGGATTCATTAATTGCTGTACCAATTCTTTCGCAAAATCCAGCGGGACCAGCTGTACCATATTCGAATCGATTAAATCTCCTACCATTAATTTGAAAAATACTTTGACATACACTTTTTCTCCAAATAATAGATCTTTTTTCTGCTGATCCAGTCCATGAATAATTTCAGGAGGAGAAATATCTATTTTTTTATTAAATACGGTGGACATGCTCGTAGCAGCTGCTCCCATCATTTGATTCATCGCTTCCTGAACGGCACTAAGGTGCATTTCATTGAGTTCTCCGTCCGGATTGGTTCCATCGCCGCCAAGCATAATATCCGCAATGACCGCAGCATCTTCTGATTTAATAAAAAATACATTGTTGCCTGTAAAACCTTTTATGTAATTCACTTGAACACTGACAGGTTTAAACGTTACTTCGCTCTCTAATTCTTCTTTATCAACGGTCGTGACAGCCGGTGTTGTAATATCTACCTTTTGATTGAGAAGGGTAGATAATGTGGTGGCAGAGCTTCCGAAAGAAATATTACCAATTTCTCCTAAAGCATCTTTTTCTACGTCCGTTAAAAACATTTTTTCTTCTGTCTGCTCCTGCTCGCTGTCCTCCCCATCCTCTTCCGGGACTCTAAGCAGGGCATCTATTTCTTCTTGCGACAGTTTGCCGTCATTCATCATTTTCCATCACCCCATTCAGTTCCTCTAATACTTGAACAGACATCTTATGTCGGTACTTACCTGGTTGGACAAGGAACTTAAATTCATCGTTCACAGCCATTTTCAACGGTGTATCAATTGCCTGATTCAGTGCAATCACATCGCCAGCAGAGAATCTCAGAAATTCATCAATATTGATATCTGCCTCACCCAAAATAGTTTTTACATCAACATCTGTGTTTTTAAGATACTGCGACATTCTTTGCAGGCTTTTTTCATCTTTATTATTATTCGTCTGCATCCAATAAGAAGCAGAGAGCTTGGGTATGATTGGCTCTAAAATGACATGAGGAATGCAGATGTTAATCATCCCGGAAACCTCACCAATCACTGCTGATAAAGATACAACGACGACGGTTTCTGTCGGTGCAACAATCTGCAGGAATTGTGGATTCTCTTCAAATTCCTCTAAGACAGGTTCAATGTCCGTGACAGAAGACCAAGCTTCTTTTAAATTCCCTTCTGCCTTCTCAAACAATTGAGTAAGTAATATCTTTTCAATTTCCGTCAAGCTGCTAGATTTCGAATCAGCAGAACCTTTCCCGCCAAGCAGCCGCTCTAATAATGCAAAAGCTACATTAGGATTGACTTCCATGATTAAATTGCCATCTAATGGCTCCAAGCTGTAAATGTTTAACACTGTCGGCTTCGGTACGGATCGTATAAATTCCTCATAGGGTACTTGGTCAACAGAAGTAACCGTAATATTCACATATGTCCTGAGCTGTGTGGCAAAAAAGGTTGTCAGCAGCCTCGCATAATTCTCATGAAGCCGTGAAATGCTGCGTATCTGATCTTTTGAAAAACGTAATGCTCTCTTAAAATCATATACGCGAATTCTTTTTTCGTCTTCTTCTTTCTTCAATTCTTCCGCATCCATCTCCCCTGATGTTATCGCGGATAGCAAGGCATCAATTTCATTTTGTGATAATACCTCATCCATAAAATCTGGTCACCTCCTGACAGGAGTTATCATCTATTGAAGTATCTTCTTAACGGTATATACTTCGGTAACCGTTCCTTCTGTCATCATTTCATTTAATTCCGTCTTCACGATATCTTCCATATCATCCAGCCCTGTTTGAAAATCCTCTTCTTCCATAATGGCCAATTCTTTAATTAATAAATTGGTAATCTGAAAATTACGTTTCTCCAATTCTTCCACTGCATTATTATCATCTGTAATCACTTGAAACTGAACCTGTGCGTACCTGCCATCTTTGATATCCGTTGTTACTTCCGGCGTTTCATAAGATTGGCTGACCATATCATCGATAGATTGTTCTCCGGATGTTTCTTCAGGTTCATTCATATAGATAACAATGATTAATACAGCTACCATGCCGACGAGCAAAGTAATAATAGATGTTACGGCTATTTTTAACATTTTACTCATTCTTTGTTTCACCTGCCTTTAGCGGAAGTGCAGGAAAGCCGATCTGATGATAAAAATCTGTTACCTTTTGAATAATTTCTTCTTCACTTTCTTTAACAAATACTTTTTTTCCATTAATAAGAGAAATGCTCGTATCCGCATGTGCCTGTATTTGTTCAATCATAATGGCGTTCAGAACAAAAGGTTCATTATTTAATCGGGTTAATTTAATCATAAGTTACCGGGACAAACCTGATTATACTGGTTCAAGCTTGTCCCTTACCCTCCCCTGCTTATCGTTTTAGATTAACAAGCTCTTGTAAAATTTCATCCGATGTTGTAATAATTCTTGTATTTGCCTGGAAGGAACGCTGTGCTGTAATCATTTCTGTGAATTCTTCAGACAAGTCTACGTTGGACATTTCTAAAGCCCCTGTTCTCAAAGTTCCTGTTCCTTCTTCTTCCGGCGTATAAAATTCACCAGCAGGTTCTTCATCCATTATTCCTGAATTATCCGTTTCACGGTACAAATTCCCGCCTGCTTTCTCCAAACCGCCCGGGTTGGAAAAACGCGCGATACCTATATTTCCATTATCATTCTGCTCATTCCCTTGGGCATCGATGTAGCTGACTTCTCCATTTGTGGAAACACTAAAATCTTGTGAACCTGGAGGGACTTGAATAGCGTCTCCCTCACTGTTTAACAAATATAAACCTTCCGCGTTGACGACGTAGCCATTATCATCAAAACCAAAGTTGCCGGCCCGCGTGTAGTACCTGTCATTTTCATCAGGTACCACTTCTGCACCTTCTCCTTCACCATTAACTGTGCCGCCGCTTAAAACAAACATTCCATCTCCATCAATCATAAAATCCAATGGATTATTGGTAGTTTGCGGCGTTCCTGATGTATGGACATTACTGATAGCGCCCTGTTGCGAACCAAGTCCTACTTGCTGCGCGTTAGTGCCGCCTCGATTTCCGCCAGCTCCTTGTGCTGTGGATGTTGTCTGACTCATCATATCCTGAAAATTAATATTTGCTTTTTTATAGCCAGATGTATTGACATTTGCAATATTATTCCCGATAACATCCAATTTTGTTTGTGAATTTTTCATTCCTGAGATACCTGCGTACATTGAACGTAACATGATTATTTTCCCCTTTTTTTAAATGTAGCCGCTTCTGTCAATCTGCGGTTTTAGGCTTCCCATTAAGGGTCCAGCCTGTTTCAAATTACATCAAAATTGTTCCATCAATATTTGTAAATATTTTTTTATCTGCCTCCGATTGGTCCAGAGCAGTAACTATTGTATTATTTTTTACACTGACCACCATCGCGCTTCCATCAACAACAACCAGTGCATCTTTCACGCCTTTTTGCTTTGCTTCTTTTACTTTATCCTGTACATCCTGCCACTCCTGCTTGCTCAGCTGGATATTCCGTTCTTGCATCCGTTCTGCAGCATGTTTACTGACAGTCAATTCCTGCTGCTGTTGAAGAATATTTCCAAAGGACGTATTGCTTTTGGCTGGTTGTGTTTTGGGTATATGCTGTTCTTGCGATATCGGTGGTATGATTGGTTGAATAGGGCGGACCATTATTCTTCTCCTTCCTCCTCCCCGACAGGGTCTGTCGAATCATTTTCTGATTCACCAGCAGCTTCTTCTGCTGTTCCAACTTCCACTACGGAATCAGCATATATTTTCTTGCCGCTTTCTAAATGAAAGACGGCCCATCCTTCCTGTTCAGATACAGACATAATTTCATCTGATTCCATACCTGTTTCTTCTCCCGTATCCTCATCGAAAGTTCTGTAATTGACAGTCTCGCCAATCATATGACTATACTGGATTGCCGGTGATACAAGCTGGTTATTTACCAGAAGATCCATGGATTGGGACATGTTCATCATTTGCTCCAGCGAAGAGAAAGTTGCCATTTGCGCAATAAATTCCGATTCGTCCATGGAATTCATCGGGTCCTGATTTTGCATTTGTGTTACCAATAGTTCCAAAAATTCGTCTTTTCCTAATTCCGCAGAAGGTTTTCTTTCGTTTTGTTGATTACTTATATATAAAGATGAATCGATAGAAGGCATTATTTCCACCACCTTTCCCGCTTTTCGTGATTTCTGTACTTCCTATGTTTACATGTGTTCTTCTATATTTTGAGACAGTAATTTCTCCATAAATGACTCAAAAGATTCCGCTTCAGAGGACAGATTCTCTTCATTAACGTCAGAGGAAGTTTCCTGATTCTCCTCGCGCTGCTGCTCCTGCTGATTTTCTTTGGAGGTTTTCTGCGCTTCTGTTTGAGAAGCGGCCAGGTAATCCTGCTTTTCAACCGACACCTGATGCGGCGAAAATATATTTCTAAGCTGATGCAAATTTGATTCCAATACTTCCTTCACAGCCTTGGAGGATACAAGCATCTGCACCGTTAATTCACCATTTGACTGGGCAAAGCGAATGGCGATATCACCTAAATTCTCTGGTCTTAGCTGAATAGTTATCGGATTTTGACCTCGAGCAAAGTTCTGAAGACGCTGGCTTTGAACAATCGCTTCAATTTTCTCCAGCAATGCTTTTCCTGATAAGCTTGAAGAGCTGTCATTTTGTCCCATATGGACAATAAATTGCTCCATTTTGGAAAGAGGCAGATTATCTTGTTTCCATACTGCCGGCGAGGCATCTTGAACGGCTGTCTGCAGCCATGCTGCCAATTTAGTAGGGGCTATCCGCTGCACCGTGTCCGCTTCTATATTATCCGTTTGACGATGACTTGTTTCTTGCGGTGCTGAATCTGTTACAAGAACAGCATGCCGTTGTTTCATGACTCCTGGCGCTACTTCTTTAAAAACCGATTGCAGCCATCCTGCTATTCTTGCTTCGATACGCTGTATTCCTTCTGCGTCCAATTGAGCATTCGCTGTTTCTGCTGGTGGAACTGAATTTCCAGCTGACACATTCCATTCCTGCAATTGTTGCCTGAGCTGCTTTATTACTTGTTCTTCCACATTCGGCTCTGCCCGTTGCAGCTGCTGAATAATAACTTCAATGAATCGCTCTACTTTTTCTTGCTGTCCATTTCCAGCTGATGGAGCATCTATTTGGCCCGTACTGTTTAAAATAGCGTACAGCTGTTTGTCATCTGCTATTCCGAAGTCGCTTAATATATTAGCTAGCTGGCTCTTCATTTCACCATCCGCGCGGAAATCCGCGTTTTTCACTGTTTGCATGACATCTTGCAATACTTTGTCCGCATCCTGTGTTTGGAAATGTATCGTATCCTTATTTATTTCCGTTTCCGGCAAATCAGCAGCCAGTAAATCAAAAGCCATCTGGTAGGTAACTTGATTTACTTCAGAAGCGTCCGCTTTTTGCATATGCTGGTGGATATCTTGCAGTACTTTTGATTTATCTAATTCCGGATGTTCTTGAAAAAAATGTTCCCAATTCTGTACAGATTTTGTAAGTAATGCCGCTGTATCAGCGATATCTGCTTGTTTTTCTATACCTTGCAACAGATCAACGATTTCGTTATAAATAGCTTTCGCTGTTTGTTCATCTGCCTTCGATTCGTCCGTTATTTCTGCCTGATGCAGCGCGGAAACATGTTGGTTAAGCAGATTCTCTATACGAAATGTCTGCTGTACATCGTCTCCCTTTGAATCCTCTTTCTCTTGCAGAGCTAGCGGATTTTGCATGATTAACTCTACTATTTCTTCCTGCAAGGCTTCATTATCTTCCAATATAGTAAGTACTTCTTCTGGCAGCCATTCTTCCAGTTTTCCATTTGCAGACTTATCTGACGGGTGCTGCCTCTCCTTTTGCAGAGCGAATGCATCTATAGCTTTTTCAGTTGATGTCGATGCTGTTTGTCCGAATAATAACGCACTAAAATTGGAACGCTGCTTTGCTGCTGATTGTCCAACTACCTGATCCGAAGAAAGAACCCCTGCCAGATTTAACCTTTCCGTTTGCATTCTTTCACCTCCCTTCAAGATCCATAGGGATATGTTTCCCAGGTGATTACTGCTGCTTTTGAGGTTATTATTAACATCCTCGATAAGGCATCAGTCCATTAACATTTGCGAATAAGTGGTTGCTGCCTCCACATTCATTTCCTGTAAAATATCGCCGCGATCGCCTGTAGACAATTCTTCTAAAATAGTAATTGCTGCATCATTCTCCATATTCTCCAAAATAGCAGCGGCGTCTTTACTTTTCATACTTTCTATGGTTCTGGTCATTGAACTTTTTTCTGGCGGAGCATCGGTTCCTGCCTGTTGCTGCTCTCCACTCTGCTGTTCTTCACTATTTTCTTCTGTTTCCTCCGCAGCATCTTCTTCCGTCTCTTCCACCGCTTCTTCTAAATCCGTGATCTGTCCTTCTAAATCGGCATTCCTGTCTTCAAGCTCCTGGATTTGTTCATCTTTATTATCAATCATTTCGTCCCTGTTCTCTACTTGGTTCCGCAGTACATCCAGATCATTGGCAGAGCTAACTTCATCCCCAGTTCCGTTGGATTCATCTGTGAACATTTCCCCGACAACCGGAATCGATTGTCCCCGTTCCTTTATCCAATCCAATGTATTAAATCCGGCGATATGTAATACAAAAACAATAATGACAGCCAGGATGAAAAGAGGCATCGCTATTAAAAACAACTTCATAAAAATGCCGCCGGAGGACCTTTGAACTTTCGTTTCCATTTCACTTTGTTTTTTATTTTTCATCATTTTCACCTTTGATTTTGTCTCAGAAATTGCTGCATAGACATTTCATCCATAAAGTCAGCTTCTTGTTTTCTGATCTTTGCTTGTGTTTCTTCTTTTTTCAAATCAATGATCTTTTCATATTTCTTATATTCAATATAGGCCTCGGACAATTTCGTCTGCTTGGATTGCATATCATTTCTTGCTCTTTGTACCAGAACTTGCACAGTTTGAATTTGATTCGTCAGCTTTTCAATATAAGCAGACTGTTCTTTTATTTTTTCAATAGATGTCGATGCCTGAACAGCATGGTCAAAGGAACTTTCTGCCGTTTCTTTTTTCTTCAGCAGATTGTATAGCTCTTTTGCGATTTTTTCGAACGTTTCTTGCGACTCTGTATAAGCCTTTTGAGCAACTTGTCTCTCATTATCATGCATATCCCGAATTTTTGTGAGACTGGATATCTTAGCCATTTAACACTACTCCTTTAATCAACCAGGTTTTTCATCATCTGTATCGTTTCTGCAAGGCTCACGCGCTCATAGACCCCTTGTTTTAAAAAAGAAACAATAGTTGGATATGCCGCTATAGCTAAGTCAATTTCGGAATTTGTTCCTTTTTTATATGCACCGATAGAGATTAGTTCGTTATTTTCTTCATAGGTCGCAAGAAGCGATCTTAACTTTGCAGCGATTTGCTTATGTTCCTCCGTGGCAATAACGCTCATCACCCTGCTGATAGACTTCAGAACATTAATCGCAGGATACTGTCCGCGCTCGGCGATTTTCCGGTCCAGCACAATATGACCGTCTAATATCCCCCGTACGGCATCAGCTATTGGTTCATTCATATCGTCCCCGTCCACAAGCACGGTATAAAAACCTGTTATGGAACCATTCTCATCCGTACCCGCACGTTCTAAGAGTTTCGGTAATATAGAGAATACACTCGGGGTATATCCTTTGGTCGTCGGCGGTTCTCCGATGGCTAAACCAATTTCTCTTTGCGCCATAGCAACCCGCGTAACAGAATCCATCATTAAATTCACGTGTAAACCTTGCTCTCTGAAATATTCACTGATAGCAGTAGCAGTATAAGCACCGCGAATCCGCATCAGGGCAGGCTGATCAGACGTTGCTGCAACAATAATCGATTTTTGTAAGCCCTCTTCTCCTAGATCATGTTCAATAAATTCCCGGACTTCTCTGCCCCGTTCACCAATCAGCGCAATAACATTTATATCAGCACTGCTGTTTCTGGCAATCATTCCAAGAAGGGTGCTTTTGCCAACACCGCTTCCTGCAAACAAACCGACACGCTGGCCTACCCCCATGGATAATAATCCATCAATAGCACGGACACCAACCTGTATCGGCTCCCTGATAGTCGGACGCGATAGGGGATTAGGCGGTTTTCTTTCGGTATGGTACCCTGTCAGTCCTTTCGGCAGCGATACCCGATCTAAAAGCGGTTTTCCCAAAGGATCCAGCACATGGCCGATTAAACTCCGGCCGACTTTTACTTTTAATGGATGCCCCGTTGCTTCCACTAAACAGCCTGATCCGACTTCATTTACTTCCCGATAAGGCATCAAAATGATTTTTTCATTTTGAAATCCTACCACTTCTGCTAAAATCGGTTCACTGCTGCCTGCGCTCGTATGAATATAGCAAACCTCGCCAATGTTCGCAGCAGGACCTTCTGACTCAATCATTAAACCGACAACACGCATCACTTTTCCATATCGTTTATACGGAACCGTCTTTTCAATAACGGAAATCAATGCTTCTTTATTCATTGCACATCCTCCATGACATATTCCATTAAGGATTCACGAATACTCTTCAACTGCGTGTTTACACTTGTTTCTATCTGCCCATACGGATATTGAATAATGCAATCTGTCGGCTGCATATCCGTATCCGCATGAATGGAAAGTTTGGTTTCCTCTCCGACCAACCGCTGCAATTCTTCTTGATGCGAATGAACTTCTTCATAATACGCTGGATGCACGGCAATAACGACTATCGGTTGCGTTCTAACCTCATCAAGCCCTTCTTCTATTAATGCTTTGATGTAAGCCGGCTGTTCTTTCAATTCATTATGTAACACCTTATTAGCTGCTGCCATGGCTATTTCTACAATAGTTTCCGCTTGCTTTTCCAATGTCTGATGGTAATCTGCTTTGGCTATATCAATGATATGATTCGCTTCCTGCAGTTTGTCTTTAAATTGCTGGTGAGCTTCTTGCTTCCCGTCCTCATATCCCTGTTGAAACCCTTGTTGCTGTGCTTTTTCCATCAATTCTTGCTTTTCTGTTTCCCAATTGTTCCGTGCTTCTTCTATCTGCCTGTCCACTTCTTCTTTCTTTTTTTCCTGCGCTTGTTCAATGGAAGCCAATTCTTCTTTTTGAAACGAAATCATCTCAGATAATTGCCGGTGTACTTCTTTTTGATCTTCTGGCGGAGCAGCAGCCGGAGGAGCAATAGATTCAATTGGCTTGATTCCGATTTGTTTTTTGTTATCAGACAATGATATCGTCTCCTCCGCCCCGTGCTATGACAATTTCTCCTTTTTCTTCCAATCCGCGTATCACATTAACGATGCTTGTTTGGGATTCTTCCACATCTTTGAGACGTACCGGCCCCATATACTCCATCTCTTCTTTGAAAGTAACCACCATGCGTTCTGACATATTTTGAAAAACAATATTCTTCACTTCATCACTCGCTACTTTAAGCGCCAAACGTAAGTCATCATTATCCACTTCCCGGATAACACGCTGTATCGCACGATTATCCAACGTAACGATGTCTTCAAACACAAACATTCTTTTCTTAATCTCTTCTGCCAATTCCGGATCCTGCGATTCCAGTGTTTCTAAAATGGTTCTTTCTGTGGAACGGTCCACCCCATTCAATACTTCTACTACCGTTTGAATACCGCCCGTTTGCGTATAATCTTCTGTCATAGACGAAGATATATTTTTCTCCAGCACCTGCTCTATCTGACTGATAATTTCTGGAGACGTTGAATCCATGGTAGCAATCCGGCTAGCTACATCGGCCTGGACATTTTTCGGCAGTGCGGAAAGAATTTGACCGCTCTGTTCCGCATCCAAGTAAGAAAGAATGAGCGCAATGGTCTGCGGATGCTCTCCCTGAATATAATTCAATACCTGCTGGGGGTCTGCCTTTCTTGCAAAGTCAAACGGCCTTACCTGCAAAGAGGAAGTCAGCCGATTGATAATGCTGGATGCTTCCTGTTTTCCGAACGCTTTTTCTAAAACTGTTTTTGCATATCCTATTCCCCCTTGAGAGATATAGTCCTGTGCAACAGCAATCTGATGAAACTGGTCTAATATATCTTCTTTTAAATTGGAATCCACCTTTTTAACAGATGAGATATCCAAACTGAGCTTTTCTATTTCTTCTTCTGATAGATATTTATACACTTGTGCGGATACATCCGGACCTAATGAGATTAAAAGAATGGCTGCTTTCTGTCTTCCTGTTAATGTATTTTTTCTTGCCATCAATCGTACCTCCTAATCTTCATTCATCCAGCTGCGTAATAGTTTTGCAAATTCTTCCGGTTTTTCATTCGCAATTTTCTCTAGTTGCTTCCTTCTGATAACTTCTTCTGAGTCTTCTTCAGGAAGGTCCGGAATAACCGGTTCTTTTTCCTGGTTTGCTGCATCAACTTGTTCTTCCTGAATTTCTTCTTCTGCCCACATTTGCTCTGTCCGATTTCTTCTAAGCATAAACAGCAATACTATAATGGCAATAAGTAATATTCCCCCGACAATATAGAGCCATATTGGAATTCCTGATCCAGATGGTTCTTCTTGCTCTTCCCCGGAAGTACTGAATTCCTGAAAAACAATGGATGTGTTAGCCACATCATCTTCCTCCTGCAAATCTCCATCCACCGAAGTTTCGATCACGGAATTCAATATAGAATCAATACCATCCTGCACATCTGTCTGTTCCTGCTGATTCAAAAACTCCATTTCCCCGTCTTCGCCTTGTCTTGCACTGTTTACAGCTACCTGTACGCCAAGGTCTCTGACCTGATAAGGACTTTCCACTATTTCACTGCGGATACGGTTAAACTCATAATTAATCGTTTCACGGTCTAATTCATAATCACCGTCTTCCCCTTCCTCGTTCTCAGCAGGAAAGTTGGCAACATCTTCATCACCGGCTCCAGCAACGCCTTCCGGATTTCCTTGACCGCTATAAGACTCTTGAATTGTCTCCAAGCTGACCGGCAGACCTTCCATCGCTTCCAAATCAACTGGCTCTACTAATTCTTCGGTTCGATTCTCTTGGGAAAAGTCAATATCCGCCGTAACTGAAACAACAATATTTTCATTTCCCACCATTGTCCCGAGCATTTGCTGCAGTCTGCGTTGAATGTCCTTCTCAACATCTTTTTTGATCGATTGCTGATCCGAATAGGAATTCTGCCCTCCGGCTAATTGCGTTTCCTGATCATAATATTCAAAGTACTGGTTCATGATCATGATGTCTTCGGAATCCAAATTAGGGATTGCCTTTGAAACGAGGTGATATAGTCCCTCTACTTGGTTGCCTTCAAATTGATAACCCGGTTGTGTATGTAACATAATGGCAACACTTGTCTCGCCTGTTGATTCATCAGCGAAAACAGGTTGTTCGGGCATATTTATCATCACATTTGCATCCTGGACGCCCTCAATCCCAGAGATTAAATTGCCAAGTTCTGTCTGCATTGCATCTAATTTCATCACACTGAACTCGTTCTCTGTAACACCCCAAGAGGCATTTTCACTAAAAAAAGAATAATCAATACTCCCGCTGTTCGGAAGACCCATGGAAGCAAATTCCAATAGCAGCGAGTCATCCTGTCCTTCCGGCACCAGAATGGAGGTTCCGCCGTTCTCCACCTCGTACGGAACAGCTTTCGCATCTAGTTCACTTGTAATTTGGCCAGCCTCTTGCATGGATAAATCGTTATATAAAGGAACATAATTTGTGGTGGAACTAAAGAAAATCACAGAAGCGATAATCATCACGATTAAAATTGCTCCGCCAATCAGACCACCTTTTTGCCCTTTCGACCTGGACTTCCAAAAAGTGAAAGTGGAATCTCTCCATTTTTGTAATTTCGCTTTCATATGCACTACCCTCACTAAATTCAAAACTCTTAAACTATTCGATTTGCCCCAATTATCTAGTTCTTCTTATCTCATTTTATTCAAAAAGTTTCCAGTTAAAACAAAGCTATTAGCATTGTCATAAGATTGCAATGATTTACTCCATTAAAAAATGCGGGAAATTTTTTAAGATTTTTACACTTGCATACGCATAATTTCATTGTATGCATCAATTGCTTTACTTTGCATTTGCACTCCTGTTTCCAGGGCAACACTTGCTTTCTGAGCAGAAATCATTACATCGTGGAGGTTTTCTACGCTGCCATTAGCTAATCCTTCTGTTTTCTTATCCGATTCCAATTGCACGTGATTTAAATCCTCTACAGCGTTTTTTAACATCGAAGAAAAATTACTCTGTGCTTGACTGGGAGTTAACTGCGAAGATTGACCTTCTTCCATACGGTTTACTGGAGGGAGATTTGTTCCAATCGTGTTCATTCCATACAACCACCTTTACTTTTTATTGACCTAGTTCCAATGTTTTCGTCAGCATTCCTTTACTTGCATTAAAAGCTGTTACATTTGCTTCGTATGAACGGGAAGCGCCCATTAAATCCACCATCTCTTTTAATGGATCCACGTTAGGCATTTCTACATAGCCTTCCTCATTCGCATCAGGGTGTTCCGGGTTATACACCTGTTCAAACGGCTTCTGGTCCTCTGCAATACTTGTCGTTTGCACACCGCCTCCGGAAGCATTGTTCCCTTCTGCATATTTCAACATCTGCTTAAATGATGGCTGGTCTGTTCCGAATGTCGCCATTTTCCGGCGGTATGGTTCGAATTCTCCATCTGCATTTTGTGTTGCCCGGGTTGTCTGTGCATTCGCCAGATTGGAAGATACCAGATTCATGCGTAATCTTTGCGATGTCAAACCGCTTGCGCTGGAATTCATTGATTGAAAGATAGACATGTTTAATTACCTCCCCGGATAACAGATTGTAAACTGCTGAATTTGCCGTTCATGCGATCAATTAAACTATTATAATAGATTTGGTTTTTAGCCAGTTCGGACATTTCTTTATCCATATCGACATTGTTACCATTATGATTATATGTAGTTGATGTGTCTTTTGAAATACGATACGGTTTATTCTCTTCCCCGCCAACATTCAAATGACGTTCATTGGTTGCTTTTGTCTGAATGCCGGCCATCTCATTATCTAAAGCAGATTTAAATGTGACTTGATCTGCTTTATAATTTGGGGTATCTGCATTTGAAATGTTATTGGAAATCGCATTGTTTTTCGCAGAAGCATACTGTATAGAATTTTCTAATTGACCAATTGTTCCACTAAACAGGTTCATTTAATCGCTACACCACTTTTTCATCTGTTAATTTCTAGAATCCACTTAAGAACCCCCATAAATTTTGTTTCGGACACGAACTAATTTTAAATTAAGTATTAGACAAAGTCTATGCAATTTCTACATTAAAATTGACAAATTAAAAAACCATTCATTATAACCAGGTCAAATTTCCCACCTATTTGATTTTTATTAGCATTGCCAAAAACTACTAAAAGAAGCCAATCTAATTATGCGCACTTTCCTTAAAAACAAGGTAAATAACCCATTTTTTATCTTTTTATTTTCAAAAACAGGCATTTAGACTTGCTTTCATTTTACCTTTTCTATGTAACAAATTCAATATGCTCATGAAAAAATTAACATAAGAATAATGTCCTTGTAGAAATTTCTGTTTTTTGCGTTCATTTTCTGAACCAACTCAACTTTCGCACTTTAAAAAGTAATTTCCATTCCAGAGGAACAGGGAATGATCGTTTCTTCCGAGAGAGGAGAAAGGGAAGCGTAAGATAACCGCTGCGGCGGGCCGTTTTGCTTTCCGACGTACAACGGTTTTTGATGGGGCGAGTAACCGCAGTCCCAGTGGGAAGACCCCGCAGAAAAAAAGCGAACTTCTTTTTTACCCGCGGGGCACGACGGACACGACGTCCTAGTATCGACGTTGGTCACAGGACGTGACCGTTCTTAGTCGATGAAAGAGCGGCTTCAGCTCTGTCTACGCCTGACAGCTTGCCAGTCGCTAAGTCTCCTTTATCGAGGAGGCTGAGCTCAGGACCCATGGAAAGCGGAGGGCTTGGCCACAGCGGAAGCTACACACCATACCCTGTTCCAAAAATAGAAGAACGCTTTAACGAAAAGTAAGCATGAAAATAGAATTCATGTTCATCCTGGTACAGCAAGAGTTATATGCTTATTCTTAGGTGCGAAAGTCGAGTCACTAATAAAAAAGCTGCGAAGGAAAAAATCCTTTTCGCAGCTTTTTTACTTATGAAGTTTACCGTGTACGAATTTTTTCTAATTCCACGAGGAACTTGTCGTTTAATACTTTGATATACGTTCCTTTCATACCTAGAGAACGGGATTCGATTACTCCTGCACTTTCCAGTTTACGCAGTGCGTTCACAATAACAGAACGGGTAATTCCTACGCGGTCAGCAATTTTACTTGCTACCAGCAGACCTTCTTTACCATTCAGCTCTTCAAAAATATGGTCAATTGCTTCCAGCTCACTATAAGAAAGAGAACTGATTGCCATTTGTACTACAGCTTTACTACGGGCTTCCATTTCAATTTCTTCTGTTTTTTCATGAAGAATTTCCATGCCTACAACCGTTGCACCGTATTCAGCTAATAATAAATCATCGTCGTTAAATGTTTCATTTACACGGCCGATAATTAATGTTCCTAAACGCTCACCGCCGCCGATAATCGGGACAATTGTCGTATAACCGTCTTTGAATAATTCCTTATTCTCCACCGGGAACACTGTGTGTTTATTATCGATATCCAAGTTTGGAGTTGTTTCACGGATTTCATGCAATCCTTCTGTATATTCTTCAGGGAACTGCTTTTCTTCAAGCATGGTTTTCATACGATCGTTTTCTACCTCTTGGTTCACGCCGACACCTAATAGTTTCCCGCGACGGCTGACGATATACACGTTACCGCGAATCACATCACGTAATGATGCTGACATTTCATTAAAGTTTACTGATTTTCCTGTTGCTGTTTGTAACATAGCGTTGATTTTTCTTGCTCTTGTTAGTAAATCCATTGGATAGTCCTCCATTCAAAATTTTAAATTATAATATAAATTGGCTGAGATCTTTGTTCTGAGCAATCGTTGAAAGCTTATCATCAACATACTTCCCTGTGATTTCAACTTCCGTCATGGAAATATCAGGAGCTTCATAGGATAGGTCTTCTAATAATTTTTCCAAGATGGTATGCAACCTTCTCGCCCCGATATTGTCTGTGTTCTGGTTTACATCATAAGCAGTTTGTGCGAGTCTTTCTATAGCTTCGTCCGTAAATGTTAGTTTTATACCTTCTGTTTCCAGCATTTGCTTATATTGTTTTAATAAAGCATTGGAAGGTTCTATTAAAATTTGTTTAAATTCATTGATTGTCAGTTTTTCCAACTCTACACGAATCGGAAACCTGCCCTGCAGTTCAGGAATTAAGTCAGAAGGTTTCGACATATGAAAAGCTCCTGCTGCAATAAACAGGATATGATCGGTTTTTAATGCTCCGTGTTTCGTAGTAACAGTGGAACCTTCTACAATCGGCAAGATATCTCTTTGCACACCTTCTCTGGAAACATTCGCAGAATTCTCCTGTTTGCCGGCTACTTTATCAATTTCATCAATGAAAATGATCCCAGTCCGCTCAGAACGTTTGATTGCTTCCTGGGCGACCTCATCCATATCGACAAGCTTTTGCGCTTCCTGTCTGGTTAACACTTTTCTTGCCTCTGAAACTGTTAATTTACGTTTCTTTGTCTTCTTGGGCATGAACTGGCCAAAAGCATCTTGCATATTCATCCCCATTTGTTCCATTCCCGAACCTTGCATCATGTCAAACATAGAAGGCGGAACTTCTTCTATTTCAATAGAAACATAATGATCTTCCAACTCGCCTAAAGCCAGTTGCTGTGCAGTTCGCTGCCTTTTCGATTTCATTTCTGTCTCTTCATCAGAAACATCTTCTTCTTGGTCTTCACTTGAATCCGTAGCTTGGAATAGCATTTCGAAGGGGTTTTTCATAGAACTTTTCGATTTTGTTTGCGGAACGAGTAATTTCACAAGTTTCTGATTAGCTTCTTGTTCTGCTGAGTCCATGACATCTTCCATTTTCTCCTCTTTCACCATTCGGACAGCCTTTTCGACTAAATCGCGCACCATGGATTCAACATCTCTGCCGACGTAACCGACTTCCGTGAACTTTGTAGCCTCTACTTTAACAAATGGCGCACCAACCAGTATCGCCAGACGTCTGGCAATTTCTGTTTTCCCCACCCCTGTCGGACCCATCATTAAAATGTTTTTAGGAACGACCTCATCTTGGAAATCTTCGTCCAGCTTCATTCGTCTATAGCGGTTCCTTAAAGCAACAGCCACCGATTTTTTCGCTTGCTGTTGTCCGATTATATAACGATTTAACTTATTCACAATTTGTTTTGGCGTTAAGTCTGCCGTCATCAAGAGCGTCCTCCTTTATCAAGATTTCATTAAAAGCGGAAACGCAAAACTCTATTCCAATACTTCTAATGTAATCTGATCATTTGTAAACACACAAATATCTCCCGCTACTTCCAGTGCAGTTTGCGCAATTTCCGCAGCAGACAACCCGGGTGCTTTTTGAAGCAGTGCTCTGCCGGCACTTAACGCATAATTGCCTCCAGAACCGATAGCCAAAATACCATCATCCGGTTCAATGACTTCGCCTGTACCCGATACAAGATACATACTTTCTTTATTCATCACAATCAGCATTGCTTCCAGCCTTCTGAGAACTTTATCAGAACGCCATTCTTGTGCTAATTCCACAGAAGCTCTTGTCAAATTACCATGAAACGCCTGTAATTTTCCTTCAAACTTCTCAAATAACGTGAAAGCATCTGCCACGGAACCGGCAAAACCAGCCAAAACCTTTCCATTGTATAAAGTTCTCACTTTTTTTGCGCTGTGTTTCATAATGACAGAATTGCCCAGTGTTACTTGCCCATCACCACTCATAGCACATTTTCCATCATGCTGCACTGCAAATATCGTAGTGGCATGCATTTGATGCGGGTCCATAAATCCACCTCACCTAATTTTTATCATTTGCGCGCGGATGGCTTTTCATATAAGCCTTTTTCAGATGTTCCTTAGAAACATGCGTGTATATTTGTGTAGAGGATAAACTTTCATGTCCTAACAGTTCCTGTACAGACCGTAAGTCAGCCCCTTCATTTAACATATGCGTTGCAAAGGTATGCCTGAGCTTATGGGGATGTACTTGAATATTTATAGAAGCTCTTTCTACTATTTTATTTAATACAGTCCGAATGCCTCTGGTGGTTATCGGCTTTCCTCTTGCATTTAGAAATACATTCTCCGTTATGCTATTTGATTTATTCAGTAAATTTTTCCGTCCGTGAAACAGATACTTTTGTAAAGCTGCTTCAGCGAAACTGCCAAAAGGAACATAACGCTCTTTTCGTCCTTTTCCTTTTACAAAAATAGTTCCAATGGAAAAATCAATATCTTGGATCTGCAATTGTTGACACTCACTGACACGAATCCCCGTTCCATACAGAACTTCCAGCAATGCTTGGTCCCGCTGCCCTAAGTCCGTCTGCACATCACTCACACAAAAAAGCTTCTCCAGCTCCTCTTCATACAAAAATCCCGGAACAGGTTTTTCTGATTTAGGGAGTGAAAGCTGAGAAAATGGATTGGCAGTAACATGATTATCCCGTTCCAAAAACCGGTAAAAACTTCTTAATGAAGATATTTTTCTGGAAACAGATCTTCTGCTTAAACCATCCTGATATAATTCTGTAAGAAATACACGGACTTCCCGATAACTGACATCTTTCAAATCATTTACTTCTTCTCGTTGCATAAAAGCTCCGAATGTTTCTAAATCCGTCCGATAATATTGAACAGTATACGGTGAGGCATTTTTTTCAATTTGTAAATACGCTATAAATTTATCCATATATGTTGTTAAATTCACAAACAATTCACCTCATCATCGTATAACGGATAAAGCATAGCACACTCTATATCATAATGCAATAAATTTAACTAAATTGTAATAAAATTCAGAAAGGTACTTACAACCATGAAAATTTAGTGAAGTAAAAAAGGTCAACATGATATACTCTCTTGCAACGAATATACCATTTTACTTGCATCTCCTGTAAAGGAAAATGCCTTACCATGTAGAGATTATAATCACCGTTACCATTTTAGTCAACTTTAAGATGCTTTATACTGTAGTTTCAAAGAGTGTTTCGCTTATTTCGGATCCAGTCCGCTGTTTTGTTTTTTCTTGTATAACGCAGAACAGAAGTAACCAATCGGATGATCAGTTACTTCTGTGCCACTTCTTTATAATCACAGTTCGAGCATTGAACCTGTGTTTCTTTTTTCGTTTTCTTTTCCACAAGCATAGCGTCACATTTTGGACAAGGTCTGGCAATCGGCTTATCCCATGAAACAAAATCACATTCTGGATAGCGATCACATCCGTAAAATGTTCGCTTTTTCTTTGATTTTCTTTCTACCACATCGCCTTTTTGGCATTTCGGGCAAGTGACACCTATTTTCTTCAGAATCGGCTTGGTATTTCGGCACTCAGGGAAATTGGAGCAAGCCAAAAACTTCCCGTAACGGCCCATTTTATATACCATTTCATGACCGCATTCTTCACAGGTAATTCCTGCAGGTTCATCACGAATTTCTACTTTTTCCATTTCAGCCTCTGCTTTTTCAAGCTGTTTACTGAAATCCTGGTAAAAATCGTCAATAACCTGAATCCAGGCGGTATTCCCTTCTTCTATGGAGTCTAAGCCTGTTTCCATTTTTGCGGTAAATTCCGCATCCACGATTTCCGGGAAAAATTCTTTCACTAATTCACAGACAATTGTGCCCAATTCTGTCGGTACAAATCGTTTGTTGTCCATTGTTACATATCCCCGGCGCTGAATCGTGTCCAGTGTCGGCGCATAGGTGGATGGACGTCCGATACCCATTTCCTCCATGGTTTTCACGAGTCTTGCGTCTGTATAACGCGGAGGAGGCTGTGTGAAATGCTGATTCGGTTTGACTTCTTTCGATTCAACTTTCATGCCTTCTTCCAGGTCCGGCAATATTTTATCTTCCGTCTTTTTATTATCATCATTGCCTTCCACATAAACTTTCATAAAACCTTTAAACTTAATTTTTGAACCGGTTGCACGGAATTCCACGCCGTTATTTAACAGATGAACGGTCATTGTGTCCATTACGGCAGGCGCCATTTGACTTGCAACAAAACGTTCCCAGATAAGTTTATAGAGGCGTAATTGATCTCTAGACAATTTTTCCTTTAATACTTTTGGATCACGAAGCGTGGAAGTTGGACGAATGGCTTCATGGGCATCTTGTGCTCCATTTTTATTTTTAGCTGCACCTTGTTTTCCAAGGTACTTTTCGCCATAATTCTCTTCTATATAACCTTTCGCTTCTTCTTTAGCGCTGTCAGAGATTCTTGTGGAATCTGTACGCATATATGTGATCAGACCTGTTATTCCGCCGGAAGAACGGCCCAAATCAATTCCTTCATATAATTGCTGGGCAATCATCATTGTTTTCTTAGCCCGGAAGTTCAGTTTTCTTGCTGCTTCCTGTTGGAGGGATGATGTTGTAAATGGAAGTGCGGGATTTCGTTTTCTTTCCCGTTTTTTCACACTGTCAATGGTGAATTCTTTTCCATCCAGTCTCTTTTTAACCTCTTCCACATCATCTTTTGTTTGAAGTTTTTTCTTCTTGCCATCTACACCGTAAAAGGCGCCTTCAAATGTGTCGTTGCCTTTGGCGAACAGGCCGTCAATAGACCAATATTCTTCGGGTTTAAAATTCTCAATTTCTTTTTCCCTGTCAATAATCATTTTTAAAGCAACAGACTGCACCCGTCCTGCACTCAATCCTTTTTTCACTTTCTTCCATAATAAAGGACTGATATTATAACCTACTAAACGGTCCAGGATACGGCGGGCCTGCTGTGCGTCTACCAAATTCAAATCTATTGCACGGGGATGTTTAAATGAATCTTTAATAGCGTCTTTCGTAATTTCATTAAAAACAACACGGCATTTTGAATTTTCATCTACGTTTAAAGCATAGGCTAAATGCCATGCTATTGCTTCTCCTTCCCTGTCCGGGTCGGCTGCAAGATAGATTTTTTTCGCTTTTTTAGCTGATTTTCTTAAGTCTTTGAGTATATCTCCTTTTCCGCGGATGGTGATATACTTTGGTTCATAATTATCTTCAACATTTACTCCCGTTTGACTTTTGGGCAAATCACGGACATGCCCCATGGAAGCTTTAACTGTATATTTTTTTCCTAAATATCGTTCAATCGTTTTTGCTTTTGCTGGCGATTCAACGATAACGAGATAATCTGACATGTACGTTCCTCCCATAATGAGGTTGACAATTTACAAATAGAAATCTTTCCTAATACTATAGATAGAATACCATTTTGTCAAACACTATTTATTGAACTTTTTAAAATAATAATTCCATTCTGTGTAAATATCTTCCGCAGATTGAATTAATTTAGCACCGTTTTGAATGATTTCATTACACCCTGTGCACTGTTTTATAAGCGGGTTGCCCGGTACTGCGAAAACGTCCCTTCCCTGATCAAGAGCCTGATCTACTGTAATCATCGTGCCGCTCTTTTTCATCGCTTCGATCACCAGCGTTCCCATCGATAAACCGCTGATAATCCGGTTTCTTTCCGGAAAATGATACTTTTGAGGCGGCGTATCAGGCGGGTATTCGGATAGAACAAGTCCATTCCTTACCAACTCTTGATATAATCTCAAGTGCTCTCTTGGATAGATAGCATGAAAACCGCTGCCCAGTACGGCAATCGTGTTTCCCTGGCGTTTTAATGTCAGCCGGTGCGCCATACTGTCAACGCCCCTGGCCATCCCGCTAACAATAACCCATTTCGAATCAACCAGAGGCGTTATTGCCATAGCTAGTTTTTCAAACGCCTCATTCGATGGATTTCTAGTGCCGATTACGCTAAGAGACGGCTGTTTTGTTAACAGATGCAGGTTTCCCAATCCATATAAAACGAGCGGTGCGTCTTTCATTGTATTTAACATAGCGGGGTAATATTCGTCAACTATTGTGATAATATGGAACGTCCTTGACTCTTCCATTACCTTTTGTTTGCGTTGGGGGTTATGCAAATCTTTCAAGAGGAGTTGTGCTTTTTTCTGAGGAATTCGAATAATTTGTGACAATTCTTGTGAAGAGACTTGGTGAATCTTTTTCAGGTCCGGATCTACGCGCAGCCATTTGCGGATAAAAGGTCGTGTTGCATAACGGCAGCGACAGAGATGAATAAAGTCTAACCGATTAAAGTGATAGTTCAACGCTGACCATTCTCCTTCCTATTAAAAGGAGAAGCCTGGACATCCTGCTGCTTCTATCCATTATCAGATAGAAGCAGCATTCCATGCCCGGCTTCTTCTTTTTAAATGATCTTTACAGTTTTAGTGTGTTTTACATTTTTCCTGCAAGCCTTTTTCTGTCAATGCTTCGATCATTGTTTCTCCCATCACAGCAGGCGTAGAAGCTACTTTAATACCGCAAGATTCCATAATACGGATTTTTTCTTCTGCTGTACCTTTTCCTCCGGAGATAATCGCACCTGCGTGCCCCATACGTTTTCCTGGAGGTGCCGTTGCTCCGCCGATAAATCCGACAACAGGTTTTGTCATGTTGGCTTTCACCCACTCAGCAGCTTCTTCTTCCGCAGTACCGCCGATTTCACCAATCATGATTACCGCTTCTGTTTCCGGATCATTGTTAAATGCTTCCAGTACATCAATAAAGTTTGTTCCATTAACAGGGTCGCCGCCAATACCAACAGCTGTCGTCTGTCCATAGCCGGCTTCTGATAATTGGTGAACTGCTTCATAAGTTAACGTACCAGAACGGGAAACAACACCGATATGTCCTTTTTTATGGATATATCCAGGCATAATGCCAATTTTTGTTTCATCTGCTGTAATGACACCCGGGCAGTTCGGGCCGACAAGACGAGTTTTCTTGCCTTCCATATACCGTTTTACTTTCACCATATCCATAACCGGAATATGTTCTGTAATACAAATGACTAAATCAAGCTCAGCATCTGTTGCTTCTAAAATTGCATCAGCAGCAAAAGGAGCTGGTACATAAATAACCGATGCCGTTGCTCCAGTAGCTTTCACAGCGTCTTCCACTGTGTTAAATACAGGAACACCTTCTACTTCAGTTCCCGCTTTTTTCGGTGTCACACCACCAACGATTTGCGTACCATAGTCCAGCATTTGTCTTGTATGGAAACGTGCTGTTCCACCTGTTATTCCTTGGACTATTACTTTTGTATCTTTATTTACATAAACACTCATTCTAAGTCCGTCCTTTCCTATTTGTAAGTCAATACACGGTAACTACTATACTTTATTTTACGGCAGCAACAATTTTTTCTGCTCCATCTGCCATAGAGGATGCAGAAGTAATGTTCAGACCGGATTCATCTAAAATTTCTTTTCCTCGCTCTACATTTGTGCCTTCTAAGCGCACAACAAGCGGAATCGTCAGTCCCATTTGATGTGTTGCTTCCACAACACCTTCAGCAATGACATCACACTTCATAATTCCGCCGAAAATGTTTACAAAAATACCTTTTACATGTTCATCGGAAAGAATAATTTTAAATGCTTCTGTTACTTTCTCGGTTGTAGCACCGCCTCCTACGTCAAGGAAGTTAGCCGGATCGCCGCCGTAATGTTTTATAATGTCCATGGTAGACATCGCCAGGCCGGCGCCATTCACCATACATCCGATATTTCCATCTAAGGAAACATAGCTTAAATCATATTTAGAAGCTTGAATTTCTTTGTCATCTTCTTCGCCCAAATCACGCAGATCAGCGATATCCGTTTGACGATATAAGGCATTATCATCAAAGTTTAATTTTGCGTCCAGTGCCAGCACTTGATTATCACCAGTTGTTACAAGCGGGTTGATCTCTGCAATAGAGCAATCTTTCGCAACAAAAGCGTCATAAAGTGCTGTCATAAATTTAACTGCTTTCCCAAGCAATTCATCCGGAATATTAATATTAAAAGCAAGTCTTCTAGCTTGATAAGGTGATAGACCGACAACCGGGTCAATCACTTCTTTAAAGATTTTTTCAGGTGTTGCTTCAGCCACTTCTTCGATTTCTGTGCCGCCTTCTTCAGACGCCATCATTACTACTTTTGATGTAGCGCGGTCCAGAACTACCCCTACGTAATATTCGCTCTGAATATCACAGCCTTCTTCAATAAGTAAACGTTTTACTTCTGTGCCGTCAGGACCATTTTGATGTGTTACAAGGGTCTTTCCTAAAATTTCATCCGCGTATGTACGAACTTCCTCCAGGCTCTTTGCAACCTTTACACCACCGGCTTTTCCGCGCCCGCCTGCATGAATTTGCGCTTTGACAACGGTTACAGACGACCCGAGCTTCTCTGCTGCTTCTACAGCTTCGTCAACGGAATAAGCTACATGGCCTTCGGGAACGTTTACACCAAATTCTCGTAGAACTTGTTTACCTTGGTACTCATGAATGTTCATCTTCCATCCTCCTATCAAAATCAATGCAATACTATTGTATTAAAAATAGAGAAAATAAACAAGAAATAGGAAACATAAATTCAATATTATTTCCTTTTAAGTTTGTTTATCTGCTTGATAGATGAAAGCAAATACTTCGGAAACAACTTGAAAGAGTTCTTCCGGAATCTGTTCATTGATGTTTAATTGTGCCAGTACTTCTACTAAGGACGGGTCGTCTACTATCGGTATATGATGCTCTTCCGCCCGTTCGATGATTTCTTCAGCTAAAAAGCCTTTTCCCGAAGCAGCCACTCTCGGTGCTTCATCCATACGCTGCTCATAACTTAAGGCCACTGCTTTTCTTCTTTTCTCATTCATATGCGAAAGTCCACCTTCCTCTGGACAGCTTGTCCGTCATCAATGTTTCCTGCCTGATGCTGCTTTTCCCCTTCTGTATAAGGCTTGCAAATAACTGATGTTACCTGATAATTCATTTTGTCCAATGCTTCTTGTAAATCAGGACGAAGTTTATCTACTAAAATCGGTGTCGTATCCTGATCATTATAAATCGTGATAGCGAGCGCATTCTTGTGAACATGCAAATCTACAATAGTCTCTTTCATTTTGTGCAGCTCTAAATCAAAAATAATACGGCAATACTCCGGATCAATATTTCCATCCGCCGTCTTCTTTCCTTCAAAATGCAAATCGATATCCTTGGACAACCCAAACTTTTGACTAGGTATCTGTATATTAGCCTGCATAACATAACTGTTGTCATGCAGGTTATTTATTTGCATGCCATTCAACAAATGTACGAGCTGTTGTGCGTTTTCTCTGCCTGGTCCGCCTCCATTATTCTGAAGCATTTCCAATAATAAGTGTTTGAATTGTGTTGTATGAGGGGCATCCGATTTTAAAGCGTTTTCCGCATTTAAACCTGCATCACGAAGGGTCCACAGCATTCGCTGTAAAAATTGTTCCTTGGGATGATGGATACTGCTCTCATTGGAAGCCGTCCAAATATGCATCAATCGCTCCAACGCCTGATAATTTTTCGGTTCTATTAAAGCTTCCAGCAAAGGACGGACAACGGCTTCCATTTCAGGAGTTACCGGTGCTTGTTTGGCAAAATACCGTGGAAACACCATGGTTAAATTCTCCTTAGACTGGGCTGCTGTGTTATTTCCTTGAATCAATGCTTCCTGTAATACTTTAGCTTCTGTTATCAATTGTTTTTGATTCCCCAGAATAGACTGGAGTTGTTCCTTAGCTCCTTCAAAACTGGAAGTAAAAGGGAGCGCGAACGCTGTTTGACTGGATAAATCCTGTGAGGCAGATGGACTCCATTGCTGTAACATATTCAACCAGCCCTGTTTATTCAATACTTTTGAAACGAGACCAAGCTCTTGAAGAAATGGAAATAAAACAGGTTTAGCTGCTTGAGCATCTGCAGTGAAGACAGCGCGAACCGCACTTTGTTCAGATGGAAATCCTCTTAGAACATGTTCTAATTCAGCTTGAAGCATCGGATATTGCCCAGAGGGAAGGGACCGCTCCAATGACGCTAAACTGTCACTGATACTGTCATTTTGTATCGCTTGCACTGCTTGAAACGAAGCGTGTGTTACAGGAATACGCATTTTCATCAGCTGCATAAGGGCAGGCTGGGCTTGTTGCGGGGAAATTTTATTTTCCTGGATATATTGAAGTGCCTGCAGCAACTCATTTTTCTGTATGGGGACCTGCTCTCTGACAAGCGCCTTAATCAGACGGACAGATAATTTACTTTCTTTTATTCCAAGCTGCTGCAAAAGCTGACGCGTTATTTGCTGTCCACTCTGCTGTTCTTCAGTTATTACTTTCAACTCCGGCGTATTTCCTTCTATGGAATCCACCTGAAAAAAGTATTTGCCGCCAACGGAAAGAGAGGCTTCCAGTTGGGCAACCAGCTGCTGACCTTGCATTTGAATAGCTGCCCGATGGTTTGGAAAAAGCTGCTTGACCGTTCCTTGTAAAACATCACCTGTTTTCAAGTTTTGCAGCAAACCGGCTTTGGATGATCGGGATAATGTCCCCGTTGTTACGTTACCTTGAATCCTCATAGTTTCCCCTCTTTTTCATTATCCTCTTAATAGTGTTTTTATTGGAGCAAAGGTCGTTCGATGGTAAGGCGTCACTCCGAATTGATGCAGACCGTCCACATGCGCTTTCGTTCCATATCCCATATTTTTATCAAATTGGTAAACCGGATAGGTTTGATGCAATTCTTTCATAAACTGGTCACGAGCTACTTTTGCTAAAACACTGGCGGCTGCAATACTGACGCTGGATGCATCTCCTTTGATAATTGCTTCTTGGGAACTTTTTATTCCCGGTAGATGAACGGCATCTACTAATACATGATCCGGAGAAGGGTGTAATCCGGCTAACGCTTCATACATTGCCTTTTTAGTTGCTTCATAGATATTCATGGCATCAATAGACTGGTTATCTATAAAAGATATGTGGTAGCTGAGCGCATGCTCCATGATATATGTACTATATTCTTCTCTTACGTTTTCTTTCAGTTTTTTAGAATCATTTAAACCGATTAAGCGAAAGTCTTCCGGCAGGATTACAGCTGCTGCAACAACCGGTCCTGCAAGCGGTCCTCTCCCTACTTCGTCCACACCGGCAATCCATTCTGCGCCGCCCGCATATGCTTTTTTCTCATACTGCTGCATACTTTCAAATTGCTGGATTAATTGGTTTTCACGCTCTTGCTTACGATGATAGGATTGGATCAGAGTCTGTACCCCTTTCCTTTCATCTTGGATGAGCACCTCCCATTCTTCCTCTGTCAGATTGTTTTCATTTAATAATTGCTTAATTTCTGCGATGGATTGTTTTTTCATGATTCATCCTGCTTTCTTATATTATCGTCATTTCTCTTGATATGTTAAATAATCTTTTTTCATATGAAAATAGCCCACAAAGAAGTATCCCTTGCAGACTAATCATACATGTTATCGCAGGATAACGAACCCCGCGATGCAATGTTTTCCTTTACGGTTGTTCCAATGTGAATTTGCCTAACTTTCCGGTACGTAAATCCTGAAGAACAATATCGGAGACTTTGTCAAAATTCACATGGCCGCCGCTTTCTAATGCGCCTCTTTTTCGCCCTATACCCTCAAAAAGTTCTACCATATCCGAACTATCTTCTATATGATAACGTTCCGGTAAACGATCCGGGTATTCTTCAAATAAAAAGCGGATAACAAAGGCAGTGATATCTTGAAGGGGAAGAATTTGGTCTTTTATTGTTCCAATTGCAGCCAGCCGATATCCTACAATCTCTTCTTCAAATTTCGGCCATAAAATACCCGGGGTATCCAGCAATTCAAAATCTTTCTTTACCTTAATCCATAGTTGCTGTTTGGTAATTCCGGGGCGGTCGCCCGTTTTCGCAACTTTCTTGCTGGCAAGCCGGTTAATTAGTGTTGACTTGCCTACATTTGGAATACCAACAATCATTGCTCGTGCAGGTCTAGGGTTAATTCCCTTTTTTTGGAGTTTATCCATTTTTTCTTGTCCCATCGCCTTCGCAAGCTGGACAATTTGCTGTATATCACTTTTTTGATTCACATCCACCGCAGCTGCCTGTACACCTTTTTTCCGGTAGTCTTCTATCCATGCAGCTGTGTATGCAGGATCAGCCAAATCTTTTTTCATCATCAGCACAAGCTTCGGCTTTTGCTCCAAAACTTCCTGCAGCATCGGATTTTGGGAAGAGTAAGGCACTCTTGCATCAACTAATTCAATCACAAAATCAACAAGCTTTAATTGCTCCTGCACCTCTCTCTTGGCCTTAGCCATGTGACCAGGAAACCACTGAATTGTCATAGCTTCATTTCACTCCCTTCATACCAAGGGTTTCAGACCCTGAATTTCATATTTTATCGTTTATCTTATAAAAAGTAACTTTATAAGTTGAAGTAAAGGTTTTGCCTTCTGGCATTCGCTCCGGAAAAACTACGCTTTCCGCGGGCCCCGAGCTCATCTCCTCGATAAAGGAGACTTAGCAATTGACAAGCCAAAAAGCGCAGACAGAGCTAAAGTTGGGCCTAGGACTGCAATTACTCGCCCCATCGAAAACCATTGCGCTTACTCGTCCCATCAAAACCGCCGCTCTTATGCCCTGCGTGTAAAAAAGAAATTCATTTTTTCTGTTTATAGTTCAACATAATAATCAGCTAAACCATTTTTTACTTTGGGAAGGGTATTTGAAGAAAAGCCTTTAAGAGGATGTTCAAAAAGTCCAATAAAAATGACACGGCGAATTTCTGCGTTGACGAGATTTTTTCGATACTCACGTATTATAAAACATACGCTCCGTTCGAAAAAATCTCCTCGCCTTGAACTTCTGAGTCCGATTTATCGGGCTTTTTGAACACGCACTTTAAGTGTATAAGTTTCTTTAAGCACTAAGCTGTCTCTAAAATCATTCAATGAAAACTTTACTCTTTTTCATCTTATTCCCTTTTCACCTAGGGTAAAGAGAAGACATGAAAGGCAATAGGGTAAATCCTATTTTATCATATTTTCTCTTTTATTTCATATTTAATTTTGCTGCTTCCAAATCACACATTCTTTCCATTCTTCTAAATTTTGTTCAGGTATATTTCAATGTTCCTTATTTCGAGTCAAACCTGTCATATCAATAAAATTCTCCTGAAAAACAGGTCGGGGGGCAAAATGTTTATCACACACGATCACTTCCCTGTCATTTCACTTATTATCGTTTATCAGTTGGGTGAAAATACTTATAAAAGCTAGAATAAGGGAATACAAACGATGTCGATTGGTTTGGAACAAATAACAAAGGTAAAGAATTAATTATCAAAGGTTCTTAATTGTAAATTACTATGATGCACAACGTTGGTCAAATCCTGCTGGCGGTAAGCCTAACGGATTTAAGCGGAAGATGGATAATCTTTATGAGGTCAATGGTAGCCCGCAATACCTTGTGCAAGATGATAATGGTAATATATTCTACACAACTGAGCGAAGTGATTTAGTCAAAGTTGGCGGAACATATAACGGTTCTGGCGTTTCATACAGTGGCGCAAATCTAAAAGTAGATGGCAAAGCTGGGGAATCAACTATTGAAGCATTACAGCGTGCTTTAGGAACTCCCCTAGATGGCGTCATTAGTGGACAGTATAGTAATGCCGTTACTCAGGCTTTCTATGGAGGAATTTCCTATGGAACAGTGGTTCCTTAGTTGTCAAAGCTCTACAAAAGAAAGTTGGCTCTTCTGTTGACGGATTATTGGGGGCTGGCACAATCAAGAGTCTCCAGCGTTATCTTGGTACTCCTGTAGATGGAGTTGTATCCAGACCATCCTCTATGGTAATTGAAAAATTACAGGAAAAATCGAACGCTGGCACATTCTAAATAAACATAAAAATAGCCCTTCACTGTTTCTATGTGAGGGGCTATAATTTTTTGTACAATTAGAAAAGTCGGATTAATATGAAATTATTCCTATAATAGATATAGCGTCTGAAACTGTAGCTTCCGCTGCTTGTATGTTTTGTGTAGACATTGGGTCATCTATGACTAAATCTTCGCTAGCGATTACTTCTTCTAGGCTTGAAATAATCTTTTCGATATTCTCCATGCCGTCTTCCCCTAAATGATTATTTGCCTCTGGATTATCTATTATAGAACTCAGACTTTCCGTCTCCTCTGACAATAATCGTATTGTTTCATCAGCATCCTCCTCGCTAATCTCTAACGCAAGAGCATCACTATTAATCGACTGGACTTCATATAATAAGTCCGAAATGGATTGCAAGGTAGATTCCAAACCTTCTACTTTATTATATTCGGGTTCTGTTATCTCTTCCTCTACTTCTGAATCATCCTGAGATCCATAGATATCATCAATTTGCTGTTGTTTTTCTTCATTTTCCATTTCTCTCTGATGTCTTTCTTCTAGTTCAACTTCTTCTTGAATATCTGCTTCTAACTCTTCTTCTTGCTGCTTTTCAGCTTCTTGTAATTCTCTTTGCCCTTCTTCACTGGCATAATATTCATCAATATCTATACATTCTTCTACTGTATAAGCTTGACTATTTATACAATTATCCCATTCGGTTGGATTAAAAAACTCTGGTTCATAATCCGGGTTAAGTTCTTCGTTTGCTTCTGAAGTGTCATTATTATCGGCAAAATCATTGTCTCCATTTACCATTTCAGCAGTTATGGAGTTTTTATCCAGTTCAAGTGTGTCGATTATATTTTCCTCTAAGATAATCGCATATTCAGAAGGTTCGTCGTATTTTGTGTCATTAATAAACATATAGGCCGTATCTTCGTTTTCTTTGAGGGCATACAATGTAGTAAAATTATCAAGCAACTCGTCTTCCGTTGTAGTAAGTATTGCATCTTCTCCGTTATCTACCTTCTTCCTACTTTCCCATGCTATGTCATATAAATCAGTGGCAAGACCTCTTTCGCTATCACTACTGAGATACTCCCCGTCAGATTCTCTTACTCTTTCTTCATATGTTTCATATTCTTCTACAAACTTCTCATAATTTTCTTCCGAAATATCCGAAGGGACATCGTTACCACTATATTCTTCATTTGAACTACAGCCAACCAAAAGTATAAAAACAATAAATAACGCAAAACAAACTTTTAATTTCACTGTTTCACTCCCGTTCTTTTGTAAATATGTATAGGATAATTATACCATGTTTCACCAATAAAAACACTATTTCATTGAGTTAAAAATATTAGAGTTGAATAAAAATTAGATACTTTTAAATATTATCTAATGGTAATAAAAAACAATGGAGATAAGAAGTACCAGTTCTATCTCCATTGTCAATCTATTTATAATTGTTTTCGATACTTTAACATAATATTTTAAGAATCTACAGAGCATTTTATTGACCGCGGTGTTAATTTTGCGCATTAAAAATTAGATAATGTAAACAGTTTATTTTAGACTCTCATATAATAATTCCTAAGTCTACCAAATAATAAGTTGGATTATCTTTATCTTCCTGAAAATCAATAATCACATTTGTTGAACCCGCTGATCCAGTGACAGCAGCAGAAAACTCAAGATGAAGAACAGTGTAATCTCCATTAAAGTACACAATGTTTGCTGATTCTATTCCAACTGAATCAATATCTAATTCATCAGCTATTTCATCATAATGTAGTTCAAATTCGGACTCGTATTGCTCATTCCCTTCAAGGTAATCTTCCGTTCTTTGAATATGATGTACGCCTTCTTCAAGCGGACTACTTTTGCCTTGAAGAAATACATATTTACCATCTTGACTAGGAAAAATAGCTTCATCATCTAACCTGTGTATATTTTTACTTTCTTTGTCAAATACATGAATTGTATCCATTAATAAAGCTTATCGATTGTTAAGTTCTGTTTCAAATACCAATTCTTTAAAATCGTCTAACTCTCCATTCTCGATGCTTTTACTAAAATGGTTGGTATCTCCACTCACCGCTGTAAAATTGGAGAGATCTTGATTCATATATACATATATAAATTCGTTAGCTCCTTCTGCCTGACTATTCCTAATTTCGAGGAAAAATGACTGTTTATTTACAGAAGGAATAGAAATCTCCAGCTCATCACTTGGCTGTAAATTGAATGATGCTAATTCTTCAACCAAATCAATTGTTTTTTCTCCTTCATTCGTGCGAACCGTAATAACATTATTGTCTTCCAAAGTAACTTCAGGGTGTGACTGCAGTAGTGTATCTTCTTCCTTTTCAAACATTTCTGCTTCAAAACCCTCTGTTAAATCTTTAAAAGCACTTTGAGTATTTTCTGAATCAGACAGGGGAGAAAAGTATTCTTTTATCTCCTTCTCTGTATTTATATAATTAACAATTTCTTCGGGATTATTTTCAACATCAAACTGAGAAAAAATATACTGATTTTCATCTTTAAAATAAACTGTGTACATTGGTGTAGAATAAAAAAGCAAGAACTCCATAAGAGATGAGGAAATTTCTTATGGAAACCCTAGTTTATAATTTATATTTTTTTCACTTTGATCTGTATTATTCCCACAAGCTGCTAGAAATAATATACAAATTAATATTAGTATTATTTTTTTCACAACTAGCCCACCTCTACTCTTTGTTGTTAGTATTTACTTGTTGTATTAATTGAATATAATCTTCATTTTTAATTTCAAAAGAATGTGCTGGCTTAGCTATACCTTCCCCTTTAACATCATAAGAAATTCGATCATCGATTACCGCTTCTAATGATTCTCCATGTTGACTCTCTACAGAAACTACTCCATCACTCGTATCGTGAATTTTGTATGTTTCATCATCCACCCCGTACCTTTTAACAGTACCGGTTGTATAATCACGCCCAGCTACCGCAGTGATTTCCATATCCAGTAATTTCTCATGAGATTCGGGATTAGCTAACGTTAAATTCTCTACATCTTCCACCATGGCTTCACTATTCATATCTGTATAAGCGTTGCTGTGTTCAGTATGGTCGTCCACCCTTTGATTTTCTATATCAAAATCTATGTAACCCTTGGTGGTCTATGCCAATAAATTGGACAATTGAAATGGTGAATTTATTAATTTCCTACCGTGCTCCGCTTGCTTCCTTCTGTGTTAAAGGAAGGGGAAATCCACCCCTTCCTTTAACACATAGGCTGATCACATTCTTCTATGAAGCTATCTTACGCAGATATATTTTTTCATAAAAAAACACCTCCTACTCATTTAATCGTTTCTCGATTAGAGATAGAGGCATTTTACATAAAAACACGGTAATATTTCTTTTATTCGGGTAACTAATTATAACCTGAAATTCTAATACTCATCTTGCTGAGTCTTTACTTTAATCTACTTCCTATTCCCCAATTTTTTCTATAGGAATTGGCCATAATAATCTTTCTGCATCTTCGTAATATCATTCGACAATCCCATCTTTCTTTCCGTATATATCCATAACAACTTTAGCTAAACATTTATTATTACGAATTCCTATGGAGCAAGGGAGTTCAAATTGCTCCATTAATCCCCATTCTAGCTGGAACTACAACGATTTGCGAATCATTCGGTATATCGTAATAACGATTTACATTACTTCACCCATATCATCTCTTTCGTTCAGATGATGATGTAAGTACAATACTTCCTGATCTCCTTATTCGCTAAAATGGATACGATTCAACGGCCAGTAGACGAGACTTGCTTCTCCGACCACTTCATCCATCGGCACTACGCCGATAATCCGACTGTCTGTTGAATTACTCCGGTTGTCACCTAATACAAATACAGAATCCTCGGGAACAACCTCATGTCCTTCTTCCAAATCTTCTAATTCAAAATCGTTTGTAAAGACCTGGTCACTCAGAAAAGGCTGCTCTACTGGTTCGCCATCTATATATAATACATCATCTCTTACTGCTACATGTTCTCCCGGCAGCCCGACAACCCGCTTGATAAAGTCATTTTGCTCCGGAGCATGAAACACAACGATATCAAAACGATCCGGTTCTCCGATAGTATAATTAATCTTATTCACGATCATTTGATCACGATCATGCAAGGTCGGCAACATGGAGGGTCCTTCTACAACGATAGGCGCAAATAAAAACATCCGTACCAGAAACACGAAGCCAAAAGCAAGCAACAGTGCTTTGATCCAGTCCAGCCATTCATTTTTTTTCTTTTTTTGTTCATTCTGTTCTTTCTCTGACATCTGACTTCCTCCGATAACTTCAGTCTACCTATTATTGTAGCTAGGAAACTTTAGATAAACAACTTCTAAGTATTATTTTTTTATATACAACTTCTTCAATAAAAATTTAAAGTGCGGCATACTCGAAAACGGAAATTTCTCAGAAGCAATGAAAAAGAGCTACTGCCATCATTGACGTAGCCCTTTTGTATTCGTTTCAAATTCTCTGTCGGTCGATTAGCGACGCTCTTTAATACGAGCTGCTTTACCGCGCAGGTTACGAAGATAGTAAAGCTTCGCACGACGTACGATACCGCGACGAGAAACTTCGATTTTATCAACTCTTGGTGAATGTAATGGGAAAGTACGCTCCACACCGATACCGTAAGAAATTTTTCTTACTGTAAATGTTTCACTGATACCGCCGTTTTGACGTTTGATTACAACACCTTCAAATACCTGGATACGTTCACGACTACCCTCTACAACCTTAACGTGAACTTTTAATGTATCACCAGGTCGAAAATCAGGATGATCTGTACGCAATTGATCTTTGGTTACGTCAGCAATAATTTGTTGCATGATTTTCACTCCTTCCAAACTAATGCTCATGCCCTCATTCGAACAGCGGAACATCGTTTTACATACTTATACGCACATAAGCACAATTAATAATATAGCATATTCTTCCGTGAAGCACAACTACTTTTCGTTATTTTTTATTTCCTGAAGTATTTTTTTATCTGCCTCATGGAACTCTTGATTTTCTAACAGATCAGGGCGTCTTTGAGCGGTTCTTTTTAAAGATTCCTTTCTTCGCCAAGCTTCAATATTCGCATGATTTCCTGATAACAAAACATCCGGAACTGGAAGTCCCCGAAAATCAGCAGGACGCGTATAATGCGGATGTTCTAGTAAGCCGGTAGAGAAAGAATCTTCTTTTGCTGATGCTTCATTTCCCAAAGCTTCCGGCAATAACCGGACCACACTGTCTGCAACTACCATTGCACCCAGTTCTCCCCCTGTTAAAACATAATCGCCTATCGATATCTCGTCCGTTACTAAATATTCACGAATACGTTCATCATAGCCTTCATAATGTCCGCAGATAAAAATTAGATGTTCTTCTTCTGCCAGTTCTTCCGCCTTTTTTTGTGTGTATGGCTCGCCTTGAGGACACATTAACACAATACGGGGGCAAGAGGAGACATGCTCTTTTTTCACAGCCTCGACAGCATCAAATACCGGCTGCGGCGTCAATACCATTCCCGCTCCTCCACCATACGGATAATCATCCACCTTGTGATGCTTATTCGCCGAATAGTCGCGAAAATCAACGAGCTGATAGGTAAACCTCTTCTTATCTGCCGCTTTTTTTAAAATAGAATTTTCCAAAACACCATGAAACATGTCCGGGAACAATGTCAAAATATCAATATGCATCTAATCTAACAACCCTTCCATCAGTTCCACGGAAATAACGCCGGATGTCACATCCACTTTTTTTACGACATCTTCAATATATGGGAGCAATAAATCTTTCTGCCCCGGTCTTTGTACAACCCACACATCATTGGCACCGGGAGACAGGATTTCCTTCACGCTGCCTAACGTTTCTCCCTCCGTTGTTTCCACCTTGCAGCCGATAATTTCATGGTAATAATAGGCATGTTCTTCCAATTCTGCTGCCTGTTTTTTATCAATATACAAATGCAGACCCTTCCACTTTTCCACTTCATTCAAATTTGTATATCCTTCAAATGTAAGCAAGTCAAAACCTTTATGAATGCGGTGTGACGCAATGGTTAATGGAATATCTCCATCATCTGACACGATAATTACTTCGTTGCCGGGAATGAATCGCTCTTCAAAATCGGTAATACGCAAAAGTTTCACTTCACCGCGAACGCCATGTGTATTAACAATTTTTCCGATTTTTAATTTCTCTGTATCCATGTTTTCGTTTTCCCACCTATTCTATATCATTCGTCAATTCGAATAACTTTATCATCTTTAATTACGATAGCCTGCTCCTTCATAATATGGTCCCAATCCGAGCCGACTTCGACTTCAACAAGAGCTTCAACCTCTTTTTCCACGATTTCACTTCCCATTTCCAATTCATCCAGCTGTTCGATTTTAAAATCCAGCAGCTTTATTTTTTCCTGGCGATTTTTAATTTCCTGGTTAAACCGCGATTCCATATCCGAACGAGTATTGGCGTTTTTGTTCTTTAATTTTCTTATTTCAAATTGGAGTTGTTGACACTCTTGTTCAAGACGTAATTTATGATTGATGAAATTTTGGCGGATCTTTTCTTTGCTTTCTTCCGTTACGACCAGCTTAATGGGAACTTTTTTGATTAATTGCAATGAAATTCAGCTCCTGCCCGATAGATTCGAAAATGTGTAAAAAGGGAAAGTTGAACCCTAAAAAAACAGGATCAGCTTTCCCTTTACCAAGTTATCCAAACAGCATGCATGATGCTGCTCGGATAAGAATCTTACATAATATCTAAAAAAATGCGTTTATTACCACCAGTATTGGCTGCATAGACAACTGTACGGATTGCTTTTGCAACTCGTCCATTTTTGCCGATTACTTTTCCGACATCATCCGGATGAACGGTTAAATGATAGGTAACCTTCGAATCTTCTTCGGTTTCCTTAATAACAATATCGTCCGGATAATCTACTAATGAGGTAACAATCGATTTAATCAGGGCTTTCATGATATCACACTACTTATTTTGAATTTTTTTGTTCGTGGAAATTCTTCATGATGCCTTGTTTAGAAAACAGGTTACGTACTGTGTCACTTGGCTTTGCGCCTTTTGTCATCCAATCAAGTGCTTTTTCTTCATCTATTTTAAATTCAACCGGATTCGCTACAGGATTGTACGTTCCGATCTGTTCGATAAAGCGACCATCACGTGGAGAACGAGAGTCAGCTACTACAATACGATAAAATGGATTTCTTTTTGCACCCATACGTTTTAAACGAATTTTTACTGCCATGTTTTGCACCTCCAATAAATATCTTATCACAAGAATTGATTCTAACAGATAGTTTTTAGTCTGTAAAGTATTTTTCCATTACAAGTATATTTTATTATAAAAAGACGTGAAAATCAACACGAAGATACGTGTTCAAAGCGAAATAAGTTCTTTACCGCCATTCACATTATTTTAACGGACTTTTTGAACCAATGTTGTCAGATTAAGCCGAACGCTACGGAAAAACATTTCGCGAGATAGTTTCATGACTATCTACCTGTATCAAATATAATTTTTATAAAATATATTAAACTGACAACATTGCTTTTTAAACTTCCTTACATGAAAGGAAATTTCATGCCGCCGCCTTTTCCTTTCTTGCCTTTTTGCGTGTTGGTCATCTGCTTCATCATTTTTTTCATCTCGGAGAACTGTTTTAACAAGCGGTTTACTGCTGCAACAGAAGTTCCGGATCCTTTTGCAATACGTTTTCTTCTGCTTCCGTTGATGACGCTCGGTTCCTGGCGTTCTTCTTTTGTCATCGATTGAATAATCGCTTCTACTTCTGTCAATTGACTTTCATCTAACTGCGCATTTTTCAAGCCTTTCATCTTGTTAGCCCCCGGAATCATGGACATTAAATCATCTAAAGGCCCCATTTGACGCACCTGTCCCATTTGTTCCAGAAAATCATCAAATGTAAAGGATGCCGAACGCATTTTATCCTCTAATTCTTTTGCCTGTTTTTCATCCACATTGGTCTGCGCTTTTTCAATAAGGGAAAGCACATCCCCCATGCCAAGAATTCTGGAAGCCATGCGTTCCGGATGGAAAGCCTCCAGCTGATCCAGTTTTTCGCCCATTCCGGCAAATTTAATCGGCTTATCTGTTACTGCTTTGATTGAAAGCGCCGCACCGCCGCGGGTATCTCCGTCTAATTTCGTCAGAACTACGCCGGTAATATCCAGCTGGTCATTAAAGCTTTCTGCAACATTAACTGCATCCTGACCTGTCATGGAATCGACCACTAAGAAAATTTCATCCGGTTTTACATCCGCTTTGATATGCTGTAATTCTTCCATCAGATTTTCATCCACATGGAGACGTCCTGCCGTATCAATAATGACATAATCATTATGATTTTCTTTTGCCTGAGCAATCGCCTCATTGGCAATATCAACCGGATTTGCTTCTGTTCCTGATGAGAAAACAGGCATATCCAGCTGTGTTCCCAATGTTTCCAATTGATCTACTGCCGCCGGCCGATAGACGTCACATGCAACTAACAGGGGATTCCGGTTATGATTTTTACGCAGATGGTTTGCCAGTTTTCCAGTTGTTGTTGTTTTACCTGCACCTTGTAAACCAACCATCATAATAACCGTCGGAGACCGATCTGCTACTGCAACCTTGCTTTGCTCGCCGCCCATTAAGCTGGTTAACTCTTCTTTTACCACTTTGATAACCTGCTGTCCGGGCGTTAAACTTTCCATTACTTCCTGCCCGACCGCTCTTTCCTTGATCCGGGCGATTAGCTGTTTTACTACTTTGAAGTTTACGTCTGCTTCCAGGAGTGCCAGACGAACTTCTCTTGTCATCTCTTTCACATCTTGCTCGGAGACCTTGCCTTTGCCGGTAATTTTCTTTATCGTACCTTGGAGACGCTCCGCCAATCCTTCAAATGCCATAGAAGGTATCCCCCTAATCTATATCTTGTAATTGTTGTACATATTTCTTTGCCTCCGGATCTTTTACTGTTTCCGAAAGCTTTTCAATAATTTCGGTTCTTTTTTCAAATCTCGAAAAAAGATGCAGCTTCGCCTCATAAGACTCCAACATTTTTTCCGTTCTTCTAATATTATCATACACAGCCTGTCTGGAAACCTCCAACAGCTCTGAAATTTCGCCCAAAGAATAGTCTTCCACGTAATACATTTCCATATAGCTGCGCTGTTTCGGTGTTAACAGTGTTTGATAAAAATCAAATAAATAATTGATTCGGTTCGTTTTTTCCAACAACGGGCACACCTCTTGTTAAGTGATTTTCCTTTACAATATCATATCCAATCAAATCAGAAGTTGTCAAGCAGCACAAAAGCTGGTTTTAGTTTAGCTTATTCTGCTTCCTTCTCTTCCTCATTCATTCCCAGATCCGCAAATAAACCATATACAAATGCATCTGCTTCAAAATGCTGCAGATCATCTATTTTTTCGCCTAATCCGACATATTTTACCGGAATCTGTAATTCATTGCGGATAGCCAGTACAATACCGCCTTTTGCTGTTCCGTCCAATTTGGTCAGTATAATGCCAGTTACATTTGTTGCTTCTGAAAAAGTACGTGCTTGTGTCAACGCATTTTGGCCAGTGGTTGCATCCAACACGAGCAGAACTTCCTGAGGAGCACCGGGAATTTCACGTTCAATAACGCGTTTTACCTTCGCCAGTTCGTTCATCAGGTTCACTTTATTTTGCAGTCTTCCGGCAGTGTCACAAATTAAAACATCGGATCCCCGTGATTTGGCAGCCCTGATTCCATCATAAATGACTGCGGCAGGATCGCTTCCTTCATTATGCTTAATGACCGGAACGCCGGCACGCTCTCCCCAAATATCCAATTGTTCAATTGCGCCGGCACGGAACGTATCTCCGGCTGCCATAATGACATTCTTGCCGTCTGCTTTTAATTGGTGAGCAAGCTTGCCGATGCTTGTTGTTTTTCCGACGCCATTCACGCCGACAACAAGAATAACCTGTAATCCTTCTCCATCTACCTGCACATGCTGAATAGACGAATCTTCTTCTCCGTAATAGATTTCTACGAGCTTTTCCGATATAACATCTTTTATTTCTGAGGTATCTTTAATCTTTTGGCGTTTCACTTCCATTTTTAGTTCTTCAACCAAATCCATTACCGTCGAAACACCGACATCCGCTGTAATAAGAACTTCTTCCAGCTCTTCAAAGAAATCCTCGTCCACCTTGCGATAACGAGCGATTAAATCATTTAATTTCCCGGAAAAGGAATTTCTCGTTTTTTTCATTCCTTCCTGGTATTTTTCGGAAACTTCCTGTGTTTCTTCGTTTTGCTTAAACCGTTGTTTCAATTTATCCATAAAACCCATCATGATATCCTCCTACGATTGCATCAATTCTTTGGTATCTTCCAACCGGACAGAAACGAGTCTTGATACGCCTGATTCCTGCATCGTCACGCCATAAAGTACATCTGCTTCTTCCATCGTTCCTTTGCGATGTGTGATAACGATAAATTGCGTATCTTTGCTGAATTGCTTCACATACTTCGCGAAACGGACAACATTCGCTTCATCCAGAGCTGCTTCTACCTCATCCAGTATACAAAAAGGAACTGGACGGACACGTAAAATAGAGAAGAGAAGAGCAATAGCTGTTAAAGCCCGTTCCCCGCCTGATAAAAGGCTTAAATGCTGCAGTTTTTTACCGGGCGGCTGCGCGATAATATCGACACCTGTTTCCAATAAATTGTCGGGTTCGGTTAATTTTAATTCAGCATGTCCGCCGCCGAACAAGTGCTGAAACACATGCGAAAACTCTTCCTTTATTTTTGAGAAAGTCGTATCAAATCTTTCTTTCATTTCCGTATCCATCTCTTCAATAACAGTATATAGCGTTCGCTTGCCTTCCACAAGGTCGTCCCTTTGTTCTTTTAAAAACTGGTATCTTTCCGAAATTCGCTCGTATTCTTCAATTGCCCCTAAATTAATTGTTCCTAATTGGTTGATTTGATTTTTCAGGCGGGTGACCACTGCTTTCGCTTCTTCTGTGTTTTCAACTTTGGAATAATCACGCTTGGCCATCTCATACGTCATCATATATTCTTTTTCAAGCTGCTGCAGATGACTGTCAAGCTCGACATCCAAACGGTTGGATTTCACCTCCTGTTTTTGATACTGCTCATTCGTTGTCTGGTATTGTTCTTGGGCTTTTTTCAGTTTCTCTTCTAAAGCCTGTTGTTGTTCTGAACCAGATTTTCTCTTTTCACGCAGTTTTTCGATGCTTTCTGTTATTTCCTTTTTGGAATTTTTGGCTTGGGCTATATTTTCTTCCATTTCTTCTTCTGTTTCTTCCTGGTTGTTGATAGCCGCTATTGTCTCCAGCTCTTCTTCTGCTTCCTTCTTTTCCTGAAGTGCCCGTTCCAGTTGTGTTTCTAACGCTTTTGTATTTGCTTGTTGATTTTTATAACGTTCTTCCCGTTCTGCCAAGGCTACTTTCACTTCATTAAGCGTGTCCTGCAATTTTTCTCTGGATTCTTTTAATTTTGCTTCCTCTTCTGTTAAATCATCTATTTCTTTTTGGGTCGTTTGCAGCTTGAGATGAATGTTCTCTAATTCTTTTTCTAACACTTCACTCCGGTCTGTTAATTCTGTATGGCTTTGTTCATTCTGCTTTTTATCCATATCATAGATAGCTAAATTGTCATTAACAGATGTTAATTTAGCCTGGAAAGATTGGAATTCAGCCTGACTTTCCTGAACATCAGTTTGTATACGTTGGGTCTCTTGTTCCGTTGAGCTTATTTTTTCATCCAATTCACGCAGGTAATCTTTCTTTTTCTGTACACCTTTCTCAAACTGCTCTGTTTTTTGCTGGTATTCTTCTAAGCGCGCCTGCAGCTCCTGCAAATCCTTCTCACGAGTGAATAAGGATTGATTTTGCTTTTTCTGCGCTCCTCCCGACATAGAACCGCCAGGGTGTACCATATCTCCGTCCAGTGTAACAATCCGGTATCTCCGCTGCAGTTTTATCGCAATATCATTCGCATCCCGCAACGTCTTCGCAATCACAACATTCCCCATGATATGCTGTACTGCTTTTTCATATTTTTTTGCTTTCGGCTGCACCAAATCAGATGCTACTCCCACAAAGCCGGGATAATCACTTATCTGCTGCTGTCCGTCCCTTGCTAAAAAGCGCGGCTGAATGGACTGCAGCGGCAGAAAAGTTGCCCGTCCGCTATTTGTCTTTTTCAGCCAGTTAATTGCCTCTCTGGCTGTTTGGTCGGTTTCCACAACAATATTCTGCGCCTGTCCGCCAAGCACTGTTTCGATTGCTGTAATATAGTCTTTCGGAACATCCATTAACTCAATAACGGCTCCTTCTATCCCCGATAACTTTCCTTCTTCCCTTGCTCGTAAAATTTGACGGACACCCTGAAAGAATCCTTGAAAGTCTTCTTTCATTTCTTCCAGCATTTCTTTCTTTGATTTTACTTTTTCAATATATTGATAGCCTTGATACAGTTTCGATTGAGCTTCTTCGTATTTGGTCCGCTCCGTTTGCATTTCCTGTTTTAACGTTTTTAATTGCTCATTCTTTTCTTCTAAATGGTTCTTATGTTTCTCTAATCGTTCTCCGGAAGCTTTCTGTTTAGCTTGCAACTCTTTTCTATCCGCAAGCATGTCCTTAAATTTCATAGACTGCGAGTTATTTTTAGCTTCTATTTGTTCTTGCTGCCGGTCCACAGATTGTTTTTCATTCCGAAAGGCAGCCTGCTGATTCAATAACTCGATGTATTCTGCTTTTAAATCCTCTATGCGATTTGCTACATCTTCCGGACGCGTCGCTAATTTTTTCTCGATGTCTTTCTTTCTGGCCAATGTATCAGCTTTCTCTTTCTCTAAACGTGTTAACTTTTCCTGCTCATCCGCTTTTTGCTGTTCCAGTACATGGACATTAGAAGTTACCCGCTCTAATTGCTGCACAAGTTTTTCTTTATTTTCATCCGCATGCTTGGAGCGCTCATCAAATAATTGCTTCTTGCCTTCATATTTCTCCAGGCGTTCTGTTACTTCCAATAGTCCGGCCTGCAATTGTTCAATTTCTGCTTCGTATTGCTGCATGTTTTCTTTTTCTTTCGCCAAGTCTGTTTCAATCAGATGGATAGCTTCTGATTGTTCCTTTTGTTTTTTTTCATTATCAGCTAAATAGGCTAATACCTGTTGCCATTCCTGATGTATCTGCTCCATTTCCGTGATCAGCACAGAAATCTCTTTTTCTTGAAGTTCAGCTTGTAAATTCTGATATTGTTTTGCTTTTTTAGATTGTTCTTCTAAGGGGCTCAATTGCTGTTCAATTTCATAAACAATATCCTCGACACGATTTAGATTCTCCTGCGTTTCCGCAAGTTTATACTCTGCTTTTTTCTTACGCTGTTTATATTTTAAAACGCCTGCAGCTTCTTCAAAAATTACACGGCGTTCTTCCGCCTTTGAACTCAGTATCTCTTCTACCCGTCCTTGACTGATAATAGAGAATGCTTCTCTTCCCAGTCCGGAATCAATAAACAGGTCTACAATATCTTTGAGCCGGCAGACCTGTTGATTAATATAAAATTCACTTTCTCCGGACCGGTAAACTCTTCTCGTTACACTGACTTCTTCATAATCTAAGGGAACACGCTGGTCTTTATTATCTAATACGAGTGTAACTTCCGCGACATTTAAAGGAGATCTCGAATCACTGCCCTGGAATATAATATCTTCCATTTTTGAACCGCGGAGAGATTTCATTGATTGTTCCCCCAAAACCCAGCGAACCGCGTCCGTAATATTACTTTTCCCGCTGCCATTGGGACCTACTACGGCTGTTACACCAGGTACAAAATCAACGTTAATCCGTTCCGCAAAGGATTTAAATCCAACACTTTCCAATCGCTTTAAATGCATAATCATTCTCCTAAAAATCAATCTTACTTTTTATAGTTATTATATATAATTCAACTTTCACACCTAAAAACAGGCATATAAACCTTACAGTTTCAAGGTGAACACGACCTCTATTATCTGCTTGCTTTGATTTCAATCATTCTTTTTTTAATCAGGAAATGGTGTATAGCTTCCGCTCCGGCCAACCACTCCGCTTTCCATGGGGACGGCTTCAGCTAACTTGAAAAGAAAACCGCTTTTCAAGTGGATCTCCAGCTCGCCCTGCGATGCACAAATGTTTTCGATGGGGCGAGTAAGCGCAGCCCCAGGACGTGCAAGTGCAGGCGTTGTGACAGGAGTCACGGTTTTAGCTTGCAAACCACTTAGGAGTCTACGTGGTTGGCCTGCGCTCTAATAAAACGCTACAACTCTTGGAAGAAATAACATCCTGATGAAGTGAGATGAAATAATCGCTTTTCAGCCTAAATAAACCATCATTTTGGTGTTTCAAATGGTTGGTTTAGTAATTCAACTCATGACAGTATGGATCATATCGAAAATAGCTTTCATGCACAGAAAGGGATGCTTGCTGAACATTTTTTCCATACACCACAAAAAATGTGTTCTGTTTGATCTACTTTTATTTGTTCAGCTACTTCATGTACAGAAGTTCCCACTAGCGAAGGCGGACCGTTTTGACTCCTGAGGGATCAGCACCCTCTGAAGATCCACTTTTGCCAAGCGATCTTCTTGGCAAAAGTTAGCTGAAGAGCGTGCCCCTAGGAAAGCAAAACGGTCCGCCGCAGCGGTTGCTTTACACTCTACCTTCTAATTTTTGTCAACAGATGTATGGTAAGGAAGTTACTTTTTAAAGTACAAAAGTTGAATATATAAGATGAAATCAATATTTTACCTTCATTTTTCAAGCACAAAAAACATATCTATTCATTCAATATATAAAGTTATAAATTTTATTTTTTATATGATCGCTGCTAGAATCGTTTAGCTAATACATTTTATCATATTATGATGCTTTAGCCTATGTGCAGCACGGTATTAATTCAGAAATGGACCATTAACGATTGCTAAAACTTATGCTATAATAAACACCTATAACATGATACATTCAGTTACTGTACATGCTTCAGTTAAAATACACATCATTGCTATTTTATACTTTTCCATGTACATGAAAATGTCGAATTAAGGATAAGGGGGATAAGATGCAGTTAGATCAGCCAAGCGTTGCAAATATGGAGTACATGCTTCAGGAGCTAGCAGAAAAATTGCAAGTCGTTAACCGTTCAATTATGGACGCAGAGGATTATGACCTCGAAAAATATGATGAATTAAAATGGATGTATGACATGGTCATCAGTAAAGGCCGTTTAAGCGCCTCAGAAACACAAGCCTTTATTAATGAACTGGCAGCCATTCGTAAATAAAACAAAAAACGTTACGCAAGAACAGGCAACCAACGATTCTTGCGTAACGTTTTTTATGCGCAACACTTTTTATTCCGGAAGTTTTTTCTCCAGTGCTGCCTTAGCCGCTTTTTGTTCAGCTTCTTTTTTTGTTCTTCCATTTCCTTTTCCTGCCGGTTCTCCCTGAATCACAACTTGAGCAATAAATTCTTTGTGATGCGAAGGACCTTGCTCATCGATAATTTGATATTCAATTTTTCTATCCTTTTGCTTCTGGACAATTTCCTGAAGATGACTTTTATAATCCATTACGCTTGCTGTAGCATCTACGGTTAATGCAGGGAAAATACGTGTGTTTAAAAAGTGCAGCACAGCATCAAAGCCCTGATCTAAATAAAGTGCCCCTAAAAATGCCTCAAATGCATCTGCTAAAATGGCTGGTCTCTGTCTCCCGCCTGTCTGCTCTTCTCCTTTGCCCAGCAGAAGATACTGCCCAAAATCAAATTGCTTGGCAAAGACGGTTAAAGAAGCTTCACATACGATAGCTGCACGTAATTTGGTCATTTCTCCCTCGGGCATTTCCTGATTATTTCTGTACAAATATTGCGAAACAGCCAATTCCAGTACAGCATCTCCCAAGAATTCCAACCGCTCATTATCATGTAACTTCATTTTCTTATATTCATTCACATACGAAGAATGCGTAAATGCTTCTTTTAATAAATTTTTTTGCTGAAAAGTAATACCTAACTCTTTTTCCAGTTGACTTAAGTCCATACGAACCGTTACGAAAAACTTATAAAAACCTGTAAAAGAGATTTTTTGTTTTCTTCCCTGTTCTCCGTGTCCGATTTTGTATCTGTCTCAGATACTACTCTCGTTTGCTGCAACACTCCGAGGGCGTTAATTCCCGTGTAACTCACGGTACATATTAGCCGTGTCTTGTTCGTGACTATACGGCTAATCTTGAAAGGTTGATACTAGCGTTCATGTCCCTGTCGATTCGATTGCCACA
>NZ_JBHTKK010000025.1:0-64184 GCF_042675985.1 Oceanobacillus locisalsi
TCACAATCTTTAACTTTTCCCAAATAGCTTTGTTTAATTCTGGCAGTGAGAAGAATTTCTCTTTTCGAAGAGAAGCAATAATCCAGGTTGAAATATGACCAACATTTCCCTCTACGTTCGGTTTGTCCTTTTTATCCCGAATTCAGGATAAAAAAGATAAGCCAAGTGTAGAAGGAGCCGTTGGATATATTTCTCGACAGATTATTGCTTCACTAAGGAATTATCAATGTTTTCATATCGAAGACTTAAATCGGCAGATTTTTAAAAAGTTGGAAGAAATTAATACGATTGATTTTCAAAAGCGTCCTGGCTCACGTAAAAAGGTGTTTGAGGAAGAAGAGAAATCCTACCTTCAACAGCTTCCCCAAACGCGATACAAACTTACAGAATGGAAAACAGCAAAAGTTCAATTAAACTACCACATTCAAGTTGAACTGATGTATTATTCCGTTCCATATGACTACGTCCGTGAGTCTGTCGACGTTCGGTTAACCACGGATCTAATTGAAGTTTACTTTAATGAAGCCAGAATTGCATCTCATAAACGATTAAAAGGTGAAATGGGTCAATTTTCTACAAATACAGATCATATGCCTGATAATCATCGATTATATCTGGAACATAACCCAGATAATAACCGAAAGTGGGCAGAAGAGATTGGACCTTACATGACACAATTTGTTTCTTATATATTGGAAATGAACGTGGAAAAGAAAGCCCTAACTATTCTTAGCTCATTAAGGAATCTATCGACAAAGTATACACAGAAAGAACTGGAAAAAGCAACACAAACATTACTTGAAATAGCAACGAATCCAACGGTTTCCGTTTTGAAAGGCATACTAAAGAGAAAGAAGAAGAAAACACAAAATAGAAAGATAGATATAGATAACCATCAGACCAATAATGATAATTACGGATTTGTACGTGGAGCTGAATATTTTGGGAGGGTTAATAAATGATGAATGAAGAAACACTACGAAAATTAATTGAAATGAAAATGGGAGCAATGGCAGAACTGTACAAGCAACAGTGTCAAAACAAGGATTATCATAATATGGATTTCGATGACCGGTTAAATCTCTTGATAGACTATGAATATGACCGTCGCAAATCAAATAAACTGGAACGATTAATTAAACAAGCGACATTCAACGACCCAACGGCAGCCATTGAAGATATAGAGTATCATTCTGACCGTAATCTGGATAAAAAGCTTATTCTAGAGTTAGCAACAGGGAATTATATTCAAAATCATCATAACATCATTTTAATGGGGGCTTCAGGGAACGGAAAGACGTGGATATCGAATGCCTTTGGAGTTCATGCATGTCGCCAATTTTACAAAGTAAAATATATTAGATTGCCTGAACTACTTGATGAATTAGCTATTGCGAAGTATGAAGCTGATGGCAGCTTTCGTAAACTAATTCAAAAATATAAAAAAATAGATTTATTGATTCTTGATGAGTGGTTATTAACCGAACTTTCCGAGGAAAACGTGCTTCACGTATTAGAAATTATTGAAGCAAGATTAAAGAGAACTTCTACTATATTCTGTTCGCAATTTTCACCAGAAGGATGGCATTCGAAATTAGGCCAAGCACAGATAGCAGATGCGATTCTTGACCGCATTGTCCATGATTCTTATAAAATCCTACTAGATGGAGCAATTTCAATGAGAGAACGCCATGGAATAGACAGGAAATCTTAATAGGATAACGAGGGAGTTGAGAAAATGCGAAAACTTAATGAAATGAGCAAAGAGGAAATGGATAACCTGGATTTAATTATTAATCTAATAAGCTATTCAAAAAAACTAGAAAGAATGATAATTCAATTCAGGTCAGAAGTAAATGCATTAACACCGGCAGGTGAAAATCTTCCTTATTTTGAACTTCACAGTGATATTTACGAAAATTTCTTTGATTATCCAACTATAATAAGGTATCAGAAATATATTGAATTATATTTTGATATGGAAGATTTATAGAATAAGACAGCCCTAGAGTTTTATTAATAAGCTTTAGGGCTTTTTAGAAATAAAAGGCTAGTATAGAAAGAAAACCGGCGTTCATAAGACAGTGGCTCTCCTTTCCGCAATGACTGGCTCAATTTTCCGCAAACAGTGGCTCAAAACTCCGCACTACTGGCTTAATCTGTCCGCAATACTCAGCCAACTCTGATAATGATTTGATTGTTTCGAAAATGAAAAAGTATATGTACAAATATTAAACAATGGCTGATGGACTTATTATTAGCAAAGGATTAAAAGTAGGCATACATTTGAAATTTTAAAACACGGGAAAACAGCGTGAATTTACTGTTTTCCCGTGTTTTCTTTCTGGAAGTTACGATTTACTCACTTTTTCCATAAATTATTTCTTCAGCGTTCACAAACATCATGTTATCATATCCCCAATTATTTCGAAGGTTTACTAGTTCTTTACCATAATCCAAATTATAACAAGCGAAATAAATTTTTGGCTCTACATCATATTTTTTTAGATGATTATAAGCCTTATTAAGGTAAGTGAGTTTGTTTTTGTGAGGTTTTTGGAGTTTTTCCAAGGGAAGATTTCTAGGAATAACATTAGCAATATCTGATTTACATTCTATGAACTCCATAGGTGTCGATTCATTATAAACAAAAACAAAGTCACATTTAATATCTGAATCTCCGATAATGATATCGTTCTCTTTTATGATAGGTTCAATGAAAACACATCTTCTTAACAAATTTGTTGTAACAGGTCCAAAATGGTACACTGTATTTTCTAATATGTTGGAACGAACGTTGCTAAACTGTTGTGAATTTAAAGTATATATTGCTTTCATCGTCTGTTTCACTTTGTCTATGGTGGATGAATCTGAAGAAGTATTTAGCTTTGGTGAGTTCAATAATCTATCTATATAAGAAAAGGTTTCTTCCCTTAAGGCTAAACTATTTTTTTTATAAGTCGAAAAAATTCTAGAAAGGTATAAGAAAAGAGAATTATTTGCTTGGACAGCTTTAACTATATCTACAACGAAAGGGTTTTCTGATATTCCTTTTGTACTTTTGATTTCGATTGCCATCATTTAAATAAATTGTAAATTCTTATAAGTTGGGATGATAAGCGCAGGAAAACCCATTCTAGTTGTAATCGAACTAATTGTTTCTCTAGCATAAGGCCAAGCATTTATAGGAACATTATTATTGACAAATGTATCAATTTCTTTATCAAATACGAACGCAATATCTTCGACGTTTTCCAAATCAAATACATAATTCAACATAAGTGAAAAATCTATTCTAAATAAAATATTTTCTTCATGAATATTTTCTTTATCTTCTGAATTAGCGGAGGTTTCTGTATTCTTTTCATCATATGCTATGACACCAAATTCAATTTGAACATGGAGTTCCATTCCCTCAATGGCAGTAGTTACAATATTATTTTTTAAAGCTAAACTCAAGTTTTCTCTTTTTTCATGAGGGAAATCTTTATTCTGATTGCAATTTAGCGATAGTAATTCAATTTCATTTAATTCGATGGCTTCAATTAATTTTTTATATTGATTTTGATCTTCTGACATTCCATTATTCCCCTTTATGCAATATAATCTTTATGATTTGGGTTATATTTCTGTTTGACGACTTTCCAGCCGTTATATTCAGATTTCTTTGGTTTTCTATCGACTGCTGGTTTTAAATTAGGAAGAGAGCTTAGTTCTAAATCTGTCTTAAGATAATAAGGTACATCTTTAAGATGATTATAAATAACGTCAACGCGTTCCAGTGTCAATTCCTTCATCAATAGTTCTTTTGTTGTTTCCATTTGATAGTTGATTATTTTCTTTAAAAATTCCAATGTTTTTTTATCAACTTGTTTCTCTTCAAGATGGTAAGAAAGAGAGCTTAGTAAAGGGATACCGTTTTTTAAAATATCGCTGTATTCTATGGCAATATCATTAAATATCGCTGCTTCCTCTGAGGAAGAATCAATTATTTTATTTTGATTAAGATAACTCTTAGAGAAAGTAATCAGTTTATTATAGCCCGTTAAAATAAGTTCAAATACTGCAGTGATTTTGTTTTGTAAAATTGTATGATAACTTGTTATTGTTTTAATTTCTTTCTCATTAAAAAAAACTTCAGAGTAGCTTAAAGAACGTTGATTTTGAAGATTAATACTTGTCATAATCACAACTCCTTTCATCATATACTACCTCCAATTTTATCATTTTGACTTTTCAAAGTAAAAACTTATTTACTATCATCTCCTATTATTATGTAGGAGATACAGTTTGTTATGATTTATTTTAATAATTCATGTTTCAAGTCCATTTTATTCTATTTAAATGTAAAACTTCCAAGAAGAAAAAGACATGCTCCTATTTACATGTCTATTTAAGTCTGACACTACTATTTTCATCAAAATAATCGTATAAATTTTTGACAAATAGAATTATTATGTTAATATGAACACATTCATATAAAAAACAAATTCATATTCTGTGGAAGGGGAGTAGAAGGAGAATGCAGAAAGAAACTTTTCAAAGACGATTAAGCGATTTACGCCGACGTATGGGTGATAGCGGCATTGATGTGGCGCTACTATGGGAGCCGGACAATCAGTATTATTTGAGTGGGTTCCGTGCTATATCGTATTCACGCCCGATTGTGTACATTATCTATATGGATAAGACACAATATATTATTCCGGAACTGGAAAAGGATCACGCTAAAAAGGAAGCACATACCGATGAACTGTTTGTCTATCATGAGAAGATTCAGGAGCGTGATAAGGATACGGACTATATACAGCCGTTAAATCGAATTATAGATGATATGGATGCAAATACGGTTGTGGGTCTCGAAATGAATATTGCACCAGCATTTATTTATCAGCACCTTTCACAAAAAGGGTACGAGTTAAAAGATATCGGTCAAGCTCTGATTGACTTACGTGCAGTCAAAGACCAGGATGAGATTTATTGGATTGAACAAGCAAGTTATTTGTCTGATTTAGCATTAGAGGCATCGTTTAAAAATTTGCATGTGGGAATGAGTGAGTTGGAATTTGATGCACATGGCGATCAAGCACTTCTAGCTAAAGCGTCTGAGTTATATCCCCATATAGAAATCGGGTTTGAAAATTGGACATGCTCTGGCATTGAGCGAAGTTCTATGCCTCATTTATATTCCAGTACACGGCGTTTTGTAGAGAATGATGTTGTTGTACATAGCCGTCAGATTTGGGTGAATAATTATCGCGTGGAAAATGAACGTACATTTTTAATTGGCAATCCGACCGAAGAACAGAAAAAATGTCTCAAGCTAGCTATTGATGCGCAGCGTGCAGGAATTGAAGCCGTTAAACCAGGTGTACAGGCGAGAGATGTTGATATTGCTTCGTTTCAAGTGTTTGAGGAAGCGGGATATGCTGATTATGTTCAACACCGGATTGGTCATGGACTGGGGTTAACAGAACATGAAGAACCCTATTTGCGTTTTGACAATGATTTGGTATTAGAAGAGGGCATGGTATATACCATTGAGCCTGGTATTTATATTCCTGGTGTTGGTGGATTCCGGCACTCGGATACAGTCATTGTAACCGAAAACGGATCTCGAACTATTACGGAATATCCACGGGAATTACAAGATATGATGTTTTAAGAGAAAGGTAGCATGAACCATTATTATAATAAAACAGGGGGTATGTAAAGAAGCTATGAATTCAAAATTAGATAAGTCTATTTTTTGGCCATCCATTACCTTGGTGGTAGCTGCAACGTTACTATTGGTGATCTTTAGGGAAACAGCTGGACCGTTTGTTGCGAGTTTAATGACCGGAATTACATTTCGTCTGGATTGGGCATTTGAGTTTTTAACCATTGGTCTGTTTATTATTCTCATATGGTTAATGGTAGGAAAGTACGGAAGGATAAAGTTAGGCGAACCGAATGATCGTCCGGAATTTAGCCGGTTTAGTTGGGGCGGCATGTTGTTTTGTGCTGGTATGGGAACGAGCATTATGTTTTGGTCTATTGTGGAGCCGCTTTACTATTATACAGGGCCGCCCTTCCGTATGGAGCCAGAGTCTACAGAGGCCGCAGAATATGCGCTAAGCTACGGGTTATTCCACTGGGGAATCTCAGCTTGGGCATTATACGCACTGCCGGCAGTGGTTATGGCATACAGTTTTTTTGTTCGTAAAGATTCTTCCCTTAAAATAAGTGCTGCTTGTCGAGGCATACTTGGCAGGCATGCAGATGGGTTTCTGGGTAAAGCAATCGATATTCTGGTTGTATGGAGTATGATTGGTGGACTGGGGACTTCGCTGGGACTTGGTGTTCCTATGGTATCAGCAGTTATTGGAGATTTATTAGGGATTGAACCATCCCTATGGCTGAATATATGCATTATTATAATCTGGACGTTCATTTTCAGTTCCAGTGCTTATTTTGGGTTGTACAAGGGTATTCGTAAATTGAGTGATTGGAATGTATATATGGCTCTCGGCATTGCGTTGTTTGTTATTATTGTCGGTCCAACGTTGTTTATATTAACCTATTTTACGGACAGTTTAGGTATTATGTTGAATGACTTTATGCGAATGAGCTTGTACACCGATTCCATTGCACAAGGTGGATTCCCGCAGGCATGGACGGTCTTTTATTGGGCATGGTTTGCTGCAACTGCCCCGTTTATTGGAATATTTGTAGCGCGAATATCAAAAGGGCGAAGTATACGTGAGTTGGTTTTTAATGTATTGACATGGGGATCAATTGGAAGCTTTTTATACTTTGCTGTGTTCGGCGGATATACCATGAACCTTCAACTGAGTGGTGAAGTAAATGTAACGAATATTTTATCGGAAGTAAGTGAGCAGGCAGTGATTGTGGCTGTTTTAAATTCGTTGCCATTATCGGTTATTGTGTCCATATTTTTTGTTATTCTTGGGTTTATCTTCCTGGCTACTTCCTTGGATTCTGCAAGCTATGTAATCGCGAGTGTAGCAACGAAAGAATTGGGTCCTGTGAGTGAGCCAGCTCGTTGGCATCGTTTGTTATGGGGGATTTTGCTATCTGCGTTAGCGATTAGTTTAACAATCGTTGGAGGATTGGATGTTGTACAGACATCTTCTGTCCTCGTTTCTGTCCCTATCTTAGTGCTGTATGTACTAATGGCTATGTCGTTAATAAAATGGTTGAATAATAATGAACATCTGCATTATTATATAAATAAAAGAGGTGGGGCATCAAAACATGATATCAAATAGAAAAGAAATGCAGCGAACGCGTATGTGGCATTACTTTCTCGGTGCAGCAACGGAAATTATGGAAGAAGAAGGTATTGATCATGTAACCATCCGTAAAATAGCAGATAGGGCCGGCTTTACAAGCTCAACGGCATATAATTATTTTAAAGATGTAACCCATTTAAAATTTTTTGCGGCTATGCGTTTTACCACGGGGTACATGGAGGATTTACCCTCCTATATGGATAAAGGAAATAATACATTAGAGAAATGGCTTTACTCCTGGGAATGTTTTTGTCACCATTCGTTTCAACAACCTAAAATATACTCAGTTATTTTTATTGAAAATTTAGGTTCTATTGCAGCGGATATGCTAAATGACTATTATCAGATTTATCAACATGATTTGATTGGATTACCAAAACCGATTCAATCTATTATAATGGAACATGATTTTTCCAAACGCAGTAGTTCCTATTTACAACATATTGCGGAGGAAGGTTTTATTGAAACGAAAGATGTGGCATTAATTGCTGACATTACCCTTATGTTGTGGAAAGGCATGATGAGTACATTCATGAATCAACGTCGGTTATATACGGTTGAAGAGGCCACTGACCAAACACTGCATTATATTTATGAAAGTGTCATACGCATGGTTCATAAAGATAAACAGGAAGAGGTTAACTTCAGATGGTAGTATCATCATATCTCTATATGATTACCGTACGTGAAGGAACTTCCGTACAATAGAATCAACTTCACAAGCTGCTCCGTATGCATTCATTTTATATGGGGTAAGGTAAGTAAAATAGTCCACACTTACTAAAAGGTGTGGACTATTGTTATGATTTATTTAGATGGATTGGGAACACGACATTCCTCAGGAAGTGCCGATGATCAAGGTTAGAGGTGGTCTAATTTTTCATTACCCGCCTTATCCATATTTGGGAGTTCCTCAAATAGATAGTAAAGATATTTAAATTGATTTAATCCATTCTCTTTTGTCTTTATAACACTATAGATAATAGTGCTAGCTTTATCTACTTTACTAGCTTACAGCTCCTGCGAATTTGTTGATTTTATGGGATCTTATTTTTTCTTAATAAATAGCTTATGAAAAGGATATAATTTCTATTTTAATTGATTTACTATGAAAATATCCAGCAAGGTATTCTTTATAAAAAAACATGTCACAAAAAGCAATATAACTAACCCGATATGTCTTGTATAAGACACGTGACAAAATGCCACTAGTACAACTAAATGAATAGAATTTTTTATGAATCTTTCGCAATAGAAATTTTTATTTGAAAATAGTACAATATTATTTAAATAGGACAAAATGGAGGATATATTATGACACAAAGTATAGATAGTTTAAAAGAAAAAATTTACAATCATAAAACAAAAGAGTATTTTAAAGAGGTCTTTCAATCATTTGTAAATGGAAATAACCGCTCTGCTGTTGTTTTCCTGTATTCTGTCTTACTGTATGATTTGTATGCAAAACTGGAGGAGTTAAGTTCTGTTCATAATGATAAAAAGGCTAAAGAAACATTAGAAAAGGTTAATCAGATTCAAGAGGATAACCCTACTTCCTCAGAATGGGAGAATGTATTAATCAATAGAATTGATGAACAGACAGAGTTATTTGAAAAAGGTGAAAAAACGGATATAGAACATTTGAAGAAAAAGAGAAACTTAAGCGCACATCCAACAATACATACTTTAACACTTTATAACCCAGATTCACATACTGTACAAGCACTTATGTATAATGTATTACAATCAGTTTTAATAAAACCACCTTACTTCACTAAAGATGTTTTTGAAAATTTAATTCATGACCTGAAAACACGAGAAGATTCTGATGTGCCAATCTCTAAACAAGAATTAAAATCACTAATAAAAAATAGATATATAAAACATTTAAGTAAAGAGAAACAAGAACTTATATTTACAAATCTATGGAAATTTGTATTTAACCTTATTAATGATGATACAAATAATAATCGTGATATTAATTTTAAAGCATTAAGTGTATTCTATAATGAATGTTCACTGGATATTGAGCAGGTTGTAAGAGGAAAACAAGGTAAATTTAGAGTTAAAAAGCCTCTTTTATCTGTTTTAATAAAATTTATTGCAGAACATCCTGAAGTATTTAACGTATTAGAAGAAACAACACAGGTTGAAATTAAGGATCATGTAGAAACAAATATTGAAGCTCGAATTTATGCCTTTTTTCTTCATGATTCTTTTGATAATCATATAAAAGATTTAAGGGAATATTTTACAAGTATTAGTGACATTAAAGTAGGATTGGCAGAGGGTATTAATAATCTCAAAGTATTTGCTGAAGAATCTAATGCACTTAATCAATATTTTGAATTTATTATTTATTTATATTATAAATCTCATAGTTTTGATGAAGCTAATACAAAATTTGATTTATTATTGGATTTTCTTGATGAATTTAATGAGGAACAACTAAAAGATTTACTAACAAAAGCTAATGAAAATACTCAATGTTATGGTAGAGGAAGAGGTCCAAGAGACCATAGCTTTGTCATAAAAAAAGTGAAAGAATTTGATGAAAATTATAAAAGTCCATCTAATCTTGTATAAATATTACCAACATAGGTTAAAGGAAAAGAGTTAAATGTTTCGTTTTGAAATAAGCTTGTATGCAGAGAATGATTCCTTAAAGAATGATGGAAGTGATTTGGTATCAGATTTTGCAACTGCAGAATTACTCGTGTGGACACGGCACCCATCTATGAAGGGGACCCTGTGTATGTGTCTCATTTAGACCGTGATGGAGACGGGATTGGATGTGGGATATAGTAGTTTAAGGCATAAATTATTAACAATAAATAAAATAACAAGCGGGTCTGTATTCATGCATTTTTACTGGAGGCAGACTCGCTTTGTATTATTAGGGATAAGACACATTCGTTTACTTAATATCTTATTCAGGAAATCGTATTGATTTTAATATTGATATCTATATAATTCGATTGAATAAATACATCACTTTATTACTAGGTGCTCTGATACTCTATATACAGAGACAACCTAATTTTATTATTGAAGAAGTATTAAATTTAATCCATGAGATTTATCATAGGTATATTAACGATTCAGAGGATAAAGGTAAAGATATTAAAATAAAAGCATTTCCACCATATTTATATCTATAGGTGAATTTCAATTCTTCAGATGATTTCCCGCCTGAAAAGCAGTATAATGGTACGAAAGAGAATCTTATCAAAGAATCAAATGTTATTAGAAAACTTGGTTGTCACCAAGCCTTTAGGTGACAACCTTAGTTGCACTTATGCAGTAAGAAAGTTTATCCTTTCTTAACTGCCAAAAAAGAACCATAAGGTCATAACAATAAATAAAGAAGTTTTACATAGGGGTGTCAGCATTGGAAGAGGTCAATAAAGATAAAGGTGCTCGATTTTTTGAGTATTTGCTTGAGCTTAATAATCTAGTAGGAAAGGTCGTCAGGGATTACAAGGAATATGATAAACATTGGTTTATGGAAGATTTTTCTCAGTTGGATGGCTGCTATGTGCTTGATGAATGTGAGGAGGAAGAAAATTTCCTGGAGATTCATAAACCGGTGATTACCAATCGTGACAAAGAATCGCCCAAATTTGATTCTGTGCTGGATGATTGGGTGAAAACGGATATACATAATGAAGATGTTATCCCTGAATACAAATCCGAAAAAGTTACAGTGGATAGTGATGGCGAAAAGGTAAGGGAATATTTTGAAGATGATCCGGAAAGGGTAAAAGTTTTCCAACATTGGATGGCTGAATGGAAAGAATGGGCGAATCATCTTAGAGAGAAGAAGAGAGTAGATGTATTATATAATAATTTCTTTGAACTCATGTCGCGTTTTGAAAAAGAAGGGGAGTCTCTGGAGTTTGTTTTTGGCAAGGGTATCTTGACTTGGGCGCATCCAGATAAAAAGGTTGGAACGATTCGGCATCCGTTAGTGACGTGCAAACTGGAAATGGAATTAGATGCGCAAAAAGGTGTGGTGGCAGCGAAACAAGTGGATGATGATATTGCCATTGAAAATGAGATGTTGTCAGGTGTGAGTCTGCCGAATAAAGAACAGGTTAATAAGGTATTGACGGAAATCCAGGAACTTTCGATAACAGATGATATGACAGAGGCATTTCAGCAATATATTCATTTAATTCATGCCAATGGGCGTTATGCAGAAGATAACAAATTCGAATTGCGGGATGATCCTGTCTTATATAACACGTCGATGTTTGCGCTGCGGACCAAGAATGTGCGTGTGCTGCGAGATGATTTGGAACATATTATTGAAGGGATCCATTCGAATGAAATTGAGCTGTCGGAGTCTGTCCTGTCCATTTTAGATGGAAAGAAGGAGCAGGAATCGGCTCATGAAGGGGAAGCCGATCGTTCTTCTGCCTTACCCAAAGACTATTTATACTTCCCGCTTGCTTCCAATGAACAGCAAAAAGAAATCGTCAATCGCGTTGAAAGAAATTATGGGGTCACGGTTCAGGGACCTCCAGGAACGGGGAAAACGCATACCATTGCGAACCTTGTTTCCCATTTTTTGGCACAGGGGAAACGTATCTTAATCACGAGTCAAAAGGAAAATCCGTTAAAGGTGCTGAAGAATAAAATACCAGCGTCCATACAGGATTTATGTGTCCCTGTGTTAGGCGGGGGCAGAGAGTCGATGGAGGAGATTGAAAAATCGATTCGGACCCTTAGTGAAAAACTGGGGGAATTGGACCCGCCCTGGCTGGAAAATCAAATTGACCGGCATTTAACGGATATGGATAAAAGCAAGCGGCGTACGGCTGCATTACATAATGAATTGGAAACCTACTCGCAAAAAGAAGGTACGCCGATTGATTATAAAGGGGAGAAGTTATACAAATACGACGTAGCAAAGCGGTTGGCTGAGACTGATCTTGATTACCAATGGATAAAAGATGATGTAGACTTGGAAAAAGCGTTCCCGTTGGAGCAGGCCGATTTTCGCGAGCTATGGAACCTGCGGGATATGCTGAACCAAGCTGACTTACCATTGCAGCATCAACATTTACCGAGCTTAACTGACCATATCCGGAGCAGCCGTTCCTTTGACCAGCTAGTCGAAGAAGGAAATCAGCTGAATATGTATGAGGACGAAGGGAAAAAGATTCTTCAGAAGTACAGTCTAACGGATGATGCCGATTTTATCGGGCAATTGAAAGAGGGTACAGCGAACGTGCTGGAAAAGGAAGAGCTATTGACACACGATGCTTACGCCTACGTGATAGAAGATCTAAAGGCCGGCGGTGTCCGCGAAGAGCGGTGGCGTACTTTTGTCCAGGAGCAGCAGGAAAATGTGGATCAGCTGTTTGCATCTTATAATCAATTGATCGCCCATGATGTCCGTCTTCCGCATAAAAATACGGAAGAGCTGGAAGCGGATATTGCTGTTGCGAAAGAACGGATCCAGAGTGGAAAAAAGCCTGGCATGTTTTTCTTTCTGCTGAAAGGCAAACGGACGAAACATTTATTCCAGGAGCCAGTTTTAAATGGGAAACCGATTCAAAATCAAGATGATATAGAAGCGGTAGAGACTCATCTTGCTTATACAGTACAAAAAGAGGAAACGGCCAGAGTGATTAATGGCAATATGGAAGAGATAGGCCATGACACTGTTGATCACATGTCGGGCCGGTTCCCCCATCAGGCAGACGCAACGGTAAAAGCCATTGCTTCGATCGTAGAACTGTTTGATTTTATTACTGCTGTTCAGGGCAAATTAACCGCCGATCAAGTAGAAATGATGGACTTCTACCAACCTGCAGCTTTACAAACGCTTGTGCAGGAATTAGATATTGTGAGCCATTATATAGCGCTGGAAAAATGGCGGAAGCGCCAGCAGGAGGAGCTAGCATTTCTTCAAAAGGTCAGTACGGAAGCGAACATGCATCCAATTATTTATCAATTCATGGAAGCTCTTGAAAATAAAGATCCTGCTACGTGGAGCGAGTTGATTGATCAGCGAATTGAGCTGGCGAACAAACAAGAGCAGGTTACCGCATTTTATCGTCTGTTGGATGACTTACGTGCATTGCTGCCAGCGACGGCAATAGCTCTGGAGTCTTCCGTCGGCACGGCCTGGGAATTTCCGGAACAGTATAAGGAGGCATTTGAACTCCGCAAGCTTCAGACGTGGCTGGATGAAACAAAAGATATGAATATTGCAGTCATGAAGGATCAGTTAGAACAGGAACATCAGGAGCAGAAGCAACTGATTCGCGAAATTGTTTCAGCCTCCACCTGGAAAACGCAAATCGAGCGGATCTCGGAGAAAGAAAAACGTGCGTTGTCATCATGGAAGACTTACATTAAACGATTTGGGAAAGGCAGCGGCAAACATGCACGTGTCCAGCTGGAAGGGGCGCGCGAGTCGATGAAGACCGCACAGAGCGCCATTCCGGTGTGGATTATGCCCGTCAATCAGGTAATGGAAAATTTCCCAGTTACCAATGATAAGTTCGACGTCGTTATCTTTGATGAAAGCAGCCAATGTGACGTGTTCTCTGCCAATGTCTTATTACGGGGCAAGAAAATGATTGTTGTGGGGGATGAAGAACAAATAAGCCCGCAAGCGATTGGTACAAAACAGGAAGATGTCCATGACTTAGTACATCGCTATTTATCGGATATACCGAATGCTAATTTATTTGATGGCAACATCTCCCTCTATGAAATGGCAGAACAGACATTTCCAAAAGAAGGGAAATTGATGTTGCGAGAACACTTTCGCTGTGTACCGGAAATCATTCAATTTTCCAATGACTTAAGTTATGGCGGCGAAATGATTCCGCTGCGACTGCCGGTGGAGAACGAAAAGATTGATCCACCGGTAACGGCCATTAAAGTAAACGATGGTTATAACGACGACAAGAACAAAGATATTAATCGGCCGGAAGCAGAAAAAATCGTTGCAGACATTGCAGAAATGGTCCGGGACCCCAAATATGACGGACAAACATTTGGCATTATCACGCTGCAAGGGAACAACCAACAGGCCCTGCTGGAGGTCCTGATCCGGGAAGAAATCGGCGATGAAGCATTCGTCAAACGGAAAATCATTTGCGGCAATGCTTATACCCTGCAAGGAAACGAACGTGATATCATTTTCCTTTCCATGGTCGTAGCCAGTAACCGGAACTTCCGTGCACTGACGAAAAACAGTGAAAAGCAGCGAATCAATGTGGCAGCGAGCCGCGCCAAGAATCAGATGCGATTGTATCACTCGGTCAATCTGGAAGAATTGAATCCAGAGGATTTACGCTATCGATTGCTCAGTTATTCCAGACAACCATCAAGGCTAAATGAAGAAGTAGCCAATTTGGAAGAGAAATGTGATTCTCCATTTGAAGTTGATGTACTTCGAATGATCTTGGCCAAAGGCTATAAAGTAACAGCCCAAGTGAATGTAGGGCGATATCGCATTGACCTGGTTGTGGAAGGCATGCGCGATCGCCTTGCAGTTGAATGTGATGGTGAAAAGTGGCATGGTCCAGAAAAATTCGAGGAAGATATGCAACGACAGGAATCATTAGAAAGAGCCGGCTGGCGTTTTTGGCGTATTCGCGGCAGAGAATTCTACTTTGATCGGACAAAAGCGATGGAAGGTCTTTGGGAGAAGTTGGATGATATGGGGATTGAGCCGTTGCGAGGGGATGAGGTTTTGGATAGTGGTGTTGGAACGTAGATTGGAACTGTAAGTTTAAACTAATAAAGCAAACGCCCTTGAGATTTTATGTTAGAAAAATCTCAAGGGCGTTTTGTATTTTATAAAATTTATGAATGTTGTTAGCTATTCATCCACCAAATCAACAATCTCTCTAATATCATGAATATCCAAGGACTCCGCTATCTTGACGATGTGCTGGAAATTAATATTTTCTCTTCTATGATTAGACAACTCGCTCAATGTTGCATGTCGGATGTCCGTTAATCGAGAAAGCTCCCTTAAAGAAATATCATTTTTTATAAGCAGTTCTTTAATTTTTACAACAATGCGTTTTTCCATTTGGATGGCCACCTGATAAAAGTATTTGACTATACTAAAAAAATTAGCATATACTAATCAGAAATGTGGTACTAATAAACGTACCAAGAATAAAGAAAAAGGATTATGAAGAGGTTAATAGATTAATGGATGACTAGCAAGGCTTTTTGCGTTGTCGCTCAAGTATTTTTTCACAGCCAAACTATGTATTTCTATTTTGCCATAAACAACCATTCGTAAAAGTATAATAATACTAAATAAGCTTGTATGAAAATTGTCATTGAAAATCATCTATTCTATACTGATTAATAAAAATTGGTACCATTTAAGGAGAAATAATAGAATGAATATTCGCCTGCAACAAATTATCCAGCAGTTACTGACAACGGATGAATTACAAACTAGCGCTGATATTGCAGTTGTTCTTCAAGTTAGCTCTAAAACGATTCAGACTGACATGAAGGAATTAAGTAAGTTATTAAATAGTGATACGGCATCCATTGAATCGCATCGGGGAAAAGGGTATCGGATAAATATTATCCATGAAGATAAATTTAAGCATTTTTTAAAGCAAGCAGCTGAAAAAGATGATCAGGTTATCCCGACGGAGCCTGAGGATCGCATCCAGTTCTTAATGGAAAAGCTGTTATTGCAATCTGCCTATATTAAAATGGATGACCTTGCTGACGAGTTGTTTATTAGCCGCTCGACATTGCAAAGTGATTTAAATAGTGTTCGTCAAGTATTGGAAAATTATCATTTGTTTTTAGACCAAAAACCCGGTTATGGTATAAAAGTTTATGGAGATGAAATGAAAATACGTTTTTGCATTTCCGAGTACATTTTTAATCAAAAGACAAATTTGGTTGATCAGGCATCCGATTGGATGGAAATATTACCAAAGAATGAAATGGAATTGATTCGAGATAGTATCTTATCCAAATTAAGAAAATACAAAACAGTTATCACCGATGTCAGCTTGCATAATTTAATTACTCATATTGCTATAGCTTGTAAGCGGATTCGTGATAAAGAAGTTGTAGAAATGTATCAAGAAGAACTTGGTAAAATTACTGATAAGAAGGAATATACGATTGCAGAAGAGATTGTGTCAGAAATAGAAGAAAAGCTGCATGTATCTTTTTCCGTGAATGAAACAGCGTATTTAGCTATTCATTTACAAGGGACGAAAAAGACGCATTCCGATTCGGAAATAGAAGAAATTAAATCAATTCTGGATGTGGATATTCAGCGGCTAACCAGAATTATTCTGGAACGGCTTGATAATGCCTATTCTTTAAATCTATCAGAAGATGAAGAATTATTATTGGGGTTGAGTTTACATTTAAAACCGGCGATAAACCGATATAAATATCAGATGAATCTGAGAAATCCATTACTGGAAGAAATAAAAAACAAATATCCATTTGCTTATGAAGCGGCTCTTGCTATCGGTGCAGACGTGATTAAGGAAAAGCTGGATATAACTATTGATGAGAATGAAATTGGATATATCGCACTTCATCTTGAAGCTGCATTGGAACGGCAGGAAAAAAGTAAAAAGAATAAAAAACGCTGTCTAATTGTTTGTGCTTCTGGCTTAGGAACAGCACAACTGCTTTTATTAAAATTAAAAGAAAAATTTGATGATGAATTAACTATTTTGGGTACAACAGAGTACTATAATTTAAAGCATCAATCCTTGCATAATGTAGATTTTATTATCAGCACTATCCCAATTCCTGAGAAATTACCCCTCCCAGTTATTCAAGTAAGTACTTTGCTTGGACAGCAGGATGTAAGTAAAATAGAGAAATTAGTTCATAATGATCTCGAGATGATAGAAAGATATATGCGCGAAGTCTTTACGTACTTGAAAATGGATTTCTCTTCCAAGGAAGAAGTCATTACGTTTTTAGGAAATAAGCTGTTAGAGTCGGGAAAGGTCAATGCGAATTTTACTGATTCTGTTCTTGAGCGTGAAGCTTATTCTACTACCAGCTTTGGCAATTTGGTAGCTATCCCGCACCCAATGAACCCGCAAACCGATGAAACTTTTTGGTCTATTGTAACCTTAAAAGAGTCCATTTTATGGGGAGGAAAACCAGTTCAGTTTATCTGTTTACTAAATATCAGCACACAAAATAAAATGGATGATTTAAAGCCAATGTATGATGTATTAGTGAAGCTATTGGATAATCGGACGATAATGCAAAAATTATTGCAATGTGAAACCTATGCTGAAATAAAAAAAGTACTAACTAAGGTATAAAAAGGAAGGGAAGCTGTAAAGTTGTTCTACAGTTTCCCTTTTTTTAGATAGTTTTTAACTTATTTCTGTTGCCAACCGAAAAACCCCCTCTACAAATGAAAGCGTTATTATTTTAGGGTGAAGGTACAGCAAATAGATAATAATTAAAGGATTAGAGCTTGAACAAAGCCTCATGACAAAATTGCTGTATATATTATTTTTTAGCATAGCAATGAAAGCGATTTAACCAAAATGGCAGAAAGGAGAAGATAATAAATGTCTAAATTACCAGATGGATTCTTATGGGGTGGAGCAGTCGCTGCACATCAATTAGAAGGTGCCTGGAATGAAGGTGGCAAAGGAGTAAGCGTTGCTGACGTGATGACGAAAGGAGCTCACGGTATTCCTCGTGAAATTACTGATGGCGTGATAGAAGGTAAAAATTATCCCAATCATGAAGCAATAGATTTTTATCATCGCTATAAAGAAGATATTCAACTATTTTCTGAAATGGGGTTTAAGTGCTTTCGAACTTCTATAGCCTGGTCACGTATTTTCCCGAATGGGGACGAAGCAGAACCAAATGAAGAGGGATTAAAGTTTTACGATAATTTATTTGATGAATGTTTGAAGCATGGAATTGAACCAGTCATTACATTGTCTCACTTTGAAATGCCTTATCACTTGGTAACGGAGTATGGCGGATTTAGAAATCGTAAACTCATTGGCTTTTTCGAGAAGTTTGCCCGAGTATGTTTTGAGCGTTATCAAGATAAAGTGACATATTGGATGACGTTTAATGAGATTAATAACCAGGCGAATTATCATGATGATTTTGCTCCATTCACTAATTCAGGAATCAAATATGAAGAAGGAGAAAATCGTGAAAAAATCATGTATCAGGCTGCTCATTATGAACTTGTTGCGAGTGCAAGCGCAGTAACGATTGGTCATGAAATTAATCCTGACTTTCAGATTGGATGTATGATTGCGATGTGTCCAATATATCCATCTACTTCTCATCCTAAGGATATGTTGAAAGCGCAAAAGGCCATGCAAAAACGTTATTATTTTACCGATGTTCATGTCCTTGGGGAATATCCAGGGCATATGACAAGGTATTTTGCACGTAAAAAATTTAACTTAGATGTAACAGAAAAAGATCTGAAAATATTAAAAAATGGTACCGTTGATTATATTGGCTTAAGTTATTATATGTCATTTGCAATTAGCCATGATCAGTCAGATGAAACTTATGATTACAATGAATCGAAGGATCTTGTGAGAAATGAATATATTGAAACTTCTGATTGGGGCTGGGCTATTGATCCTGAAGGACTGCGCTACGCGTTGAATTGGTTCACGGATATGTATCATTTGCCTCTATTCATTGTAGAAAATGGGTTGGGAGCAGTGGACAAGTTCGATGATGATGGAAGAATTCATGATGATTACCGTATCAAATATCTTCGTATGCACATAGAGCAGATGATAAAAGCAGTAGATGAAGATGGTGTTGACCTGATGGGTTACACGCCATGGGGATGCATTGATTTAGTATCAGCAGGTACAGGTGAAATGAACAAACGATATGGCTTTATTTACGTTGATAAAGATGATGAAGGGAATGGCACGTTAGAACGTTATCGTAAAGACTCGTTCTATTGGTATCAAGAGGTTATCGCCTCCAATGGGGAGACATTATAGATACACGTACTATTTTATAAAAATAATGGAATGGAGGAATTCAAAATGAATCATGTTTTAATTATTTGTGCAGGTGGTATGTCATCTTCCTTAATGGCCAAGAAGACCACAGAGTTTTTGCGAGATAAAGGATACGATATGGAAGTAGATGCTACATCCACCGAAGAAGGTAGAAAAAGAATTGAAAAAGCTAGTTATGATCTGTATTTAGTGAGTCCTCAGACAAAAATGTATTATGACGGGCTTAAAAAAGCTGGTGATCGAGTAGGTAAACCAGTTGAAAACATCCCGCCACAGGCATATGTTCCTATTCCGATGGGTGTAGAGAAGTTAGGGAACGTGATTTTGGAATCCCTTCCGAATGGAGAAGTTAAATAGAAATATACATCTGTGTTATGAATCAAGTGGTACAGGGAAAAGTGCTGCGTGTCATCTTATCTCTTAAAGAATTCTGGGATGAGAGACGAATCCCCTGTTTTCCGCTTGTCTCCATCATAGCATCTTAATCACCGGAAGATTCATTCATCATATAAACCAAAAGAGGGACTAAAATGTAATATTTTATTATTTATACCCCGACGTTAGATAGAGGAGAGGAAGACATCAATGGAACAAGACCAAATTCAAAGCGTTGCGTTTGATATTATTTTGCATAGTGGCTCATCACGAACAATGATACACGAAGCATTTAAAATGATGCGAAATAGTGAATTTAAAAATGCTGCAGATAAGCTAGAAGCATCCAATGAAGAATTATTGTCGGCACATCAATCTCAAACTGATTTAATTCAACAATACACATCTGGAGAAGACATCAACATGGAAATCATTATGGTCCATGCTCAAGATCACTTAATGACCACGATGACATTAAGGGAAGTGGCGTTGGAGATGTTACATCTGTATGAAAGGCTTGAAAAAGATAATAAATGAGGGATTCTCCATGAAAAAAGATGAAAGGGCGCAGATTGAAAAAAACAAGAAAAAACTCAGTATAAAATCAATGTATTTTAATCGGTATTTACTGGTAAGATACGTTTCTGCACTATTCTTTTTTACAAATGTATATTGGCTGACTTCATTATTAATGAGTGATTCACCTTTATTTTTTATTCCATTACTATTAATAATCGCTGTATTATGTAGTGTCGTAGAGCAGGTAAAAATATTGAGTCATCATACGAATCAAGCCACATATACCAAATATTCCTTCAGCACGTTGTTTATAGCAAATGTTTTGTTAATGATAATGACCTGTTTTTCCTCTTCGTTTACCCAATTATATCCATTTCTTGTCAATCAAACAAGTTCTCAAATTTTGGTTTTAGGCGTATTGGGAATCGGAGTAGTGCTAAGTGGGTTCATTCTCTATCGTTTATACCTAATTAGACACGATGAAGACAAGCATTATAGTCGTATTAAAAAATATGAAGAGGTTATTCATTCATAATTGGAAGGAGAATTTTCATGAGTTCAGGCAATAAGATATTCGATATGATGGAAAAGTATCTATTAGGCCCTATGAGTAAAGTTGCTTCATGGCGTATTGTACGTTCTATAATGGCTGCTGGGATGGCTAGTATTCCATTTGTTATCGTTGGTTCTATGTTCTTAGTTTTTAACGTATTACCAGAAACATTTACGTTTTTAGAAGGTTTCTTTAATGAAACCGTTTTCCGGGTTAGTGATTTGTATATGTTGGCAAATAAAGCATCAATGGGTTTATTAGCACTATACTTTGGACTTGTTGTAGGATATGAATATACAAGAATATATGCGGAGGAAGAAGAATTAAATGTAAGTCCGATCAGTGGCGCTTTATTATCGATGTTTGCTTTATTTATGACGATTCCACAAATCGTTATAGAAGATGGAAGCATGACTTTAGTAAATCAAATTAATGAGGATACAGCCATTATTCATGGTTGGGAAATGGTTGAAGATGGTGTAAGTCGTTTAGGAGCATCAGGCATTTTTTCAGCTATTATTATGGCTGTATTAGCAGTGCAACTATATAGACTGTGTGTGAAAAGGAATTGGGTTATCAAAATGCCAGAATCCGTGCCTTCTGGTGTGGCTAATGCATTTACGGCATTAATACCAGCATTTATTGTTGCGATTGCTGTTTTATTGATTAATGGTATCTTGGTTGCTTTTGGTACAGATATCTTTAAAGTAATCGCTCTACCTTTTGGATTTGTTGTTAATTTAACCAGCAGTTGGCTCGGTATCATGGTTATTTATTTCTTAATCCATGCACTTTGGATTGTTGGTATTCATGGTGCCAATATAATTTATCAGGGATTTCTTTTCCCTATTGTTATGTCCAATTTACAATCCAACGCAGATGGGGCAAATATTCCATTCGCAGGTGAATTTCAGAATGCTTTTGTCGTGATTGGCGGTTCCGGAGCAACATTAGGTTTAGTTGTGTTTATTGCTTTCTTAGCTAGGTCAAAACAGTTAAAAGTGTTAGGAAAAGCAGCTGTCGTTCCTGGTATTTTTAACATTAATGAACCATTAATATTCGGTTTGCCAATTGTTTATAATCCATTTTTAGCCATTCCGTTTTTTGTAGCGCCAATGGCAACAGCTTCCATCGCTTATTGGACCATTGAGTTAAATCTTGTTCAACCAATTATCGCTATGATGCCTTGGCCAACGCCGGCAGGAGCGGGAGCTTTTATTAGTACAGGCGGGGATTATATGGCAATTCTTGTTGCATTGATTTGTGTTGTTGTAGCCTTTCTCATTTGGCTGCCATTTATTAAAATGTATGACAACAAATTGGTCGTTCAAGAAGAAGGTGGAGAATCCGTTCTTTAAATAGGATGAATGATTATTGTGTCATACCAACTTAAATAGTTGTTACCTTAATGGAAGATAAAAGATGATATGGTATTGGTTAAAACAATATGTGTAAGGACAATGGAAACTATCATATGGTTCCGGGTACGTCCTTTGAACGTATGATTCAATCTAAACAACAAAGGAGAACCTATTCATGATACATGAAAATCTGAAGTCTTTTCCAAACGACTTCCTGTGGGGAGCAGCATCTGCAGCCTATCAAGTAGAGGGCGCATGGAATGTTGATGGAAAGGAAAAGTCCATTTGGGATACGTTTGTACGTGTCCCAGGTAAGACATTTAAAGGGACTAATGGCGATGTGGCAGTAGATCACTATCATCGTTATAAAGAAGATGTTCAATTAATGGCAGAAATGGGAATGAAAACATATCGCTTCTCTGTAGCCTGGACGCGCATCTTCCCCCACGGAAAAGGAGAAGTAAATCAAGAAGGCATTGACTTTTATAATCATTTAATTGATGAATTACGCAAGCATTATATTGAGCCGATTCTTACTATCTATCACTGGGATCTACCTCAAGCATTACAAGATGCATATGGCGGATGGGAGTCCAAACAAATTGTAGAGGATTTCCAAAACTACAGTATTTCATTATTTAAAGCGTTCGGTGACCGTGTGAAATACTGGGTATCGTTAAATGAGCAAAACATTTTTACTCGTTTAGGTTATCAAACAGCGATGCATCCACCTGGAGAAAAAGATGACAAATTATATTATCAAGTCAATCATCATGCTAGTTTAGCCAATGCAGCTGCTATAAAGGCATTTCGCAAGTATGTTCCGGACGGGAAAATAGGACCAAGCTTTGCCTATTCACCAGCATATGCAAAAACATCCAAACCAGAGGATGTACTTGCAGCTGATAATGCTGAGGAATTCACTAGCCATTGGTGGATGGACGTATATGCATGGGGAGAGTATCCCCAAGTTGCTTGGAATTATCTTACCAGAAACGGGATTGCCCCTCGAATAGAAAAGGAAGATCTGGAATTATTAAAAGCAGGAAAACCGGATTTTATGGGTATTAATTATTATCAAACGACTACTTATGAGAAAAATCCTTTAAACGGTGTTACCCTCGATGGTCACTTCAACACTACGGGTGAAAAAGGAACGATGGAAGATACGGGGTTGCCGGGCGTATACAAAACCGTCACCAATGATAATTTAGAAAGGACTAATTGGGATTGGAATATTGATCCACAAGGGCTGCGTATCGGTATTCGGAGAGTCACTAACCGTTATCAGCTACCCATCTTAATAAGTGAAAATGGTCTGGGCGAATACGATAAGGTAGAAGATGATGATTCCATTCAAGATGACTATCGTATCGAGTATATTCGTACTCATTTAAAGGCTATTCAAGAAGCTATAACAGATGGAGCAGAAATGATTGGCTATTGTGTATGGTCTTTTACAGATCTACTCAGCTGGCTAAATGGCTACCAAAAACGCTATGGACTTGTTTATGTCAATCAACACGAAGAAGGGGAGCATGACCTTCGTCGAATAAGGAAGAAAAGTTTCTATTGGTATAAAGATGTCATTGCAAGTAATGGGGAAAATCTCAACTAGTATACTGAATAAGCTGTATCTCTATAGGGATACAGCTTATTCTGCGAATGGCAGGATATGCAACCAAAAGTTGAAAATCCCGAATATGGTGAATCTTGAAAAAATTAGTGAATGTGAGGGTAGAATAGTGAATGAGAAAGTGTAGATTCGCCGATTAAATGTTCAATGTTTTCTGATATATATATTAAAACACTGGAGAATGTCCTCGTGATTAAATGAAACAGAAAAAAAGATAAATCCGGGCATCATGACCAAAAACGATAAAAAGCTGTTACCGATTTAAAGACGAATCGATAACAGCTTTTTTGCCATGCATTCATCGAATTATTTGATACAATACTAGTTTGATTAACTATTCCATAGTATTAACAACTAATCCGATATGTTTAAACTAATTCATGATACCAAATAAAACCAAAATAACACCAGCAATTGTCCAACAATTTTTAAAGCATTTCCTCTTCATGGAGGAAAAACAATGTATTTAGTTGTAAGCGCTTTGATATTAAGATAATAGTAGTCCACAAACATAATTATGGTAACCAAACAAGGAGGAGATACAAATGAAAAAAATATTATTAGCCTGTTCAGCAGGTATGTCAACCAGTCTTTTAGTTAAAAAAATGGAAGAAGCAGCAGAAGCTCAAGGGGTTGAAGTAAATATATGGGCTGTAGCACAAGATAAAGCACTAACGGAATTAGAAAAAGCAGATGTCCTTTTAATTGGTCCACAAATGAGATTTATGAAGAAGAAACTTGCTCCCATCGCAGAACAGACTGGAGTGCCATTAGATATTATTGATCCAATGACTTATGGACGTGTAGATGGGGGAGCTGTTTTAAATCAAGCTTTAGAAATGATTGATAAATAACTGTCAAAGGGGGGGTAATAAATGAATAGATTTATGGAGCTTTTGGAAAATATTCTGTTACCAATTGCAGATAAATTAAATAACAATAGGTATTTGACAGCTTTACGTGATGGTTTCATGGTTGCTTTGCCATTTATTATTTTCGGTTCCATTTTCGTTGTTTTGGCAAACTTACCTTTCTTAGATAGGTTGATTGGAGAAGAAGCATTTGCAACTTATCAAAATGCCTTAGCACCAGCATCAGAATCAACATTAAGTTTAATGGGGTTATTTGTTATTGTTGGAATTGGTTATAAGTTAACGCAGCGATATGGTTTGGAAGCAATTTACGGCGGAGCAGTTGCTATCGCGTCGTTCTTAATATTAACGCCACAAGTTCTGGAAGGTGTTGTAGGTGCAATTCCGGCTGCAAGCTTAGGAGCAGAAGGAATGTTCTTAGGGATTGTTACAGCATTTGTTTCGGCGGAGTTATATCGCTTTTTTACTCAAAAAAATTGGACTATTAAAATGCCGGCAGGAGTTCCAGATCAGGTTTCTAAATCATTTAGTGCATTAATACCAGTTGCTTTGACATTATCCATCTTTTTAGTTTTTCGAATTGCATTTAGCTTTACAACGTTCGATACAATACAAAATTTTATTTACACGCTTATTCAAGAGCCATTGACTGCACTTGGGAGCGGCTTACCAGCAACAATTATTGCGGTTCTTCTAATCCAAGTATTTTGGTTCTTTGGACTGCATGGGCAAATTATCATAAACTCTGTATTTGACCCAATATGGTACGCATTGAATAATGAAAACTTACAAGCATTCCAAGCAGGTCAAGAGATACCCAACGTTGTTACAAAACAGTTTATCGATACATTCTTAGTTGGTATGGGCGGCACCGGCATGACGTTAGCGGTTATTATTCTAATTTTAATAATTGGCCGTAGCAGACAGATGAAAGAACTGGGCAAACTAGGTGCGCCAGCAAGTATATTCAATGTGAATGAACCGATTATCTTTGGGTTGCCAATAGTTATGAATCCATTATCTTTGATTCCTTGGATTCTTGCACCAGTTGTTGTCACGATTATTACGTACTTTGCCATGTCAACGGGACTTGTACCAAAACCAGCAGGAATTATTGTGCCGTGGACGACTCCTCCACTTCTTAGCGGATTCTTGGCAACAGGAAATGCATGGCAGGGAGCGGTACTACAAGCATTTAATTTAGTAGTCGTTATGTTAATTTGGTGGCCTTTCCTTAAAATTATTGATAAAAGCTACTATGAGAATGAGAAAAACAGTAACGAATAAAGCACAGCACGATGATATTTGTTTAGCAGAATATAATACTTCATTATTATTTACCAAATTTAATAAGATAATAGTCTCTTTGTTATAACAGGACCAATCTAATCCTATTTATAAAATATAGGATCTCAGCTATTGAAAGAGGGGAAAGTGCATGGAAAATATTACAGAAACTGCATTTCAAATCATTTTATATGCAGGAAATGGCCGTTCCAGTGCAATGGAGGCCATTCAAGAAGCAAAAGAAGGAAATTTTGAAGGGGCAGAAAGTAAATTAAAAGAAGCAGGAGAGGAACTAAATAAGGCACATGAATTTCAAACAAACCTGCTTCAGAGAGAAGCTAATGGAAAAAGTACTGAAATTAATATTATATTAATCCATTCTCAAGATCATTTAATGAATGCGATGACTGTTCGTGATTTAGCAACAGAGTTTATTGAATTATATCATCATAAAAATTAGGAGGTATATCATGAGTGTACAATACAAGTTCCCAGAAGGTTTTTGGTGGGGAAGTGCAGTATCAGCCACACAAACGGAAGGTGCTGCAAATAAAGGTAGAAAAGGAAAAAATATTTGGGATTATTGGTATGAAACAGAACCTAATCGTTTTTACGAAGGAGTAGGACCAGAATCCACATCAGACTTTTACCACCATTATAAGGAAGATATTCAATTAATGAAGGAAATTGGCCATAATACATTTCGTCTTTCTATTTCTTGGTCTCGTCTCATTCCTGGCGGACGCGGAAAAATAAACCAAGAAGCTGTAAATTTTTATAATCATGTCATTGATGAATTAATTGCCAATGGTATCGAACCTTTTGTGAACCTATACCACTTTGATATGCCATATGAGTTACAGGAAGAAGGCGGCTGGGAAAGCAGGTCTGTTGTGGATGCATACACAACATATGCCAGGGAATCATTCCGATTGTTTGGAGATCGTGTTTCTAAATGGTTTACATTCAACGAGCCTATTGTACCAGTGGAAGGAGGTTATCTATATGACTTCCATTATCCAAATGTAGTAGATGGAAGGCGTGCTGTACAAGTAGGATATCATACGATGGTTGCTCATGCACAAGCAGTTGAAGCTTTCCGTGCTTCTGGAGTGAAGGATGGTAAAATTGGCATCATTTTAAATTTGACTCCATCCTATCCGCGAAGCCAAAATCCTGCCGACTTAAAAGCGTCACGTATTGCAGACTTATTTTTTAACCGCAGTTTTTTAGATCCTGCAGTATTAGGAGAATATCCTGAAGAACTAATAGAAATATTAACTGAGTATAGTCAATTACCAGTAACTAAAAAAGATGATAAAGCGCTTATTAAAGCCAATACGGTTGATATTCTAGGTGTTAACTATTACCAACCACGCCGTGTGAAAGCGAAAGAACATTTACCAAATCCATATAGTCCTTTTATGCCAGACTGGTTCTTTGATAACTATGAAATGCCGGGTAGAAAAATGAACCCATACCGCGGATGGGAAATCTACGAAAAAGGTATTTATGATATTATGATTAACTTAAAGGAGAACTATGGAAACATTGAATCCTTTGTCTCTGAAAATGGAATGGGAGTTCAAGATGAAGCACGATTCTTGGAAAATGGAGAAATTCAGGATGATTATCGTATTGAATTTATTCAGGGACACTTAAAATGGCTGCATCGCTCTATTCAAGAGGGGTGTAATGCAAAGGGATATCATCTATGGACCTTTATGGATAACTGGTCATGGATGAATGGTTATAAAAATCGCTATGGATTCTTTGCTGTCGATTTAGAAACGAAAGAACGTACACCGAAGAAAAGTGCATATTGGATCAAAGAAGTTTCGAAAAATAATGGTTTTTAGAAAGAAGATTTTTCTAAAAATGACATAGCAGTCTGCTTTCTATAGATTATCTGTAAGTATCCCTTTGAGATATCATTTTTTTATTTAAATATGGATTTTGGAATGCTGTTTCTTAGATATTTATAAATGATTTGCTATCTGATTCTAAAAAGTATATGCAAAGGTTCTGATTCTATTTTGAGTCAGAACCTTTATTGTTAAAATAATTTATAGGAACGAAAAAACGTATTTGCACACCCGAAAGTAAGGTGAGGTAAGGAAATGTTAGATAATAGAATGAAAACGATATTACGAGAACTAATGGCAGCAGAGACACCTGTAACAGGGAAGTATTTTGCAACAGTAAATCATGTAACAGACAGAACAACAAGGGAAGATATGAAGACACTCTCTGGATTGTTACAGGTGCATGGTGCAACGATTGAATCGTTAAAAGGGAAAGGATATCAGCTGACGATTATCGATGAACAACACTTTCGTAACTTCTTAAAAGAAATATCAAGTTATGATCAATCTATTGGTGAGTGTGTTCCACGGACACCTGAAGAAAGAATAAAATATATTATTATTCGACTCTTACTCAATCAAAATTATATGAAGTTAGATCATTTAGCAGAGGAAATGTATATCAGCAGGTCTAGCATCCAGAATGATTTAAAGCATGTAAAAGTAATACTCTCTTCATATGAACTTAGCATAGATGTACGTCCTAATTATGGTTTGAAGATAAAAGGGAACGAGATGAAGATTCGTTTTTGTATGTCTGAATATATATTTAATCGAAATGAAGAAATTGGTGAACAATGCGGAGATTTATATTTAAAAAACTTTGACCAAAAGTTGTTAGATGATTTTTTGCAAATAATTCTGAATCAAATAAATTTTCATCAAATAACTCTATCAGATATTGCATTAAATAATTTGCTGGTACATATTGTTATTGCTTACAGACGAATTAAAAGCGGAAATTATGTAGAATTATACAATATGGATGTACAAGATATTCTGAAACAGAAGGAATATAAAGTAGCTCGGGAAATTATTAATGAAATAGAGGAAAAGCTAGGGGTGACATTTCCTCAAGCTGAGGTAGCTTATATTGCACTTCATTTGCTTGGAACAAAAATGCTCTCTCAAGCGAATGATGTAGTAGATGAAATCATCGATGAGAATATTCAATGTTATGTTTCGAACGCACTGAATCAAATAGATCAGGAATTCAATTTGGAAATAAAAGATGATAGAGAATTGATTTTTGGGTTAAGTCTTCATTTAAAACCAGCAGTAAATCGATATAAGTATGGTATGAATATTCGCAATCCAATGCTGGAAGAGATAAAAAAGAATTACCCTTTGGCATTTGAAGCAGCTATTTCAGCTGGTATGACAATTGGTCAAGAAATGGGAGCAGAAATAGATGAAAATGAAGTTGGTTATATTGCGCTTCATATAGGAGCAGCAATAGAACGAAAAAAGCTTATGTCTGGAGCAAAGCGTTGTTTAATTGTATGCGCTTCAGGCTTTGGTACAGCACAATTAATTTATTATAAGTTGAAAAATCAATTTGGTAAGGAACTGGATGTTGCTGGTACAACAGAGTATTACAAATTACATGATTATAATTTAAATGATATTGATTTTATTGTTAGCTCGATTCCGATTTCAGATAACATTTCGGTACCGGTAATTCAGGTCAATGCTATTTTAGGAGAAAATGATTTAATGAAAATTGGACAATTTATAGATAAAAAAAACCTTTCTATAAATACCTATTTCGATGAAAAATTAACTTTTATCAGGAAAAAATTTCAAACAATGGATGAGGTGTTAGGATTTCTAAATGACGAATTAATCCAAAAGGGGTTAGTAGATGAAACATTTATAGAAGCAGTTTATGAGAGAGAAGAGATCGCTCCAACTTCATACGGTAATCTGGTAGCAATACCACACCCTATAACACCAAAAACGGAAAAAACGTTTCTCACTGTATGTACCTTAGAAAAACCAATTAAATGGAGGGGTAAACTGGTACAATTTGTCTGTCTTTTATGTGTTAAAACAGGTTCCCAAGAAGATCTGCAGGAAATGTACGAAATACTAGGAAAGATAATTGATAATAGCGTGATAGTTAAGAGATTGATAAAAGCTAGAAATTATAAAGAGTTTATTGGAAATTTGCAGTAATGGGTGTTTTAATCTATGTATATTTTTAAAACAAATTCGATAAGGTGTGGAAGAGAATCGAATAGCATCAAAATCTAAAGTTAGAAGTAAATAAGTAAACGTGGTATTAAGAATTCGATAGTATAGGAAAATAGAAGAACTCAATATTTTCAGTGTATTTGCTGGATTTACCAATATGATATTGTATTATGCATCGTTCTAATTGGTTCACGGATAAACGCTTCCTGCTTTGATTATTATGCAGGAAGCGTGTTTTGTGCTGGAAAAAGAAAGAGAAATCAATAGATTAAAAAACGGATAAACTTCTCGACTGCTTTGAGATTTCTGGAAGGTTTTCTATAATTTATATATGATTTCTTATATATAGGTTCTTATCTTTTGTTTTAAAAAAATGTCCGTATAGAATGTTACGTTAATACAGGTGTGATTGTACAGTTTTTTAAAATCCCCCATGTAAATCGGTACAGAAGTGTTTTCTGTAAATAATAATAGAAGGTGTATTTCATTTAAGGATTAATTATTGTTTTCAACTTATCTAAATTCTGATAGTTCATTTCCCGTTTACCAGTTTCCAGTTCTGTTATCATGTTAAGCAACTTTCGAATTAATGGCATATCTAACTGAAATTGTTCACCTTTTTCAATTACTGGTTCTAATTGATTAGGTACTTCTGTTTTTCTTTTATGAACAGCCAAGTCTCTCCAGATACCACTTTTCTTTTTCTTATACGTTTGGAGTCGCTTTACTAATAAATCAAATTGTTCGTGAATCCTATCCCAATCTCTTTTGTTGTTTGGACTATAAATAATTGCAGGGTCCCAATCATCGAATGCTTCTGTTTGAATGTGAAGTTGTTCCGCAACTTGCAAAACTTCCGTGCTAATTTCTACAAATAATTCTCGATATTCATGATTAGCGATTAAATATTCCATCGTTTCATCTACAGTGGCTGTAGCTGTGAGAATCGCACCATACGCTAACTTGCTCCATAAATAACCAAAAATATTTGACGTAATCTGGACGTTTCCCCACGCTTTTAACCTATTTTGAATATCTAATAATCGATTTGTTATTTTGCCATCTAGCTCTCCAATGTATAAGCTTCCAACTCCACCGTATTGAATCCGACCAGGTTCCAAATAATCGGCAAACAAATTAACAAAAGAACCAATTGTTCGATCTTGTCCAATCATGTTAGCAATAATATGTTCATTTAATCCATTTTGCATAGAAATAACAACTGTATTTTTTCCAATCAAATGTTTGATTTCATTTATCACATGTTTGGTATGTTGTGATTTCACTGCCAAGATAATGACATCCAGCTTATCCGATAGTTGTATTAACTGATTCAACATACAAGTATCAATACGAACAACAATTGGTTCATGCGTGGTTTCAATTGTTAGTCCCTTTTTATTAATTGTATCGATATGTTCCTGATTGATATCGACCAATGTTACATTGTTCTCATGGTAGGCTAGATAACCTGCAATGACTCCACCGATTGCTCCAGCTCCTATTATTGTAAACTTCATATTAATACGCCTGCTCATATACACCAGGCAATTGGATATCTTCACCTAACTGTATCGCAGCATCTTTCGCCCAGTACGGATTTTTTAACATACCTTTTCCAATACAAATCAAGTCAGCATTGTCTTCTTGTAAAACCATTTCTGCAACTTGGGGAGTTTCTAAGCTTCCTACAGATATCGTAGGTACGTCTAACTTTTCCTTTATTTCATTCGCATATTCAACTTGGTAACCAGGATAAACCTTTGGTCTATTTGGAGAATTCCCTCCAGTCGATACATCAAATAAATCAACACCTAGCTTTTTAAACTCTGAACAATAATGAACCATGTCTTCAAGCGTATAGCCCGCTGGTTGATTGTACTCAATGGCAGATACTCTCATTATAAGTGGCATGTTTGCAGGTATAACAGCTTTGACAGCTTGAATAACTTCCCGGCAGAATTTCGTAGGGTCTCCGTATTCATCTGTTCGCTTGTTTGAACTCTTTGACATGAATTGATGTAATAAATAACCATGTGCACCATGGATTTCTATCGTATCGAAACCGGCTCTTACTGCTCTTTCAGCTGCACTTGCAAAGTGCTCAATTATTTTCTTTATTTCATCTTTTTCTAGTGCGCGTGGAAGAGGAGAGTCATCTGAAAATGGAATAGCTGAAGGTGCGACGATATCTCCATTTTGAATCTTTGACTTCCTGCCAGCATGGGCGAGTTGAATACCAATCTTAGCATTATATTTATGCACTTCCTGAATGATTTCCTTAAATGCGGCTTCTTGGGCATCATTGTATAAACCGAGGCAATTTTCCGTAATTCTACCTCTTGCTTCTACATTTGTCATTTCGGTGAGGATTAGTCCTGTACCGCCTATGGCCCGTGAAGCAAGATGAATCAAATGCCAATTTTCTGGTATTCCTTCTTTATTACTTGCTTGATACTGACACATTGGTGATAAAACAATACGGTTCTTTAAAGTTAAATCTTTTAGTGTGAAAGATTCGAATAGCATAAACATTACACCTCCGTTTCCATACGTTTTTCAAATGTTTTCATATCTTCAATTAATCCTTTTAATAAGAAGTTAAATTTATTAGATTTTCTTAAAAGTGTTGTTTCAATAATATGTTTCTCTCCATCTGTGTAGTTACCTTGAAGTTTTTGGACATCGGCTAACAAAGGTACTGGGTTTTGAGATAATGCTGGATCATGTCCGAATCGATCTTCATTCACATAATTTAATCTTACTAATGTTTTAGAGATTCTTATAAGCATCCGATTGATTTGCTTTTCTTGTTCGACATCATAATTTGCACTAGCATATTTTTTAAGTCTAATAATCATTTTTTTAGCTTCTAAAACTCGGTCTATTGCTTTTTGCAGACCTGCGTGAGAAGGGGAGAGATTCACATATTTTTGAACAGCTTGTTCGATATCTTCAATCGCTTTCTGTTGGTTTAATGGTAAAATCCTGCTATTACAACTATTAAGAATAATCGTTAAATAGATTTGACAGTCACGTTGTAGATTTTCAGGATCGATTTTATCTAATGTATCTTCTGTTGTGTGCCACCACCATCCAAATCCGCCACCATCCCCATCTCCGAATAACTTAGAAAATGCTTTCATAGCAGGTGTATCACTTTTAACCTGCTCTGACAGGCCCATTAGTAAAGAAGGTACTCCCATTCCCCAGAACGATTGATCACCAGATCTTCCATAACGACTTGATTTAAATGTTTCTCCTGTTACCGACATAATCGCTTCATGGACAATATCTTTGGTTTCTGCCATGGCATTACCTTCTGATAACACGACAGCGTCTTTTCCGCCAACTGAGTCAACATTGACATGCATGACACAGTTCTCGTATAAATCTTCCCAATTCTCATCTGCGTAGATAGTAGAACCTGCATAACGACCATGGGAATGACCAGACCAAAAGGCTAGACGTAATGATCGATATAGTGGCTCTTTATTTTCTCCAATAACTCTAGCAACTTCTAACATCGTTGCATTGGCTGTTCCATTATCCATTACGCCATAATGCCACGAATCTATATGACCTGAAAATAAAACGAATGAATCAGGATCTTCCACTCCCTTATAATCAGCTATTAATGTGGGTATATCGGTCCATTTTGTTTCTACTTTTGCTTCTAATTCACACTCAGTATGCTTTTCACGTATTTCCTGGATAATTGTTTGTCCATCTTGATAATTAACAGAAACAACTGGAATCGATGGATATTTCTCAGCATTTGATAAATCAGGGTTCCCCCAATTGGTTGAAACAATCATTTCATGGGTATATTCGGCATTAATAAAAATGGCTGCTTTCACATTAAAACGTTCTGCAATATTTACAACCCCAGGTATAGCAAGGCCATCAATCAAAGTAACTTTATTCGTCACATCTTGTCTATTAAAATCCTCTAGAGTACCTTCCCCAACATATACGACTTCACCTGTTGTAATTTCTGAAGTTGATGCAGCCATTGAATGCGTGATTCTGTCAAATGATTGGCCATTGATTTTCAAGCTGGAATCCATTGGTAGACTAATATACGCTTTTCTTGTATACAATTTTGTATCAAACCCAAATGATTTTAATTGTTTCTCAGCAAATTCAAATGCTCGATACTCTTCTTCAGATCCAGATAATCTAATCTCCTTTGCAATATTTTCAGTAAGTGTCATTAGTGATTTTTTATTTACTTCAGAGCGTAGTTGAGCTATTTTCGTTGTATCCATTACTTCTCCACACCTTTCTACTTTCCGTAAGTTTCTAATAGCATTGCTAATAAAGCAGTACGTTTTGGCATTTCTTCTAAAACAACATATTCATGGTTTGCATGTGCTCCGTCACCAACGGCTCCTAGGCCGTCTAATGTAGGGGCATAAGGAGCTGTTAAATTACCATCACTGCCGCCGCCAGTTTCTTTCTCGGTCAGTTCAAGTCCAAGATGTTTTTTTGCTAAATCTTTTGCAGTAATAAACATGTTCTCAACTTCTTTTGTTCGCTCTAATGGGAATCGATTGACACCACCTTCAATTACTACATTAGCTCCTTCTTTCTTTGCTTTTACTCCTTTAATCAAAGGAATAACTCGTTCAAACTCTTCTTTTGTTTTTGCTCTTAAATCAAGTACAGCAAATGCTTCTTCTGCAACAACATTTGACGTCGTGCCGCCACGAATAGTTCCAACATTTAAAGTCGTTCCTTTTTCATAATCATTGAGCGATTGGAAATACTTTATGATATCAGCTAATTCTTCAATTGCACTAACTCCTTTTTCAGGATCAATGCCTGAGTGTGCTGGGACACCTGTCACTTTTATCGTAAATATACCAACTCCTTTACGAGTAGTTTTTAAACTTCCTTTTGGTGACATAGCAGGTTCTAAAACAAAAACAGCTTCACTCTTTTTAGCTTCATCTTCAATGAGTTGTTTAGAAGAGGGGTTTCCTATTTCTTCATCACCATCAAAGATGCAAATAATTTTCTTATTTAATTGAGTACCTAGTTCTTTTAATGCATGGAGTGCATATAACGATTGGATAAGACCTGTTTTCATATCAAACACGCCAGGTCCTCTTGCGATACCATCTTTTATGGAAAATGGTTTTTTTTCTAACGTTCCTTTTTCCCAAACGGTATCAAAATGGGCTAAGATTAATAATTGTTTATCGCCTGTGCCGAATTCGCCTACTACATGATTTCCATATTGCTCATTTTTGATAATTTTTGTTTTTCCTTCAGTGAGTGTTTCAAATTGATTGGAAATCCATGTTGCTAACTGATCCAATAACTCTTTTTCATGGGAAGGTGATTCGTGTTCAACGATCTCCTTTACAGAATCGTACATTTGGTGTTTCTTTTGATAAATAAAGTCATAATATTTTTCCAATGTTGTTTGCCTGCCTCTCTCAAAGATTAATTAAAACTTTTAAATACTCGACCTGCCGAATAGCCGCCATCGACTAATATATTTTGACCTGTCATATAAGAGGCCTTATGGCTGCTTACAAACGAAACAACTTCTGCTATTTCTGAAGTTTTAGCTGTTCGATTTAAAGGGGAGTATGAAATTTTTTCTTTATGTTCCATTTTTGCTTTTTCGTTGTTGAGTGTCTTCAATAATGTCTCTGTTTCTACAAGACCTGGTCCAACAGCATTTACTCTTATACCAAAATCAGCAAGTTCCAATGCAAGTACTTGTGTCATCATTTTTACAGCTGCTTTGGAAGAACAGTAATGCGAGACACCTGGTCTTGCTACTTCACTTGCGGCTGAAGTAATATTTACAATATTAGCTTGTAGTTCTCTGTTTTTTGCTGATTTTGCAAAATCGATGGACAGAAAAAATAGTGCTTTTACATTTAGGTCAAAAACGTTATCCCATTCATCTTCTGAGATATCAAACGCTGGAGTAGCTGGGAAAATACCTGCACAGTTTATCAATACGTCAAGATGGCCTAATTTTTTTTCGGCAAATGATATAATATCTTCACGAAATGCTTTTTGTGTTAGGTCACCTGCCAAGTAGGTAACCATATTTTCGTATGAGAAACCTTCTGTTATTTCTTCCTTACTTCTTTTAAGTTGTTCTTCATTAATATCTATCAGCAATAATTTGTATCCTTCTTGAAAGAAATGTTTAGCAATTCCTTTACCTATTCCTGAGGCACTTCCTGTTATAATTACTGTTTTATACATTATGAACACCCCAACTTTTTAGTGTAGACATTTATTTGGTTAAACTTTCTTTCTTTAATTCAGGAAAAAAGATTTCTAAATTTTCTCTTGGTGTTGGTTTTGTAAATAGACTGACAATGATAAAGATGGCTGTTGATACGAATACGCCTGGAATAACTTCATTAATATCATACGGGTTGTCTAAGATAAAGAGCCATATTAATACAGTAATCACTCCGCCAATCATTGAGGATAATGCTCCTGCTGCAGTTCCGCGTTTCCAGTTTAAACCCAAAAGAACAAGAGCGAAGAAAAAACTAGCTACTAATGAAGCTTGTGCTAATACCATAAACTGCACTAAATCAAATGGATTGAGTGAGAAATATAATGGTATTAAAGCTAGAATAACAACGCATATGCGATTGAGCACCATCTTTTGTTTATCAGTAGCTTTTGGTTTCAATACTCCAAAAATATCATGAGATATTCCAGAGGAGGATACGATTAAGACTCCAGATACAGTACTCATAATTGAAGCTAATATGGCTACTAACAATAATGCTCCAACAACAGGCGGTAACACATTGACAGCCATGACAGAAGATGCACTGTCAGGTGAACCTAAAACAGGATATAGTGACCTCATAATTAATCCACCCATCGCTACCGAAACTGCGACAACAGCTTGAAAAATAAAGGAGAATCCAATAGCTAAGCGAACTGTTTTAGGGCTGCGTAGAGAATAGAGTCTTGCCAATTCGTAAGGGGCAATAGCCATTGAAAATCCAAAGGCAGCACCAAAGCCAATTAAATCTTTAAAGCCGTAATGCCAACCTAGAATACTTGGGTCAAGATCTGATAAAAAGCTGCCTACAAAACCAATTCCTCCTGCTTGATTGAGTGCAATTGGGATTGCAATTAAAAAACTGCCTGCCATAATAAGTGCCTGTACGAAATCACTGTATGCAGTTGCTCTCATTCCGCCTTTAAGTGTATAGATGAGTGTAATACCAATTGTAATAACTGCGCCCCAAAACATAGGAATTCCAAAAATAGTGTTCATGATTATTCCACCAGCAACATATTGAGCAATGAGATAAACACTATATGCCACAATGATTAAAACGGCTGCAAGTACTTTTCCTGCTTTACTGTTAAATCTTTTTTCAACTAAATCGGGGACCGTAACACCGCCTTTAAATTGTTGGATCTTCGGAGCTATCCAGATTGCAGAAACGACCCATCCAAGCCACAACCCTGGCCAGAACCATATATAGCTTGCTCCTGTTAAATAATGAATACCCATTGTGCCAACAAAAGTTCCTGCACTCATTTGTGTTGCAGCTAAAGCAGCTCCGCCAATTACTGAACCAATTGACCGCCCAGCAACTAAATGATCTTCACTAGTCTTGTTGCCTTTTCCTGCCCAAAGGCCGATTCCTAGAATCATGATAAAATAGCCAATTACGATATAGTAAAACTCTGAGCTAACTTCTAACATGTCTATCTCACCTCTCTAATCTTCTTTCGAATTTTTTATAGTCGCCCAAATAAAATAGCCACTTATAAAAACAATCGCATAGATAACTAACCCCCAGAATGGAACTCCCATTTATACCGCTCCTTTCTTTTTCTTTACTTCTCCTCTAATCCAAACAAATACAACTAATAAAAATGCAACCAATGAACCCCAGCCAATAATGTTAAATAAATTAAAATGTTTTGTTTCTGTATAGAATACGTACTTTACATGTGATGGTATATTCATCATATAATTTGTATCACTGTTACCTTCGTTCCCTTTGACAACTGGAAAAGAGTTTAATTGTAAAACCATCTCTTCTGGTGCTTCAAAATGGATATCAACAATATTTTCCTCTGCAATACTTCCGAATTCTGGAACAAATAAGGGAACTGTAAATTCTTCATTGTCTAACTGTGCGGTATATGAAACTTGATAATTGAACGTGTCCCCCTCAAATTCTGTAAGATCTAAAATGTATTTATCTAATGCATCCTTTTCCTCAACGGTATAAGTTAAATCATCATCTGCAGACGTAAATGTCAGATTATCTACTTGAACATCGTTTATATTTGTTAGGGTGTGCATAATCTCTTCATCTTCCAGTGAACTAATATTCCCTATTGTAATATCTTGTTGAACCTCATAATGTTTATCTTCGTCGCCCTTAATATCAACATTTGCTTTTTCTAAAAAGGGTGGTTCTTTCTCTTCAGCAGATACAGTTGAATTTGCAAATAAAAGTAATATCAATACAATAAACGTTACAGAGAATGCTTCTTTCGCCATTTATTCATACCCCCTAAATAAGCGCTCCATATTATTCTAAAAAATATTCATTTTTTGAATAGATTTCATTTATTTTGCGTAGTCTCTCCGTTACGACTTCCTTATTATCAAATTCCATTCCAGTTGCAATAAGATTGAGTAAACTATGAACGGATGACATTGAGACAAGATTGACAGAGCTGACATTTATATCTGTTGTCAAACATATATCAGCGATTCTAGCGACTGGCGATAATAATCTATCAGATATTACTATGATTTTTGCACCTTTTTCTTTCGCTATATTTGCCAGTTTTAAAGTTTCTGACATATAACTTGGAAAAGATAACAGAACGTAAATAACTTTATCTTTTTCTCTGGATAATACATCTCCAGGTGCATTTAAACTTATGATAGATGACAGCAGGGTTACGTCTTCTCTAATCATACTTAACTTTGTATAAAACCAATGAGCTGCAGAAAAGGATGCACCATATCCAGCAATCTTAATTTCATCTGCATCCGCAAGTTCCTTAATAACATCATTTAATCTATTGATATCTAAATTTTCTTTCAATTTTTCTAAAATAAAAATATCTCTATTTAAAGTTAAACTGAGTAAATTATTCACATCGTCATCTGTAATGTTTTCTGTCTGTCTAGGTGATTCATCTTCATTTAAAAGCTGAGCTTTAAGACTTTTTTGCATACTAGAAAAGCTTCCAAATCCCAGGGCGTAAGAGAGACGAATTACGGTTGCTTTACTTGTACTTACTTCTTTCGCAATCTCTTCTACAGTCGATACACTAAATTCAAGTGTGTTTTCTAGTAAATAATCAGCCACCTTTCTATGCCCTTTTGATAAATCATTATAATATTTAAGAATTAAGTCTTGAATATTAATTTTTAAGCCTCCTTTTTATGAATTAAATGATTCATATTTATATAAAATGAATAATATTATTCTTATTTTAGTAGTATAAAGTATTAGAAAATTTAAATCAATACTTTTTTTATTAATTTTCTGTCTTTTATATTGATTTTGATAAGTAAACGAATCTTAAAAGCAATAATAAAATAGGCTGTATCTATGTAAATATCATAAATACAGCCTATTTTTATTATTAAACTATTTTATTTTTGACCAATCCCGAGTTCATTCTCCAAAAATCCCCAAAACCGGCTCAACCGTTCCACATTTAACTTAGGATTTTCACCAATCTTTTCAAGAAGTCCTAATTCCTTCATTCGTTCAATAGCATTGATTTCGTCTTCATTCAAATTCAAATTATCAGAAATAGAATAATAAGCAGTATGCTGAGGAGAATCTATTTTGCCTAACAAATAATCAATGGATACCTGAAAGAAGTCGGCAATTTTATATAGTGTTTCTAAAGAAGGCTCGTTTCTGCCTTGTTCATAATAACCATAACCACTTGCTGATACATTCAGCTTTTTGGCTATTTCTTCCTGACTATATCCATGTTCAATGCGAAGGTCTATTATTCTTTCACTAAATATGTCCATGTATAGATTCCCTCCTAACTATCAGTAAAATTATACCGTTAGAGGAGAGTTATTTTTATTTATACAACAAATTATTGTATAAAGTATTTACAAACAATAATTTGTTGTGTAAAATGATTGTCAAATAGTTAGAAAATTTAGTTTGGATTTGTTTAAACAATGTCGAATAGAATTCTAGAAGAATCGATTTAGACATAAAAACACAGTATGCACTTAATGGTCTGACCATTAGACATACTACCAATAATAGGAGAAAAACAATGAAACCATTATTTGAAAAAATACCGCAAAGGGATTCAACACGAGAGATAATCATGAACCAATTTACAAGGATGATTAAAGAAGGTGAATTGTCAATTGGAGATAAAATACCTCCTGAAAGAGATTTAGCAGATCAATTTGGGGTGGGGAGGTCTACGATCAGAGAAGCGATTAAAAGTATGACTTCCATGGGGCTGTTAGAAGCAAGGTTGGGTGAAGGGACATTTATAAGAAAAGTCGATTCGGATAACATTAAACAACAGCTGCAATGGGGACTATATCTGGACCCTGCCCCATTTAACGAACTGATTGAATTAAGAAAGATTTTAGAATTGGAGACAGTAAAGCGGGCTGCGTTAAATCGAACAGAAGAGGAAATAGCAGAATTAGCGTCATGGATAGATAACATGCAGCAAGAAGGACAAGTGCATCGAAATAAGCAAAACGATTTAATGTTCCATATGACAATAGCTAAAGCGAGTAATAACAAAATGATTTACAACTTATTGGATTTAATCCGAATGTCGTTGGAAGAGTGGTTCGAAAATGTACTCAAAGACTCGCATAATGTGGAAAACTCCATCAAGGAGCATCAATGTATTCTGGAGGCAATTATACAACAAAATGTTGAGCAGGCTATAGAGACGATGGAAATACATTTGAACCGTGGAGAGAAGCGGTTATTTCAGCAAATGGAACAAAATAAGGAATAATGACTGCGTAGACATACTATTTAAATCCTTAAAGGGGGTGATTGGCAAACATCGATATCTGAAAAATCTTAATAAAAAGGAGGGAAATAGGATTAATGAAGAAGGTCTTTTTCATTTTAGGAGTACTTTCCGTACTGTTCATGTACGGTTGTGGGAATTCAGGTAGTGAAACGAACGCAGAAGAGGAAAAAGTGGAAATCAGTATTGGACATGTTGGGGCACCAGTTAGTCCGCAACAAGGGGCTGCAGATATTTTCACAAAATTGGTAGAAGAAAAAACAGGAGGCTCTGTCGAAATTAAAATCTATAATTCATCTCAGCTTGGTGACGAAAGAGAGCTTGTGGAAGGAGTGCAAATGGGGACGATTGATGGAGGAATTATTTCTGCCGGTTTATTTGCATCCAGCTACAATGTTATGGAAGCGTTTGAAGTACCATTCTTATTTGAAGATAAAGAACATGCTTTAAAGGTTAACAACGGCGAGATAGGGAGAGAAGTTCTTGATAACTTAGAAGAAAACGCAGGATTGAAAGCCCTTTCTTTGTGGGAGCATGGATTTAGACAGATTACGAATTCGAGAGGTCCAATTGAAACACCAGAGGATTTGAATGGCTTGAAAATAAGGAGTCCGGAAGTTCAATCGTACAGTGTTGCATTAGAGGAATTTGGAGCGAATCCGATACCGCTATCTTTTTCAGAGCTATATGTAGCCATGGATAGAGGGGTAGTTGACGGGCAGCATAATCCGTTAATGCATATTGAAGGGCAACGGTTTTATGAAGTACAAGATTATTTGACAGTTATGGATTTTGCTTACACGCCAAACGTTCTAGCATTGAGTGATGCAGTTTGGGAACAGTTATCTGAAGAACAGCAGACAGCATTGGATGAAGCAGCTTCGGAAACAACAGAGCTTTGGTCAGAAGAAGCTGCTGAACAGAACGAAGAGATACTCAATGAATTAGAAGACAAAATAGAAATCACTCATAAGGACGAGATTGATTGGGAAGCTTTCAAGCAAGTTGTTGAGGGAGTTTACCCAGAATATGAAGCTGAATATGGCAGTGAATTTGTACAGTTTTTAGAAGAAGTACAAGCAGCTGCTGATTAAGCGATATTATATAAGAATAGATTATGAGAAAGGATGTATCAAATAATGAAAGAGATAAGAGTACAGTATGCAACTGGAGAAATTGGTAAAACAGTAGCAGGAAGATTATTACCAGGAACGGATTTAATCACGGGTATTGAAGAAATTTGTAAGGCAAATGACATTACGTATGCTTCTATTGCAAATTGCTTTGGCAGTTTTCAGGAAGCAGTTTACATGTATTTAGTTCCGCAAGAAGAATCTGTAGTAGGTGCTGGATATGGAGACTTGTTTGTGGCAGAGAGTCCGGTTGAATTTTTAAATGGGACAGGCGTTGTTTGCCAGCGTGAAGGAGATTACGATACACATTTCCATGCGACAATGTGTGATAAAGAAGGAAAGGTATTTGGCGGTCATATGGTTAAAGGAAAAACGCCGGTACTAACAACTGTTGATTTGGTTATTAATGAAGTGAAAAATGCACATATGTATCGTGATTATGATGACGAAACAGACTTGATTCAGTTTAATCCAAAAGCAGAATAATAGATGGCTAAAAAGATCAGTAATTAAAAATACATAGCCATCTGAACCAAGAACATCTCCGACAATGTTGTTCAGATGGCTATGCAAATCAATTATAAGGAGATTATACGATATGAATAACAAAAATTCAATTGGTTTTATCGGTTTAGGTGTAATGGGTTTCCCGATGGCAAGTAATTTACTACATGCAGGGAAAGAATTAGTCGTCTTTGATATTAATTTAGAACAAGCGGCACAGCTTCCGTTCCAAGAGCGTGTGACAATTGCAGATTCCAAGGAAGAACTAGCAAAACAAGTTGATATTGTACTGCTCATGCTGCCAAACAGTCCTCATGTGAAAGAAGCCATAACCGGGGATGACGGATTAATAGAATCGTTATCTGCAGGTGCTTTGATTATTGATATGAGCAGTATTTCATCGACTGTTACAAAAGAAATCAATGAAGAACTTGAGGGAAAAAACATTGATATGATAGATGCACCTGTCAGCGGCGGACAAACTGGAGCCGTTCATGGAACTTTGACCTTTATGGTTGGAGGAAAAAAAGGGAACTATGATCAAGCGCTAGATTTACTTCAAATCATGGGAGGTAAAATTATTCACTGCGGGGAGGTTGGAAGTGGTCAGACTGTTAAAATTGTTAATCAGCTTATGTCAGCGGTAAATCTGGTCAGCATGTCAGAAGGATTCACTTTAGGTGTCAAAGGAGGCGTGGATCCGGAAATTATGCGTGAGGTTATTTTGAATGGTTCCGGAAAATGTTGGGCACTTGAGGATAGAATGCCGGTTATTTTAGACAGAGATTTTGACCCAGGTTTTACGGTGGACTTGCACACCAAAGATATTTCGTTGGCGCTTGAAGTAGGGAAAGATCTTCAGGTACCTTTATACGCAACTTCGCTTGTCCATGAACTATTTAAAACATTACAGGCAAAAGGGGAAGGTGGAAAAGATAACGCTGCTGTTATTACGTTATATGAAGCGTTAGCAGAAATAGAAGTTGTCAAAAGAAATAAGGCGGTATCACAATGACTTCTGCTGTTGTTCTATTTGTAGCTTTTATTATCTTTTTGCTGATGGGCATACCAGTAGCTTTTGGGTTGGCAGGTGCTTCTATTTTATCTTTGTTAATGATTGATCCTGGCATGTTGACGCAGGTATTTTCAAAAATGTTTTCTGGAGCTAACTCATGGTTACTTTTAGCCATACCGTTTTTTATATTGGCGGGTAACATCATGGAAAAGGGTGGCGTGACAAGACGTCTGGTTGATTTTGCAGATGCACTTGTTGGATTTTTACCAGGTGGTCTTTCAGCAACGAATGTCACGGCTAGTATGTTTTTTGGAGGCGTGTCCGGTTCCGCTGTAGCAGATACTTCTGCTACAGGTACCATCTTAATTCCGGCAATGGTCAGGCAAGGCTACAGCTCTAGATATTCAGCTGCAGTGACAGCTGCTTCTTCACCTATTGGAATTATCATACCGCCAAGTATCCCGATGATATTATGGGGATTCACTGCTGGTCTTTCTGTAGCTGATTTATTCTTAGCTGGTATTGGAGCTGGCATTTTAGTCGGTGTTGCTTTATTAGCAGCATCTACCGTTATTTCGATAAAAAGAGGATATAAGTCATCTATTCCTTTTGCATTTAAAAATGTATTCGGGAAAGGGAAAGAAGGTATCTTAGCCCTGGTCACCCCTGCAATTATCATTGTCGGTATTATCACTGGGGTTGTAACGCCAACAGAAGCCGCTGTTGTAGCTGTGCTTTATTCAATGTTACTTGGATTTTTCGTATATAAGGAATTAAAGGTAAAGCATTTGAAAGATATTATTATTAACTCCGGTAAAATGACGGCTACTGTTATGATGATTATTATTAGTGCAGGAGCATTCTCTTACCTGTTAACCATTAACGATGTACCAAGCAGTTTAGCGAGTTTTGTCATTGAAATGAATCTTTCTCCTTTTCTGCTGATGCTTATGTTTATTTTGTTGTTCTTATTCTTAGGGATGTTTTTAGATGCAAATGCAGCCATTATTATGACCGTTCCAGTGGTTGCCCCAGTAATTGTAGCATCGGGAATTGACCCAATTCATGCCAGTGTCGTACTTATTGCTACATTGGGGCTCGGGTTGTTAACACCTCCAGTGGGTTTGTGTACGTATGTGGCTGCAGGAATCGCGGATTTACGATTTGATGAATTGATGCGAGATTTAGTTCCATTTGTATTGGTGTTATTAACATGTGTCATCCTGATGCTCGTATTTCCGCAGATAATTACTTTTATACCAAGCTTATTAAATGGATAGAAAAGAGGTGAAGAATACATGTTTATTTCAAAGCTAAGTAAAGGCTTGGACAGACTATGTATGCTCCTGTTGATTGTGATTACAGTAGTAATGACAGCCAGCCTGGTTATTATGATTTTTGGAAGGAATTTTTTTAACACTTCATTTGCGTCTTTAGAAGAAATCTCAAGATTTACATTTGTGTGGTTGACTTTCATAGGTGCAGCTATTGCTTTTAAACGTAAAGAGCATATGGGAATGGATTTTATTGTTAGTAAATTAAAAGGTAAAACAGCACAATATGTTGAAGTCATACAAGATATTTTTGCGTTAATCCTGTTTGCTTTGTTTATTTACTATGGAACACAGTTAGCAGTACTTAATATGAAGGTTGTTAGTCTACAATCGGGAATTTCAATGGGCTATGTATATTCCATCATACCGATTGCTGGATTCATTATGATAGTACATGCACTCGATCATATTTTTAAGAGTTATAAGAAGAAAAATAAAGAAGATACGAACCATGAATTAGTTAATAATAATGTATCTTCTATTTAGGAAACACTACATTCCTGTTGGGGAGGTTTACAAATGCAGTTACAACAAAAGCTCTTAAGTTTTTATGGAGATGATTTCACAGGTTCAACAGATGCAATGGAGGCATTGACACGAAGCGGTCTAAAGACAGTTTTATTTTTAAAACCGCCTACAAAAGAGTTGCTTGATGAAAAATTTGCAGATATTCAATGCATTGGCATTGCTGGAACCAGCCGAACAATGACCCCGGAACAGATGGAGGAGGAATTGAAACCGATATTGAAACAAATGCAAGAACTCGGTGCACCAGTAAATCATTATAAAGTTTGTTCCACCTTTGATTCTTCTCCGAGTGTGGGGAATATCGGTAAAGTATTGGAAATGGTTTTGGAGATAAATACTACGCAGGATTTTGTTCCTATCATTGCAGGTGCTCCGCCATTACATCGCTATACCGTTTTTGGAAATCATTTTGCCAGGGTTGATTATAAAACGTTTCGACTGGATAAACATCCTGTGATGTCGAATCATCCAATAACGCCAATGCAGGAAGCTGATTTAATAAAACATTTAGCAGATCAGACAGATTACTTTATAGATTTGGTAGATATTTTAACAATGAATGATTCTTTTGCAGAGCTTGAAGAGATAGTAAATAAAATAGTTAAAAATAGAAAAACAAAAGGTCTGCTATTTGATGTGTTAACGGATGATCATTTAACGAAAATCGGAAAACTGATTTTGGAAAAATCAAAAGCGAATCAATCATATGTTATCGGTTCATCTGGAGTAGAATACGCCCTAACGAATTATTGGAATTCTATGAATGAAAATCAAGAACAGATTGCTGATAGCGATAAGGAAAATAAGGTAACAAAAGAGCAAGTACTTGTTGTTTCAGGTAGTTGCTCACCAATTACTTCGGATCAAATAAAACATGCATTAGACAATGGATTTACTGGATTAAAAGTTTCTCCTGTAAAACTAATTGATTCGAAAACAAACTCAACTTATTTAAATAGCCTGATGAATGACGTTAAGGAGCAGATTGATGAAGGAAAGAGTATCATTGTTTATTCGGCACTTGGACCTGATGATATATCAATTGATGAAACCCGAGAATATTTGCAAGCTATTGGGAAAGAACCAAGTAACAGCGGGCAACTTCTAGGAGAGCAATTTGGAACATTAATAAAAAAGACGGTAGAAAATACATCCTTAAAACGCATCGTCATTGCTGGTGGAGATACGTCAAGTTACGCAACATTAAAAATGAATATTTATGCATTAGAAATGATTCGTAGCATCGCTCCTGGAGCTCCACTTTGTAAATCATATTCAGATATCCAGAGATTTAATGGATTAGAAATTGCTTTAAAAGGAGGCCAATTAGGTCAAGTGGATTATTTTTCTAAAGTGCATCAAGGGAATGTTGTAAAAGTATAGATATAGTTGAGGGAGGAGCCAATGAATATAAAATCAAAATTATTGTATACCGGAAATGAGTTACTACAAAAGCAACTTACATGGGGAAACTCCGGAAATATCAGTGCTCGTAATAATAAAGATAACATGATTATCACGGCTTCAGGGACAAATATGGGCCAGCTATCAAAAGATGATTTTGCTTTTGTTCATATAGAAACGCAAGAGTGGGAAGGAGTAAAGAAACCTTCTAAGGAAATACCGATGCATCGTGCAATATATATGAATCGCCCTGACGCAAATGTCATTATTCATGCATCTCCTTTTTGGTCTACACTGCTTGCTTGTTCGGAGCAAACGATTGCATCGAAGTTATTTATTGAATCGATGTATTATCTGGAGAAAATAGAGGAAGTAGCGTATTTTCATCCGGGCAGTGAGGCTTTAGGGGAAGAAGTTGGTAAAGCAGCAAAAGCAGCGAATGTGTTGTTGTTGAAAAATCATGGAGTTATTGTTTTTGATGAGAGTGTGGAAGAAGCGGCGATGCGGTTGGAGACGTTGGAGTTTACGTCTCAGATGATGGTTACGGCAAAGGCTTCGGGTATAGGATTGAGTTTGTTGGCAGATGAGGTTGTGGAGGACTTTTTGGAGAATTCGGGGTATAAGAAGAGGGGGAAATAAGCGGAGTGAGCTGTTCATTCTGTTTAGAGGATTTGTATGAATTTATATTTAAATGGAAGCAGCTTATTATCATTAGTCTCTTATAATAAGAAAGATGGCGCTAAAGACTTTAGTCCTTAGCGCCATAAATCTGTTTTCATTTGTTATATGCAAATGGACGATTATTGTATAGGAGATTTACTACGCAAGAACAGGTAATTCAATTCAAGGGATGTATTTCCATTTATGCTTTCAAATCAGGGAGCGGAAAGAGCAAATGGTGGAAGAATACAACGAGCTGATATTTCAATCCACGCTCCCAAACAAGGGAGCGACGATGCCACTATCAACGCCATACCACTCCGCAAGATTTCAATCCACGCTCCCAAACAAGGGAGCAACTGTAGTGAATACGACTGTTGTGCCGGAGGAATGGATTTCAATCCACGCTCCCAAACAAGGGAGCAACCAATTCGTTCGATGAAGGAAATGCACAAGTTGAAATTTCAATCCACGCTCCCAAACAAGGGAGCAACAAGATAGTGATTAAAATATGAGTGCAGAAAAGATATTTCAATCCACGCTCCCAAACAAGGGAGCAACTGCAACATATTGTTATCGTAATTCCTCAAATACTACATCTTGAATTATAATCAAAGTAATATGTTGACTATATAACAATTTTAACTTATTAAGTACATGCATTGCCAGAATTTCGCGCGAACCTGCCGGGGATTTTATGTTCGCTTAGGGTTCGCAACTAAATTATTATTCGATATTAGAAATAACGCGTATTATTTGTGATAGTATATTTAAGGTTCCTGCTGACTAAATGTGAACATTTACAAACACGACGGTGTTATTTAATGAAACAAAAGGAGCATGATTTCTGAGGTGCAAACATGTAAAGAACATTCGAAGCGGCCGGTTAGGAAACAATCCAGGAACAAGCGCAGGGAAGAAAGAGTTAATGCAATCTTACCGGAAAGCTGCCCAAAAGGATTTCCAAGTTAAAAAAGACAACTCTGATAATGATTTGATTGTTTCGAAAATGAAAAGTATATGTACAAATAGTAAACAACGGTTGATGGACTTACTATTAGCAGAGGATTAAAAGTAGGCATACATTTGAAATTTAAAAACACGGGAAAACAGTGCATTCACGCTGTTTTCCCGTGTTTCTTTTCTAGAAGTTATGAATAAAAAGGTTGCATTTAAAAATGAAAGCGATTAACATTGGCGGTAAGTCATCTGATGACCTTATTATTTAAAGGATGTGGAAGATTTGAAGGGAGGAGAGGAAATAATCGAAAAAGGGTGATTCGATGTTGATGATGGCGGCACTTAGTGCTGTTATTGTTCTCTTTATCTTGCTTTTATTATTACGGATGCCAGCGATTAAGGGGATGTCCATAAGTTCTATTGGTGTTATTTTACTGGTGATGACAGTATGAGGATGGAAGGTCATGTAGTGGTCTCCTCGATATTTCAGAGCGAACATAAGACTTTTACGATTCTATTAATCTTGTTTGGGGCGCTGGGTTTATGAAGAGGTCGCAGATTCTCTGATTGATATAATGAAGGCCGGCAACTTGAGCCCGGAAGATAAGCTGGGTTCTGTGGAACATCTGGCAAAGCATTTCAATGCCGCTCGGCAATCAGGAAGGCGCTCAGCGGACTTCGGACCATGAGATTTTTGGAAATGCGGCAGGGCGAGGGCGCATATGTGAAAGAATTTGATTCTTCAAAATTCACCTTACCGGTAACCTCTGCCTTTTTGATGAAGCTGGAAGATGTAAAAGGAACTTTACCAGGTTCGTAAAATAATCGAAGTAGGAATAGCCGGCTCTTTAAACATATAGAACAACAATAGAAGTGAGAGATGGGACAGTATGATACCAGAAGTTGGCAAAATGCTGGCATTCAAAGGGACCAAATAGTGAAGGCATAAGAGATAATGAAAACAGAAAGGAGCAAGACAATGAATGAAAAGAAAAAAAAGGATGTTATTCTAATAGGCGCTGGTATTATGAGTACGACCTTAGGAACATTTTTACAAAAATTAGAACCAAATTGGAATATGAAACTGTTTGAAAAGCTGGACGGTGCAGGCAAGGAAAGCACCAATGAATGGAATAATGCCGGCACCGGGCATGCAGCGTTATGTGAGTTAAATTATACAGTTGAAAAAGAAGACGGATCGATTGATGCTAGTAAAGCGGTAGAAATAAATGAACAATTCGAAGTTTCCAAGCAATTTTGGTCTTATTTAGTCAAAAGTGAGGAAATTCAGAACCTCATCCGTCCATTACCTCATATAAGTTTTGTACAGGGGGAAGAGAACGTAGATTTTTTGCGCAGGCGATTTGAAGCTTTATCCCACCTTCCCATGTTTAAGGAAATGGAATTTTCGGATTCCCCTCAAGAATTAGCAAAGTGGATTCCCTTAGTGACGAAAGGACGCACGTCAGAAGCGCCTATTGCTGGAACAAAAGTGGATTTGGGGACCGATGTCAATTTTGGTGAGCTTACTCGGAAACTAGCGAATAATTTAGAGAAAAACGACAATATAGAAATCCATTACAATTCAACTGTTACTAAATTTCATCGTCTAAATGACGGTAAATGGGAAGTAATCGTTCGTAATTTTAAAGAGAATACCCTCGAGTCTCACATAGCAGATTTTGTCTTTATCGGGGCTGGTGGAAACGCAATCCCCCTGTTACAAAAAACAAAGATTCCGGAAAGCAAGCAGATTGGTGGCTTTCCAATCAGTGGTGCATTTTTGGTTTGTAGTAATCCAGAAGTAGTCAAACAACATGAAGCGAAGGTTTATGGAAAAGAGCCTCCTGGTACGCCTCCCATGACTGTACCACACCTAGATAGACGATATCATGGAGATAAGGATAGCCTATTATTTGGCCCGTTTGCTGCGATAGGACCTAAGTTTTTGAAGAGTGGTTCTAATTTAGACTTTTTAAATTCTATTAATTCAAATAACGTGTTAACGATGTTGGCTGCGGGTATGAAGAACATTCCTTTAGTTAAATACTCTATTCAACAGATGCTCATGCAAAAAAAGGATCGGATGCAAGAGTTACGAAAATTTATACCCGAAGCAAAGGACAAGGATTGGGATCTTCTAATTGCTGGTAAGCGTGTCCAGATAATTAAAGATACGAATCATTCCGGCCGAGGATATATCCAATTTGGCACGGAAATTATTCAATCTGAGGATAATTCTATCGTGGCATTATTAGGGGAATCTCCGGGTGCTTCTACTTCTGTGTCTATTATGTTAAACGTCTTACGCGAGAATTTCCCAGAATATATGGAAACATGGAAGCCAAAAATAAAAGAAATGATACCTTCTTTTGATGAGTCCCTGGCAGAAAACGTCCAGCTACTGGAAAAGGTCCAGAAATCTAGTTCACATTACCTTGCCCTGGAACATAACAATGTTACATCTTGATTTACCAAATGAAGCGGACATCATTGTTTCATTAAATTTTTGGTTCAGTAACAAGGAAGGGGCATCTATGCTTTGCTAGTGCCCCTTCAAACAACCTAACTTTTTCTTTTATGCCGTTTCTCCATTTTATTAATATGTTTGTATACGGGAACTTAAAAGTGGCTCAGTTTTCCATTGTTTTGGTGGCTCACTTTTAAGTTACCATATACAATCGAAGTTATTTATTGAATCCATGTATTATTTGGAGAAAATAGAGAAAGTGAGATATTTTCATTCATGCAGTGCAATTTTGGGAGAAGAAGTTGGTGAAGCAGCAAAGAAGGCGAATGTCCTGTTTTTGAAAAATCATGGTGTTATTGTTTTGGATGATAGTGTGGAGGAAGCTATGATGCGATTGGAGACGTTGGAGTTCACGTGTAGGATGATGGTTATGGTGAAGGGATCGGGTATACCGTTGAGTGTGTTGACGGATGAAGTTGCGGAGGAATTTTTGGCGAATCGGGGTATAAGGGGATAGATAGAGTAAAATAAGGATAGAGAGCTATTCATTCTGTTGAGTTTGACGGGGTGGATAGCTTTTTTGTTAAGAGAAAATATAAAATGATGCATACATCCATTAGTAAGTTGGTAGAATCAGGTCTTTGCTAACAGTGCTTACCAAAAATGAATTTGTCTAAAAATATATTAAAATTCAAACAATATATTATTGACATAAATCATATATTGTATTATATTATTTTATATAAAATTATTAAGAAAATTTATTCAAAAAAATAAATTGTAAAAAGTCTTCACTTTTGTTTTGTAGAAGAAGACGTAAACACTCATAAAATATAGTTTCGTCATGCTGTATTAAATATTCAAGTGTTCGAATTTAAAACTTATACTTATTTGAAATGAATGATGCAAATGAAATGATTTTAATCTTCTTATATTATTGCTATTATTATTTTCAATAATAGTTTTTTACAAAAGGAGAGAAATTTGTGGGACGTATATATCGTACAAAAAAAGATAAGGTTTACAGTCATCTTAGGGAAAATATCATTAACGGCTTACTTACCCCCGGAGAACGATTAAAAATTTCTCAAATTGCCCGTCAATTTGAAATGAGTGAAATTCCAGTAAGAGAGGCCTTGCAAAAGCTTTCTATAGAAGAGTATGTGACATTCAAGCCACATATTGGTGCTGTTGTCAGCAGCATGTCCATTGAAAACATACGAGAGATATTTGAGCTACGTATCACATTAGAAGGATTGGCTATCAATTTATCTGTCGATCATTTAACAAACTATCACCTTCAAACGCTCGAAAATATAATTATAGACTCGCAAACTTTTATTAATGAAAAGCGATTTGAGGATTATGCAGAATGGAATCGTCATTTTCATGAATCAATATATAAACATTGTAATAACCAGCGTCTTTATAAGTTAATTTTTGATTTATGGAGTAATACTCGAAGGTATCCACAACTTTTTCGTACACGCGAGTCAGTAGAGCAATCGATTATAGAGCATAAAGAAATATTAGCAGCATTAAAAGAAAGAGATAAAGCATTAGCTGAAAAGTTAACTAAAGATCATAAATATAAAAGTTATAAAAATTTGTTAAATATGATAGAAGAATCTGAATATTGAAGAGTAATAAAAGAATTTATTTACTAGAATGGAAGGTGGTGATAACAAATATCTCCATTTAGGTAAAATAACTAATATTAATGATGAAAAATAAGTTTCAAGAAATGACAAAAGAAGAGATGTTTGCTTTGGAAAAGTCTTTTTTAGCATCCAATCGGAGTTAGGTTTCTCAATTCAAAACCTTCCATAATAAATAACACATCTATTTATTTTATAAAAATCTGATAAGTAATAGGTTTTTATAAAATATGAAAGCGCTGACAAATAAATGAGGGTAAATGGTTAATCAGACTGCGAAGAATAATTTTAATTTAGGTTCATTGATTTAAGATAATCTAACTAGATGATTCCATTTCATAATAGCCATTTTTAAGAGAATCACTAGGGTTAGAATTTAAAATGGACTAAGAATCTTAGCTTCCATACAGGAAGATCTATCCCGATAACAGGAGATACACGCTGAATGCTTGACGGATATGATTAATAGATTATGAAGGGAGGGGATATAGTGCCTGCAGTTAGATAGTCGAGGATGTGATGAGGCAATAATAAATATTGATAATGTAAATGTTACGCAGAACAGAAAGATTATTTTAAAAACAACTAAAAAGATTGAAAGGAAGGATTGATAATTATGACTACTGTAACTCCATGGATCACGGACTGGGATGTCAAACATCCCATTTCAATTAATAAGTCAGTTGGTGCCCCATTGTTTGACGCGGAGTGGGAGGACGGGCCTACACCGTTTTTTGAAAAGAGGACTTTGAATCTCGGCAAGGCTTCTGACGGTAAACTTGGCGGTTCTCATGTTCGGGGTATTGCCTCTGAAGGAGAATGGCAGGCGGATGATGTCGATTTCAACCAGTTCTTTATTATTAAGGGGTCAGCTCGTCTGGAATTCGAAGATGGTTCGTCGCATGAGCTTGTGTCCGAGAGTTCTGCGATAGTACCTGCATTGTATAAGTACCGTTTCACACAAATCAGTGATGACTTTGAAGCACTCCATTTCTTTGCCCCTGATGAGTATAACATTATTTGGGGGAAGGGTGCGACATTGCCAGAGCGCGTACAAACCCTTGATCCTCATCGACGCCCAGTTATTTTGCACGAGGATGAAAAGGCTTGGAGTGAAGGTCTCCGCGAATTTTTTGAGTATCGGGATTTAGGCACATTGGAGCCAACTGATGGTCGCGTATATGTTCACGTTATACGTACTACCGGCCAGCCATATGAAGCAGGTACGGGATGGCATTACCATTCTTGGGCTCAGTGTTTTTTTGTTTTAGATGGTCACGCGGACCTTCGAGTGGAGACTGGCCCAAGGCACGCACTTAGTGCAGGCGACGCCTTCTGTATAGGTGCAGGAGACACAAATCGTCACTTTGTTGATCGTGTAACTTCGGACTACAAACTTGTGGAATTATGTGTTCCAGGATGGAAAGACGCTACACCTGTAGAAGCGCCTGAAGGCTCATCATTTTAAGCATCGATGAGCCCACTCATGGTCTTTATAGCTTAGAATCCCATCTGCTTTGCGTCTACTTCACATAAGGACGGCTTGGGGCTGTCTAAGTTTCAGGGGTAGAGTAGCAGGTTGTCTCCCAAGTTCCAACTCACTTGTTGAGGTTGTCAAGGCGGGGTCCCCCCTGCTATATTCCTGCCTTTTGGATAGTGCTGCCCCAATTAGTTTGGTATCGATATTAGTGATGGAGGCGTCTTTCGTTTGATTCTTTTGGAATTTGTTCGGTAGTAGAGTTGGTGGGATCACTCAAATCGGCTGAACTTGATTGATCGAACATTGTATCTGCAGAACGTTCAAACTATATGTTGTAAGGAGGATTATTTGGTGAAAAAATTTTTTACCACCACCGCCGTTGATTTCTTGGGCAAGTCCGGATTCGGAGTGGAAAATCTCCCCTACGGTTCAGTATACACAAATGAGGATACTGTTCCTAGATTGGTTGTTAGACTAGGGGACCACGCGATTGATTTGAGTTCTTTGACGTCGATCATCGGTGGGTTAGGAACAAAGGCTAAAAGCGCTGTGACAAATCAACCCAATTTGGATGCATTGCTGACTGCAGGTAGGCCAATCTGGTCTGAGCTGCGCAATTGGATAAGGCAGACACTCACTGACCCTGCCCATACGAAAGCAGTGGTGGCTGTAGCAACTAACATAAATGATATCAACATGGCAATGCCCTTTACCGTAACCGACTATGTCGACTTCTACGCGTCAGAGAATCATGCATCTAATCTCGGTCGTATATTGCGACCGAATGAGGAACCGCTGAAACCAAATTGGAAACATTTGCCGGTAGGTTATCACGGCCGCGCCTCGACTGTGTCTGTTTCAGGAACTCCTGTGCATCGACCAAAAGGGATACGGCCAGAGAAGGAGGCTGCACCAAGCTTTGGCCCTTCTAGGCGCCTAGATATCGAAGCAGAGCTCGGGTTCATCGTGGGCAGTTCGGCACCTCAGGGCGAAGTTAGTTTAGCGCAAGCCGCTGAGAACCATTTGTTTGGGGTAGTTCTGTTTAACGACTGGTCTGCTCGTGATATTCAAGCGTTTGAATCTGTGCCTCTGGGACCCAACCTGAGTAAATCGTTTGCTTCAACGATCTCAGCGTGGGTGGTGCCCTGGGATGCATTGGACGCAGCCCGAGTAGTGCCACCAGTTCGAGATGAGTCTCTCGTGCAATATCTGGACGACTCCAGTGCCGACCCATACGGGCTTGACATTTCAGTAGAGGTCTATATCGACGATCAACATGTTTCTACAGTCCCGTATTCAACGATGTACTGGACAGCCCCTCAGATGTTGGCCCATATGACAGTTAATGGCGCTGCCCTTAGCCCAGGAGATTTCTTTGGTTCTGGCACCATCTCTGGGTCGGAACCGTATCAGTGTGGATCATTGATTGAGCTGACATTGGGAGGGGAAGAACCGCTAATTTCTAGAATGGGAGAGAAATACAGTTTTCTCCAAGACGGCCAGCAGGTAACACTTCGCGGCAGCGCCCCCGGACCGAGGGGGAGCACAATTGGCTTCGGTGAGTGTACCGGTACCATACGACCTGCCACATAAGGTATTACCAGTTGCCATGCGTAAAATTGTTGAGGTTTCCCTGATAGTTGAAGAAATCGCACCTTCTCTACCCGACAGGATATGGTCGAGTGTAGATTTAGCCAAAGGTGCCCCGTTTAACAATCTTATTAAAATTTGTAAACCCTATTCTGGATTTAAAACCGGAATAGGTGGGATAAATACCCAATATAATTGAGGGATGCATTGAAAGTGGTTCATTTTTGGTTTCCTTGAAATCTAATACATCACATATGGAATAGGTTCATTTTAATACTAAAATGGTGAGGAGATATAGTATGAAAAAAATTCTGATTCAAAGCAGTACGGAAATTGATGGTTTTCCGGAATATAGAGATGGTATCAAAAGTCATGCAAAAAAAATACTTCCGGGTAATTATTCTTTTGACATAGCTGGTGTAACGAAGAAATATAGACCCGGAGATTTTATGGCAAGTGAATTTTTAAGCAATAAGGAAATTCTCCAAAACATAATTAATGCCGAAAAAGATGGTTATGATGCGGTTGTATTGCACTGCTTTTTAGATCCTGTTCTTGATGAAGCCAGGGAAATAGTTAATATACCAGTTGTCGGTATGGCTGAATCATCGATGTTATTGTCTCAAATGTATGGTAAAAAATTTGCAGTGATAACACATTCTGTTCAATTGGCTAAAAAGGAGATTCCAAGCTTAATTAAAAAATACGATTTAAATCATTCTTCCATAAATACACAATATTTTGATGTAAGTCTATTGGATTTGGAAAATGCTTTTTCTGATCCTGAAGCCGTTATTAAACAGTTTTTAGATGCTTGTGAAACAGCAGTAGAAAAGGGAGCAGAAGTAATTTTGCCTGGTTGTGGTTTGCTTAATATTGTATGTGTTCAAAACGGTCTTTCAAAGGTTAGAAATACAGGCGCAACCATTTTGGATGTTACTGGAGCAGTATTAAAAATGGCAGATACAAAACTCACATTACAAGACGTTTCAGGAACAACCATAAGTAGAAACGGCTACTACGAGAAACCGAGATTTTTACCGGTGACACAAACTTGAACAAGAAACACAACTTATGTGTGACTATCATAATACATGAAAAATAAACTAGAACATACAAAAAATGAAAAAGGTGATGAGTAATTTGAGTAGACTTGATGGAAAGATAGCTTTAGTTACTGGAGCAGCTATGGGCCAAGGAAAAGAAATGGCAAGATTATTTGCCCGAGAAGGTGCAAGTGTTATTTTAACAGACATGAGTATGGAAGGAAAAAAAGTTGCAGCAGAGATTTCAAACGAGGGTGGTGATGCAAATTTTATACAAATGGATGTTGCAAATTTAGATGATTGGAATAAGGCAGCTAAATATATAGAAAACACGCATAACAATCTTGACATACTTGTCAACAATGCTGGCATAGCAGGACGAAGCTCTATAGAGGATATGACAGAAACGGAATGGCAGAAGGTCATGGATGTGGACGCAAAGGGCGTTTTACTTGGAATGAAATCAATGCTACCTTTACTTAAAAAAAATAAGCAGGGGTCTATTGTCAATAATTCATCCATATGGGCATTAGTTGGAAGTGGGCTATCGGCATCTTATCACGCAGCAAAAGGAGCGGCTAGAATGTTGACCAAGACGGCTGCAATAGAATTTGCTCCATTTGGTATAAGGGTTAATTGTATTCACCCTGGGGTCGTACAGACTGCTCTGACAGAGTCTTTATTAGCTGATCCAAAGGAATTATGGCGGATTGGACCTATTGGAAGAGCTGCTGAACCAGTTGAAATAGCATATGCGGCCTTATTTCTTGCATCGGAAGAATCTTCTTATATAACAGGAATTGATTTACCTGTGGACGGGGGATATACTGCTCAATAAATTTTTACGGGGGTAATTGTTTGAATTTTGAAGAAAAAGTAATTTTAATAACTGGAGCCGCAGGAGAAATTGGAAAAAAAACAGCACAATTATTTCATAAAAAAGGAGCAAAGTTAGCATTAGTAGACATAGATAAAAAAGCTTTAGAAGATGCGACACATGAGTTAGGTTTAAATAATAGTCTTCTTATACAAGCAGATGTCACGAACGAAAAAGAAGTTAAAAATTATGTAGAGCAAACAATAGAAGTCTTTGGGAATATTGATGTGTTTTTTAACAATGCTGGTATATCAGGAAAACTTGCAGAAATAACAGAAGTAAAAACAGAGGATTTAGAAAAAACGATTGATATAAATATGAAAGGTGTTTTTTACGGTTTAAAGTATGTACTACAAATAATGAAAAGACAGAATGATGGTGTGGTGATAAATACTTCTTCTGTTGCTGGGCTAAATGGTTCTTTATTTTTATCTCCGTATTCGGCGACTAAACATGCAGTAATAGGTTTAACAAAAACTGCTGCATTAGAAGTTGCGAAATATAACATACGCGTTAATGCTATTTGTCCATCACCTGTAGATACAGAATTAATGAGTGAACTAGATAAAGAAAAAAATCCTGAAAATCCGAAAAAAGCACGTGAAAGTTATTCAAAAAAAATCCCTCTTGGAAGGTATGCTACTTCGGAAGAAATTGCAAATTTAGTTGCTTTTCTATCTTCTAATCAGTCTTCTTTTATTACAGGGGGAAGTTATTTAATCGATGGTGGACAAACTGCTAGTTATTAGAATATTAGATTAATTATTATAATTAACTTCTTCTATGTGGGAGGGAGACAAATGACTAAAATGGAATGGTTTGGATTGTTTTTTGTAATCATTACGATGGTAGCGGCCTTATTTCCAGCTGTTTATATAATTCAATTTTTTATTGCCGCACCACAATTAAGATATTTCTTTTATATAAGCTTATCAGCTTTAATTATTGGGTTTGGAACAGGAATTTACGGATTGTATAAAACAAGACATGACAAAAACAATTAAAGAATTAAGGAGGAAAAAATGATATTATTTGTTTTTGGTTTATATTTAGTATTTATCTTGTATCTAGGGTATAAGACGTATGCTGGAAATGATTCGGATAAATTCTTTGTGGCGGGGCAAAATCAGCCTTATTAGATTATAGGCTCAGGATATGTAGCATCTTTTTTAAGTACTGCTAGTTTTATGGGAACTTCTGGTTTAGTTTATCACGAAGGTTTCCTAGGAAATGGAGCATACATGGGATCAACGATTGGCTATATTGCTGGTCTTGCTTTGTTCGGGCCTATATTAAGAAGGTTTGGGCAATTTACAATCCCTGACTTCTTGGGACAAAGATATGACAGCGGGGCTGCGAGAGGTATATCTGCAGTAATCTTATTTGTGGGATTTTTCCTTTATATTTCTAGCCAAATAATCGGGGTATCTGTATTATTCCAATTATTATTTGATATACCTATCTGGGTCGGAATTATCGTTTCCATAGCAATTGTTGCTTTTTATACAATAGCTGGAGGAATGATGGCAAACGCTATTATAGATGCGGTCCAATTTTTCGTTACTTGGATTACTGCGATCATTGTTTTGATATTAGGTGTAATTAAAACAAATGGAATATTCAATTTAGTTTCTCAAGTTGAGAAATACTACCCTAATTTTTTAACATCTGATAATGGATTAGGAGATACGTGGGCTATATGGAGTGTCATGTTAGTTTGGATAATAGGATCTCTGGCACGAGCAGACTTAATAAGCCGGGCGTATTTAGCTAAAAATGTGAGAGAAGTTTATAAAGCTATATTGTTTGTAACGCCAGTTATATGGGTTTGCGGAACTTTTTTCTTTCTTTATGGGATGATCGGAGTTATCGCTAGACCCGGATTAGAAGGACAAGAATCAGAAATAATATATTTGATTATGGCTCAAGACTGGCTGCTTCCTGTTATAGCAGGACTTGCATTTGCAGGATTTTTAGCTTCTGCTCAATCTACGGCCAGTACGCAATTGATGGTTTCATCAATGGCAGTTGGGAGAGACCTATATGGTAAATTAATTGGGCCTAAACTTAGAAAGAAATCTATTTCAGAAAATGAAATGATGATAGTGACAAGGTGGGCAATGCTTGTCATGTGTACAGCATCTTGTTTTTTAGCTTTTTACAATGCAAATTGGATTTTAGAAATTATAAACGTATCAATGGCTGTAATGGGGCCGGCTTTTCTAGTTACTTGGTTAGGAGGTTTTCTTTGGAAGGGTGCTACTAAAACAGGAGCAATTTCTGCCTTAATAATAGGGTCTTGCTCAGCAGTTTTTACTTGGTTAACTGATTTTTCAATTGCTGCAGCGCCTTGGCTCGTTCCACCTTTATTTTCGCTTATTTTAACAGCAATAGCTTTTGTAGTGGGTTCTTTATTTGGCCAACCTTCCGAAAAAGCGTTAAAGGTCTTTAGTCAAATAAATCCTAAATATAATGAAGATGGAACTAGAATTAAAAAAATTAGTTAAGGAGAGAATTCAACAAATGAAACTTAAAGATAGAATTGCAATTATTACAGGAGGAGCTTCTGGGATTGGAAGAGCAGTTGCAGAAAGATTCGGTTTAGAGGAAGCAGTTGTAATAATAGCTGATTTGCCTCAAGCAGATGGAGAAAGTGTTGTACAATCTATTAAAAAAAAGGGGGGAAAAGCTGAATTTATTCCTACTGACATGACGAAAAGGTTTGAAGTTGATTCGTTAATACAAACTGTAATAAAACGTTATAAAAAAATAGATATTTTTCACAATAACGCAGGTATAGCGATGCCTGTTACTGATATAGAGGATGTAGGGGAAAAAGAATATCAAAAAATCATGGATATAAATGTAAAAGGGGCTTTTTATGGTATCCAAGCAGTTGCTCCACATATGAAACAAGCTGGAGAAGGAGTAATATTATGCACTGGGTCTACATCTGCTTCTCGGCCTAGAGCAGGATTAAATATATATGCAGCATCAAAAGGTGCACTTATTGCATTAGCCAAGTCTGTAGCTCTAGAACTTGCTCCTTTTGGAATTAGAGTAAACAGCTTAAGCCCAGTTGTGACTGAAACTAGCATGGTAGATGAAGAGCAAAGAAGTAAATTCGTTAAAACTATCCCTCTTGGAAAAGTTGCTCAACCTACAGATATGGCTAATACAGCTTTATTTTTAGTTTCTGATGAGTCCTCTATGATCACTGGGGTTGATTTAGAAGTTGATGGAGGTAGGTGTATCTAAAGAGAAAAATAGTACTCTAATGATATAACAAAATAGATATTAATGGTATAAACATACATTTTATTTATTGATATAACGGTGCTAGCGTTGTATTAATAAAAACAGACTATTCCATTAAATATTAGTGAAGCAAAATACAAACTACGATGCTATTGTGTTACGTTGCTTTTTAGACTCTGTATTAGATGAAGCTGGAAGAATAATCAATATACCTGTAATAGGCATAGCAGCTTTAATGTTGTTGTATATATTTATTAAAATTAATTAAGAAAACTTGAAAAGCTAATAAATCGATTAGCTTCTAAAAAGGTAGTCGGTATATTTTTTCACTGTTTTATATCATATATAATTAGATAATTGCAAAAAAAGCTATATATAATGTCTTAGAGTTGGGTTTTTAATTAGACCAAGGAGCATTTTTATGAAAAAGAATAAAGTTAAAAAAGATTATCATAAAACTGAAATAGTTCTATTGGGTTACGGCAAGAGATAAAATTTACAAATTAGACGTTATAAGCTTATATGTGGTAATCCAACGAGAAGCGAATAAAAAAATCATACTATAAAGAATATAGATAGGAGAAAAGCTATGTCAGATCGAGATGTTGTCATTGTGAGCGGAGCTCGAACTGCTATTGGACAGTTTAATGGTGCTTTTGCAAAGGTGTCAGCTGTAGAGCTTGGCAGTAAAGTAATTAGTGAATCTTTGAAGCGGGTAGGGATGAATTATAACCCTGTTGATGAAGTTATTATGGGAAATGTTCTGTCAGCTGGTTTAGGACAAAATCCCGCTCGACAAGCAGCTTTAAAAGCTGAATTACCGATAAATACTCCCGCATTAACAATCAATAAAGTATGTGGATCAGGCTTAAAATCAGTGCACCTGGGCGCCCAATCAATATTACTAGGAGATGCCGAAGTGATTATCGCAGGCGGTATGGAAAACATGTCACAAGCACCTTATCTACTAAAAAAAGCACGTAATGGTTATCGGATGGGAGATGGTAAAGTAGTAGACAGTATGATTAAAGATGGCTTATGGTGCTCCATGAATGATTATCATATGGGAATTACGGCAGAAAATCTTTCCGACAAATATAACATAACAAGAGAAGAACAAGATGCATTTGCAGCTGGCAGTCAAGAAAAAGCTATTAAAGCGATTGAAGCTGGAACATTCGAACCGGAAATAGTAACAATTGATGTTCCGGCAAGAAAAGGAGATTTTACTCCATTTAATATGGATGAATATCCAAAGAAGCATTCTACAGTTGAAAGCCTTAGCAGACTCAAACCAGCTTTTAAAGAAAATGGAAGCGTGACAGCAGGAAATGCTTCAGGTATTAATGATGGTGCAGCAGCCGTTGTTTTAATGAGCCGTAAAAAAGCAAAAGAACTCAATTTAAAGCCGATGGCTGTGATTAAAGCAAATGCACATGCTGCCGTTGACCCTAAGATGATGGGAATCGGTCCGGTTCCCTCGATTAAAAAAGGTTTAGAAAAAAGCAATCTCTCTATTGAGGATATCGATCTCATTGAATTAAATGAAGCTTTTGCTGCTCAGTCTATAGCAGTAAGTAAAGAATTAAAATTGGATATGTCTCGTGTTAATGTTAACGGCGGAGCAATTGCACTTGGACATCCAATCGGAGCTAGTGGAACTAGGATACTTATATCGCTTTTATATGAAATGGAGCATCGTCAAGCTAAATATGGTCTAGCCAGTCTTTGTATAGGTGGGGGACAAGGAGTAGCTACAATAATAGAAAGAGAAAGCTAATAGAAGGAGAATTGCAAGATGCAAAAGATATATACTGATTATGAAGATGTCCTTAAAGGAATTCAAGATGATTCGACCATAATGGTTGGTGGTTTTGGACTGTGCGGCATACCTGAAAACTCAATAAGAGCCTTAGTTGATAGCGATGTTAAAAATTTAACTGTCATTTCGAATAATTGTGGTATAGATGACTTCGGTCTTGGATTGTTGTTGAAAAATCAACAAATAAAAAAATGATTGGATCTTATGTTGGTGAAAACAAAGAATTTGAACGTCAAGTTATTGACGGAAGCCTAGAAGTTGAATTAACTCCTCAAGGAACATTAGCTGAAAAAATACGTGCTGGTGGTGCGGGAATACCTGCGTTTTTTACTCCTGCAGGCGTTGGCACACAAATTGCCGAGGGAAAAGAAATAAGAAAATTCAACGGAAGGGAGTATATTTTGGAAGAAGCGTTAACTGCTGACTTTAGTTTTGTAAGAGCGTATAAGGGAGATAGGATGGGAAATTTAATTTATAATAAAACCGCTCAAAACTTTAATCCTATCATTGCAGCGGCAGGTAAAGTAACTGTAGCAGAGGTAGAAAAGGTCGTTGAAAATGGAGAGTTGAATCCAAATTATATTCATACGCCTAGCATTTATGTTCAACGTATTATTCAAGGTAACCAAGAAAAACAGATTGAAAAACGAACAGTCTCTTTGGTCAGTAGTTAATATTCATCAAACTGGAGTGGATTGAATTGAATAAAGAAAAGACTCGAGAAATAATGGCGCACCGGGTGGAACAAGAAATTGAAGATGGTTATTATGTCAATTTAGGTATAGGTATGCCTACGCTTGTAGCAAATTATATTTCAAGTAATAAAAATGTTGTGCTGCAATCAGAAAATGGGCTTTTGGGTATAGGCGCTTATCCAACAGATGATGAGGTAGATGCTGATCTTATAAATGCAGGAAAAGAAACCATTACAATGATTAATGGATCAGCAATCTTTGATAATGCCGAATCATTTGCAATGATACGCGGAGGTCATATTGATTTAGCTATCCTAGGTGGGATGGAAGTTTCGGAGACAGGTGATTTAGCCAACTGGATGATACCAGGTAAAATGATTAAAGGTATGGGGGGCGCCATGGATCTTATTAATGGTGCAAAAAAAATTATTGTCATGATGGATCATGTAACAAGGGATGGAAATCCAAAAATTTTAAAAAAATGCACTCTCCCGCTAACCGGAAAAAATGTTGTGAATAAAATTATAACGAATCGGGCTGTTATCGAGATAACTGAAAATGGACCAATTTTATTAGAAGTGCTTGATGGATATACAATCGATGATGTTGTAAAGTCGTAAGCGTAAAATAGCCCACACCTATTAAAAGGTATGGACTATTGTTATGATTTATTTAGATTGATTGGGAACACGACATTCCTCAGGAAGAGTCGGTGACCAAGGTAAGAGGTGAGCTAATTTTTC
>NZ_JBHTKK010000026.1:0-59075 GCF_042675985.1 Oceanobacillus locisalsi
TAAAATGGAGGGGCGTGTGGCTACCCCTAAACATTTTTTCAAGTATTTTATGTTGTTTTTCACTTAGTTTTATCTCGACAGCTTGCTTAACCATTTCCATTCATCCCCTTGGTTATTTTTTACAAGTTAAGAATAACATGGAAGGGGGAGTGAATTCAGCCGTTCTGCACTCGTATGACATGAAATCACCTTTATAGTATTTTCATTTTGACATATTATGAAGTACTTGAACACTTGAAAACACGGTTTTATCTTCTTTTTCCATTCATTTTAAATCACTTCATTAGATGTTCACATGATACTCTAAAAGAGCTGCAGCAAAATGCTTATTATGTATCTTGCAACAGCCCCTCTAAATTACTGCAAATCCTGCCCGCGTGTAAAGCCAATATAATTTCCATTACCATCTTTTAAACGAATTTCATTACGCCAGTAAGCATTAATGGTGTCCACAATCCCGGAAATACTGGAACGGCGTACATTTTTAGTGCTGCTGGATGTCGTATATAAACGGTTGGCAGATACTTTGCTGCCTTCGCTTATCGCATGCGATTGTTGTTTGCTGGATGAAGATTCACCATTAATCACCTTCATCACAGCTTGATAATGACTGCCAAGAGACTTTTTACGAGCTTCTCCATTTCCGTGCTTTCCCGCTTTCGTTTCTTCTACCAACTTCGAAATAGACTTTCCGCTTCCAGAAGAAGGATTATCGGCAGAAGAGCTATTTAACTGTTGATAAACTTGCTTACCTGCTAATCCATCAGCAGCTAAACCATAATACGATTGAAAACGTGTGACCGCATTCTCTGTATCATTACCATAATAGCTATCAATGCCATAGTTTTCAGCACTTTTATTGGGATAAAAAGGCGGTTGATTATTTGCCAGCTTTGTTTGCAGCTGTTTCACGGGCTCTCCGTATTCCCCGTTTCCTAATGTTTGCCCAGTCCAATTTCCCGACACCTTGGTCCAATTACTGCTGTTATTGTTTGCTGCTTTTGATATGGAATGGTTACCAGATGCTTTCCCGATCATCTTTTTAAATTGGTTCCATGTTACGCCATGTGTTCCATCTCTTAATTTTCTGGGGCAATGTTTTCCGCTCCACGTATGATGCTGGTTCACATGAGATGACGAAATGCTTTCCTTCTTCATAATATGTTTGACTAAAGCAGCCGTATTTTCAATAGCTTTCTTATAATCGCTATCTGCATTGACACAAACTTCTATCTGTATAGAATGAAGGTTTCCATTGCCTCTGCCGTCACCCGCTCCCCAAAGTTGAAAATGGTGGTCAAAAGACTGAATCGCCACTTTATCATCCACTTGCCAATGCCAAGCAGCTTCCCGAGAATTTCCGTTAGATTGTAAATTAGCATGATTTTGCGCTCCTGCACCACGCCTTACATTATCGGTTTCATGGATTGTGATATAGCTTTTTTGGTTATTATTACCATACTTAAATGACGTGTCATGAATGAGTTGTTCTTTCATTTGTACCACAATACCGCCCCCTATTATTAATTATTATTTTTAGCCCCTGTTCCAATCTATTTTACGAAGTTTCTTTTTCGAGCTTTTTGCCCAGCTTTTTACTGCCTCGATGCTCACCTTTTCCTGTATCGCAATTTCTTGATTAGACAATCCTTCTAAAATGGCACAGTGGAACCAGACTTTTTGTTTGTCTGTCAGTAACGTGGTGAATTGATAGAAATCGTTTTCATTATTATGCTCCACTATTTCTTGCGGGTCCCCTCCCCCTTCAAATTCCGCCGATATTTTCTTTCCATGTGCCTGACTATAGTTTCCTGATTTTGTTTCTACATTTTGTTCATGACCTAACTGTTCAAAGTACTTTTTTTCCACCATAGATTTCCGAAATACATCCACTAAACGATTGCGGATTTGAAAATTCATATACGTAGCTAAAGGTCCTTTATCCGGCATGTAGTTTTCATATGCTCTCCACATCGCTACCAATCCCTCTTGAAAATACTCCTCTTTTTCCTCTTCAATTTGCAGTCGTGCCATCTGGTAATATACCCTGCGCTGATTCTGTTCAATAAAATCCTCCAACTCCCACAACTTTTTACTCATTTATAACTCCCCTTTCAATTAGATTATTATTAATTTACCAGAATATAAAAGTTTTGTCATATTGCAAAATAGCATTTCAGGATAGAAATAGCTATAATTCAGTCAAATTTCCCTATTATTTTTGAACTACTTTATTGATATAAAAGACTTTTACTAGGACAATTTTCGAATTTTATACTTTTTGTAGACAAATACTAACATTTTCTGCAAATATCGTCGTAAAAACGCTACATAGCGCCTTTGAAAAGCTTCCATTACCCATTTTTCGAATGATTTCTTGCATACTAAATAAATTCACTTTAAATATGCCCCCTTTTTAAAACCAGAAACGACTATAGGGATGAAAGGAGGTGATGAACCATGGCAGTCGCTGAATTAACTGAATCCGTTTTGCAGCTGACGATAAACGAAGGTATTGATCCCATGACCGGGGAGTTTGTCTTCAAGCAAAAACGATTCAACAACGTCAAACCAGAAGCTACTGCTGAACAGCTCTTCCAAACAGCGCACGCATTCGCATCTGTTCAGCAGCATACGCTCTACGCTATCACGCGCCGAGACGCTTCAGACATTTATGACGAAGAAGCTTAATCACTGCAGTTTATGAAGAAAGGAGGTGAAAAACATGCGAAAACTGGAATTGAAATTCTTAAATGAAGAAGGCCGTGTAGTGACTTATACGTTGGACCATCCTGTCGAACCAGTCGATCCTGAAACAATCCAAGAAGCAATGGACACAATCCTCGGGGAAAACGCCCTTTACTCCACAGGCGGCAACCTGACTGAAGTACACAGTGCCCGTATTGTGGAGCGTATCGTGGAAGATATTGAATTATAATGTTTGGCTCATACAGGACTTTAGACCGTGAGGGACTCTCCTCACGGCATTGTTCTTGTATAAATGCTACAAAAGGCATGCTTATTCGACATTCGTTTATGAAATCAAAGGTGGTGAACCCTATGGAAGCATGGATTTCTCTTATAACGGATATTGGATTTCCTGCGGCGGTGACCTTCTACTTATTGCACCGGGTGGAAGGAAAACTGAATCAGTTAATTGAATCCATCTACGCGATTTCCATTCCTAAGAAGGTAAATGAATGATGAACATATAACATTTTCTGCCATAAAAATCCGAACGGCCATTTAGAATTCTCTTAGCAGAATTCTGATGAGTTCGGATTTTTTCGTTCTTTTTAGGTTTACGTATATTCAAGGCATAACTATCTTATATTTTAAATCGCTTTGAATTTTTAAATCATAAGAAAATCCCTTGCACTTCACGTAACGGAAACCGTTATACTTATCAGTAAAGGAACTGATTCAGATATATACCATTGGTGAATTCGGAGCAAAAACCGGATTTTCAACACGAACGCTGCGTTTTTATGAAGAGCTTGGGATTCTTTACCCAAACAAAAGAAGTGAGAATGGTCATCGTTTTTACGGATTAGAGGAACTCGCAACCTTACAGCGGATTCAATCATTAAAGTTTATTGGATACTCGTTGCAGGAAATTAGAGAAATGCTGGATAAAGAAGAAGTCACGTTAGACAATTTCGCTGATTCTCTTCCTATTCAGAGAAAGGTATTGGTGCACAAGCGGGAAGAATTAGACCGTGCTATTGCAGCCATCGATCATGTACAAGAACTTTTAAATGATAACTTTCTATTAGATTGGACGGTACTCACCTCGTTACTTCACGGGATGGAATTTGAAGAAGAACAAAAGGCATGGATGAAGGAGCATTTTCCAGATGATTTTGCATCGCTTTTCACAGATATTTCAAAGGAAGTTCGCGCGAAATTAGATAGAGAATGGCTGTCTATCCTGGCTGAAGTAAAAAGGTTGATGAGAGAAAACGTCCCTTCGCATGCCCCGGAAGCACAACAGGTATTGTTAAATATCAATGAATTATTTATGAAAATTGTCTCTGAAGATGTTATTACAAAAAACATCGATAACTGGGAAGAACAATTGGAATCTGCTGAAGCGGCGGATGATTTTGTAGCTCCGACTTTCTGGTCGAAAGAGGAAGAAGCTTATATGGAGGAAATAGCTAAAGCGATGGAACAGAAGTATAAAGAGGACGAAGAAAAATAATAAAATACATTTTTAGATAAAGAAAAAAGCCAGGCAACAACCTGACCTCCTCTTTTACCGTATATCTCGAACAACACTGTTTAAAATCATCGAAATCAATGAAATCACAATCGATGCGATAAACGCCGTACCAAACCCGTCAATGACAAAGGAAGGTCCGATAAGCGCCTGCGTAATCATCAATATAATCGCATTGACAACAATTAAAAACAATCCAAATGTAATCACTGTAATCGGCAATGTTAAAATTACCAAAATCGGCTTCACAAACATATTCAAGATGGCTAAAATAACACTTGCTAACAGCGCTGTTCCAAATCCATCCAGCTGAAAAGAATCAAAAATCTGGGCAACAGCTATCAGCGCAACAGCATTTAATACTAATGAAATAATTCCCCGAAGTAACATTAATACACGTCTCCCCTAGGCATAATAAAGGCAGCGATGAGATAAACAATCGCTAATGTAGAAAAACTCGGGATAAGCAGGATTAAGAAAATAATCCGCAACAGTGTCGGGTCTACATTTAAATATTCTCCTAATCCGCCAAGTACGCCGGCGAGTATTTTATTGGTTTCAGAACGCTTTAATTTTTTCATGAAAGTACCTCCTCAGGTAATTGTTTTGCTGTTTATTGATTCAAGCTTATGTGGGTTGCTATCCTTATATACGAAAATAGAAATGAAAAAGTTTCATTTCTATTTTCCCGCATCGTATTCTTTTTAAACAAAACAATTATTTGGAGACGTCTTTATCAAAATGCCAAGTATAAAAACGTTCTATAGATTGCCCTTCAATCAATTCATTTTTTACTTCTTCATCGATTTCATCCATCTTTTTAAACCAGCCAAACATGCCTGCTACCTGTGAGTCATGGGAGAGGACTGTTTGCAGCTTGGTATCAAACGTATCGTGCACATCATTGACGATATCCGGGCTGCCTAAATCTTCTTCATGCCCATTTGAAAAAGCTTGGGCCCAAACTTTGGGTCTTTCCTCAGGAGCCATTTCTTCTACTGCCTGGATTGCAGCAGCTCCCAAAGCATTATGATCCGGATGCACCGCATAGCCGGGATAATGCGTGATGACAAGGGATGGTTTAATTTCTTCCAAATACCCTCTTAAATGATCCGCTACCTCTTGTTTATCTTCAAATTCAATTGTTTTATCACGATACCCGAGCATTTTCAATTCGATATCCAGGGTTTCACATGCCTGCTTCAATTCTTTTTTGCGAATTTCAGGCAGGGATTCCCGATTTGCAAATGTCGGATTCCCCATATTTCTTCCCATTTGTCCTAACGTTCCACATAAATATGTTACCGGCACGCCTTCTTTTCGAAACTGCGCGATGGAGCCGGACGCTCCAAATGCTTCATCATCCGGATGTGGATAAATGACAACAACATGTTTCTCCATTTCGTTCACCTGTCTTTCTGAAATCAAACTATATCATTCGTGTCTGTTATTATTGTTGAAACGGTGTCTCGCTAATTTCCAATGCGACCATTAACCGGCCCTCATCGTCATGGCCGGCCATGAGCAGCTGATGTCCTTCATGGATCGTCCAATCCGTCAATCCTTCTGCATAAATCCAGCCGATTTCCATCTTCAAACCGACACGGTAGGAATTTCCGTCCCCTATAATTTTTGCATTCTCATATCTCACTTTTGCATTCCGTATATATGCGCCAACATTATAAGCATTGGCATCTAAATGACTCGCATAAGCACCATTTGTTGTCTCTAAATGGACATATACATCTTTATTTAAGTAACTGTCCAGCGCCTGCTGAACTTTTTCCATTTCTATCGGCTTCATGTTTCAACCTCCAATTCTACTCTTTCACTCTATCGAAATGCAGACACAGCGTCAAATGAACAGCTTCATCAAATTAATATACTGTCCTTCCTAACAAAGACCAGCCTGCAAAACACGATGCTTTACAGACTGGCATTTTTCCATTATTTACTGCTGACTTTCTCTTTCAGCACATCTTCCATACGTGCTTTATCTCTTTCTAAAACTGGGCCTAGGTATTTTCCTGTATAAGAGACGTCTGCCTGCTCTGCAATTTTTTCCGGAGATCCCGTCGCAACAATCTGTCCGCCGCGGTCTCCACCTTCTGGACCTAAATCAATAATATGGTCTGCGCTTTTAATCACATCTAAATTGTGTTCGATGATCATAACAGAGTCTCCATTATCCACCAGACGCTGCAAAACATCCAGCAAACGGCGGATATCAGCAGAATGAAGGCCGGTAGTCGGCTCATCCAGAATATAAAAGGTCTTGCCGTTGGAGCGTTTATGCAACTCACTCGCTAACTTCACCCGCTGTGCTTCCCCGCCGGATAAAGTTGTGGCCTGCTGACCTAACTTAATATAACCTAATCCGACATCGTACATGGTTTGAAGTTTCCGTTTAATCTTTGGAATTGCAGAGAAAAATTCCAATGCTTCTTCAATCCGCATTTCCAGGACTTCGGATATATTTTTGCCTTTATACTTCACTTCCAGGGTTTCTCGGTTGTAACGTGCCCCTTCACAAACTTCACATGGGACATAGACATCTGGCAGAAAATGCATTTCAATCTTGATAATCCCGTCTCCGCGGCAGGCTTCACAACGTCCGCCTTTCACATTAAAACTGAAACGTCCTTTTTTATAACCGCGTACTTTAGCTTCATTCGTTTGCGCAAATACATCACGAATGTCATCAAATACGCCGGTATATGTGGCCGGGTTGGAACGCGGCGTTCTTCCGATTGGAGACTGGTCAATATCAATGACTTTGTCGATATGCTCGATACCTTTGATAGACCGATATTTCCCGGGCTTCACTTTTCCTTTATATAATTCTTTCGCCAGGGATTTATAAACAATATCGTTTACCAGCGTACTTTTTCCAGATCCGGAAACACCAGTCACAACAGTCATCAAACCGATAGGAATTTCAGCGGATACGTTTTTTAAGTTATTTTCCGATGCCCCGGTAATTTTTATTTTACGCTTATCTGCTTTTTTACGTTTCGACGGTACAGGGATAAATTCTTTTCCGGATAAATAACGGCCGGTTAAAGAATTCTCATTTGCTTTCACATTTTCCGGTGTGTCGCTGGCGACAATCTCTCCGCCATGTTCGCCTGCACCTGGACCAATATCTATCAGCCAATCCGCTGCCAGCATCGTATCCTCATCATGTTCTACAACGATTAACGTATTATCCAAATCCCGCATTTGTTTAAGCGTTTCAATCAGCCGATTATTATCACGCTGATGCAGACCGATGGAAGGCTCATCAAGCACATAAAGCACACCTGTCAGCGCAGATCCGATTTGTGTTGCCAGGCGAATCCGCTGCGCTTCCCCTCCTGAAAGTGTTCCTGCTGAACGGGATAAGGTTAAATAATCCAGACCAACATTATTTAAAAATGCCAGACGGCTATCAATTTCTCTTAAAATCAGACGTGCAATCTGACGGTCTTTGTCACTTAGTTCAAGCTGCTGGAAGAAGTCTTTAGCTTCCAAAATCGAAAAATCGGTTACTTGGCTGATATGCTTTCCATCCATTAATACAGCCAGTGCTTCCTTATTTAAACGGTTCCCTTTACAAGTCGGGCAATTTTTCTGAGCCATATATTTTTCTAATGTTTCACGTATAAAATCGGATGACGTTTCTTTATATCGGCGCTCCACGTTCTTTAGCACCCCTTCAAAAGGAGCATCCTTCGTACGGGAACTGCCAAAATCATTCTCATAATGAAAATGAATTTTTTCCTTTCCGCTGCCATTTAAAATGATATCCATTTTTTCCTCAGGAATATCTTTCACTGGGACATCCATCGGAATCGCATAATGGTCACAAACACTTTTGAGAAGCTGCGGATAATACTGTGAACTGATCGGTTCCCAAGGTGCAATCGCATGTTCATTCAACGTTTTATCCCAATCCGGAATAACCAATTCCTCATCCACCTCAAGTTTGGAGCCCAATCCATCACAGCTTGGACAAGCACCGAACGGGCTGTTGAAAGAGAATAAGCGCGGCTCCAGCTTCCCAATGGAAAAACCGCAAATCGGGCATGCATGGTTCTCGCTGAACAACAGCTCTTCATCGTCAATCACATCGACAATAGCATTGCCATCGCCAAGTTTCAATGCTGCTTCAAGAGAATCACTTAAACGGCTTTCGATGCCTTCTTTCACCACTATACGGTCAATAACAACCTCGATAGAGTGCTTTTTATTCTTTTCCAAATTAATATCGTCGGTAACTTCCATCATATTTCCATCTACTCGGATACGTACATAGCCTTGCTTTTTCAAGTCTTCTAATACTTTGACATGTTCTCCCTTCCTGCCTGATACGACAGGGGATAAAATCTGCATTTTCGTTCTTTCCGGATATTCAAGCACCCGGTCAACCATCTGCTGTACAGTCTGGGAACTGATTTCAATACCGTGCTTTGGACAAGTCGGTCTTCCTACCCGTGCAAATAGTAAACGCAGATAATCATAAATCTCGGTCACCGTTCCCACAGTAGACCTTGGATTTTTGCTGGTTGTTTTCTGGTCAATCGAAATAGCCGGTGATAACCCTTCAATCACATCGACATCCGGTTTGTCCATCTGTCCCAGGAATTGTCTTGCATAGGCAGACAGAGATTCAACATACCTGCGTTGACCTTCCGCATAAACGGTATCAAAGGCAAGGGAGGATTTCCCGGAACCGGACAGTCCGGTCAGAACTACTAATTTATTTTTAGGAATATCCACATCTATATTTTTTAAGTTATGTGCTCTTGCACCTTGAATGTTTATAGATTTGCTTGGCATAAAAACCTCATCCTTCCGCTTTAAGCTCCAAGAGAACATCTCTTAATTCCGCTGCTTTCTCGAAGTCTAGATTTTTGGCTGCTTGTTTCATTTCTTCGTCCATATTTTCGATGACCTTTTGTCTTTCCTTCTTCGTCATCTTCTTCACTTGTTCCGCTTCCGATTCGTAGGTTTCCGGAGCTTCGGCAGCAACCGTTGCCTGAATAACATCCCGGACTTCTTTCCGAATAGTTTGCGGGGTGATGCCATATTTTTCATTATATGCTTGCTGTACTTCACGACGGCGGTTCGTTTCATCCATCGCTTTTTGCATGGAATCGGTTATTTTGTCTGCATACATAATGACTTTGCCCTGCTCATTACGCGCAGCACGACCCATCGTCTGAATTAAAGAACGCTCGGAACGCAGGAATCCTTCTTTATCTGCATCCAAAATGGAAACCAGCGATACTTCCGGAATATCCAGCCCTTCCCGGAGAAGGTTAATTCCGACAAGCACATCATATTTTCCGACACGAAGATTGCGAATCACTTCAATCCGCTCCAATGTTTTAATTTCCGAATGCAGGTAAGCAACTTTAATGCCGATTTCTTTTAAATAATCGGTTAAGTCCTCTGACATTTTCTTCGTCAACGTCGTGATTAAGACACGCTCTTTACGTTCCGTCCGTTTATTAATCTCACTAATTAAATCATCAATCTGTCCATCAATCGGTCGGACCTGCACTTCCGGATCCAGCAAGCCTGTCGGCCGGATGATCTGCTCTGTCATTTCCGGTGAATGCTCTAATTCATATGGCCCCGGCGTTGCAGAAACATACACCAGTTGATTGGTTTTTCCCTCAAACTCTTCAAATCGTAACGGCCGGTTATCCATTGCAGAAGGCAGCCGGAATCCGTGATCCACCAGAACCTGCTTCCGGGCTTGGTCTCCATTGTACATACCGCGGATCTGCGGCAATGTCGCATGGGATTCATCAATGATAACTAAAAAGTCATCGGGAAAGAAATCCAGCAAAGTATAAGGCGTTGCTCCCGGCTCACGTAACGTTAATGGACGCGAGTAGTTTTCAATTCCGGAACAAAAGCCCATCTCCCGCATCATTTCCAAATCATAATTGGTCCGTTGTTCTAAACGTTGCGCTTCCAGCAGTTTCCCGGCATCATGTAATTCTTTCAGCCGTTCTTCCAGTTCTTTTTCGATATTTTTAATCGCTATTTTCATCTTTTCATCACGGGTAACAAAGTGAGAAGCTGGGAAGATAGCTACATGTTCACGGTCTCCGATAATTTCACCGGTTAACGCATCGACTTCCCGAACCCGGTCAATCTCATCCCCAAAAAATTCTACCCGGATACAGTGTTCTTCATGTGATGCAGGGATAATTTCTACGGAGTCTCCGCGTACACGGAATGTCCCGCGCTGAAAATTAATATCATTTCTTGCATATTGAATATCCACCAGCTCCCGCAACAGCTGATCTCTCTCTTTTTCCATGCCGAGCCTTAAGGACAGCACCTGGCTCTTATATTCTTCCGGATTACCCAAACCGTAAATACAGGAAACACTGGATACAATTAAAACATCATTTCGTTCAAAAAGTGCGGATGTAGCCGAGTGACGTAATTTATCAATTTCATCATTGATACTTGCATCCTTTTCAATAAACGTGTCGGTAGAAGGCACATAAGCTTCCGGCTGATAGTAGTCATAATAGCTCACAAAATATTCTACCGCGTTATTTGGAAAGAATTCTTTAAACTCACTATACAGCTGACCTGCCAATGTTTTATTATGCGCAATCACAAGTGTCGGCCGGTTAATTTCTTTGACCACATTGGACATGGTAAATGTTTTTCCCGTTCCGGTAGCACCGAGCAATGTCTGGTGACGCTGGCCGGCAAGCACTTTTTCAACAATGTCATTAATTGCTTCCGGCTGATCGCCCGCCGGTTCATAAGCAGATACTAATTCAAATTGATCCTTCATCCTATTTCCTCCGTTCCTTGCAATAACTATTATCTATTATACCCTTTTTGCCAAAAACGAACAAGCATTCGATATTTTCTTTATATTGTTGTATACAATTTATTTAAAATCCTCTACTTCTATTATAGCCTTTCTGTCAAACACTCAATCCTTGATTCTATTTTATAATAACGAAAAGAATGCTTGGAGCACGTAACAACTGCTGTTCCAAGCATTCTTTTATTAAGATGCGTTATTCTTTCTCTCTCTTCTTGCTTTAAAAGGTTCTTCTGCAAATTGAAATCCTAAGGAATGATGTTCTCCTTCGTACAGAGAGCATTGTACAAAACGGACTTCTTCGTCCTGGTTGAGCACTTCCATTTTAATATAAGCGCCACTCCCCTGCAGCGCTTCATAAAAAGCTTGAGGAGTCTGTACATTTCTTCCATGAACTCGGTAAACCACTTCGCCAGGTTCTATTTTTAGCCTGTCTGCAGGGCTTCCCGGTAAAACACCGACAACCCGCAACCCTTTTGCATGTGGCTGATAATATGGCCGGCGCAAACGGTCGCCTTCTCTGTAACGGTAATTCAAATATTCTTTTCCTATTATCGCCAGGATAATGGCAGTAAGGGAAAGATATGGAACAAATACACCGCCGACAGCAATAAGCAGAATACCGATTGCTAAAAAGGTATTCGCTTTTGCGAGTTTATAGATAGCCTCCTCATGGAAATGCCCTTTAGCTTTGTAGTTAAACCCTATTAAAAAGGGAATAAGCACTAATCCCAAAGAAGATTCGCCAATGGATAAATAAGGCCACCAAGGCGCAAAAGAAGTAATTGCTCCTTCAGGTACGAGCATCAGCAGCGGTACAACCGTTAGCCGCTTCAGCTGCTGCACACCTACCCAAGCCCCGCGATCACTTAATTGAATGCTTGGAAACACGTCCTGTTTTTCTATCCGTTTAATCAATAAAGACTCTACAAAAAGAAGCAGACCTGCCAGCACCGCTAACGCCGGAAGACTCCGTCCGTACAGCAAGGAGTAATCCACAACATTTTGCATGTCTAATACATAAGGCGCAAAAAATAAAATAAGGAATGTCAGCCCCAAAGTATAACTGGGGGAAAGTAATGTAAAACGCGTACTGACACTTAAAATAACAAAGCTGAGTGCTAATACGAGAAGCGTTTCATACGAAAATACCATTCCGGCACCGATAATAACAGCCGATATCAATATCCCGCTGATTAATGCAACAAGCCAGGTCCGATGCCATTCCATAAACCTGGGATACATTTTTATCCCGAAATCATACCGCTCACGTTTTATACGAAGATAACTTGCCATCGTTAATATAAATAAAAACCAGTATAATGCCGGGTTCAGAAAAAATTTGCCTATGCCTTTTGCCAATTCAATAAGCCATGATTCCACCAATACGCTTCACCTGCTTTGTAAATCCTATTTGTCAATGAAAATTTGTTCATCCATCACAATAGGATGAATGAACAAATCTCCTGTTTTACTGATACAGTTCTTCTAAAGAACGTTCTAACTGTCTGTCATCTTCACCTTCGCGGATTTTTTCCACTACTTGGGTTTCAATTAACCCGCCGGTTTCTTCATCTACTTCTCCGGTTACTTCCAAATCATTATCTTCCTGGAATGCTTCTACAGCACTTTCCGTTTCCTCACTGAAGTAGCCGTCTGTTCTTCCCGTATCGTATTCCAGTCCAGATAACATCTCTTGCATATTCGCAATCGCTTCGCTGGTATGGTCAACAGTAAGCGGTTCGTCGTCTGTTACTTGAATAGGGGTTGCATAATAGTAATCATCCTGTCTTTGTTCGATGGTCGGTTCGACACCTTCTCCGTCAATCGAATTACCATTAGGCGATAACCATCTAAAGGTTGTCATTTTAACAGAACTGTCATCCCCTAACGGAATAGCCTGCTGTACAGACCCTTTTCCGAAACTGGTTTCGCCGACAATATCATAATCCAGCTCTTTCATAGCAACAGCGATAATTTCAGAAGCAGAAGCACTGCCTTCATCAATCAACACACTGATCGGATAATCCTTTTGTTCATCTAAATCAGATACATATTCTTCTGCATTCCCGTCAGCATCTTCTATTTGCAGATAAGGCATGTCGCTCGGCACAAATTGCTGCAGAATTTCTTCAGCAACATCCAGCAATCCGCCTGGGTTTCCGCGAACATCAATCACCAGTCCGTCAATACCTTGATTTTCTAATTCGGTCAGCTGCTCTTCAAATTCTTCCCCTGTATGTTCGGAGAAGTTGGTGATTTGAATGACTCCTGTATCATTTCCACCTTCTGAATCCACTTCACTATACACTGTTTCAACTGGAATAGTATCCCGTTCAATTGTTACTTCAAATGGGTCAGAAGTACCTGAACGCTGTATTTCTAAAACCACATCGGTTCCTTTTTCTCCGCGTATTTTAGCAACAGCCTCGTTCACATTTAATCCTTCCAGACTTTCACCGTCCACACTTAACACTTGATCGTTTGGACGCAGACCCGCTTTTTCGGCCGGAGATTCTTTCATTGGAGACATAATGGTAATATAGCCGTCTACCTCGCTGACCTCTGCACCGATTCCTTCAAAAGAGGACTCAATTTGTTCATTGAACTGTTCCATCATTTCACTATCTAAGTAAGAAGTATGCGGATCGTCCAGTGTAGAAAGCATGCCTTCAATGGCGCCTTCCACCAATTCATTATCATCCACGTCTTCTATATAGTTGGATTGAATCAACTCAAAAATCTGGGATACTTTATCTAAATCTCCCGATAATTCGCCGCCTGATTCTTCACCGCTGTTACTCAATGTACCATTGTCTGAATCAGACATTTCTATAGCAGAGTTGTCCCCCTGGTTCTGGGCTAACTTCACCCCGCCATATCCGCCTAGCACACCGATAAGTAATGCACCGATTAATATCAATATGATTTTAGTTTGATTAAGCTTCATTGCTACACCTCTTTATTACTTCAAAAGATTTCATTCACCTCTGAAGTCGAATTAATGTATCCATAACCACAGCAGGAACTTTAGTTTGTCTTATTCTTCTATTATACCTGCTTTCTTCACTGAAAACACGTCATTTTTCTAATAAGAAAAGCATATCATGATATGAAAAGAATGACCATAATTTAAATCAAATATTATGAACTCAACCTTCGCACCTGAGAATAACTTGCTGTTCCAGGATGAACAGGATATAGTGTATAGCTTCCGCTCCGGCCAAGTCCTCCGCTTTCCCATTGGAGTCTACGTGGTTGGCCTGCGCTCTAATAGGATACTACAGCGTTTGGAAGAAATAACATCCTGATGAAGGGAGATGAAAGAATCGCTTTTTAGCCTAAATAAACAATCATTCTGGTGTTTCAAATGGTTGATTTAGCAGTTCACATCATGACAACATGGTCCTCATATCGAGAATCCTTTCATGCACAGAAAGGACTGATTGCAGAACTTTTTACCGTACACCACGAAAAATGTGTTCTGTCTAATCTACCTTTAGTTGTTCAACTATTTCATGCATAGAACATCCCACCAGCGGAGGCGGACCGTTTTGACTCCTGAGGGATCAGCACCCTCTGAAGATCCACTTTTGCCAAGCGCTCTTCTTGGCAAAAGTTAGCTGAAGAGCGTGCCCCTAGGAAAGCAAAACGGTCCGCCGCAACGGTAGCTTGACACCTTACCTTCCAGTCCTAGTCAACGACTGTTTGGAAGAAATAATCTACCCTTAGTTACTTTTAAAGTGCGTAAGTTGAGTTATGAAGAAGCAGTCTATTGGAGCGTATCTCTCTCATTATCCTTTTTATAACAAGAAAACCGAACTAATTCAAACGCCAGATACATGGTCATTTGAATAATAGTTCGGATTCCTTCATCTTTATACAACTGTTTTATACTATTTACGATTTGTTACATTAATTAATATAACCTGCCGGGTTTACCGGGTTCTTATAACCGCCTGGATGAATTTCAAAATGGAGATGGACACCCGTAGAGCCCCCTGTATTTCCCATCACTGCAATTTGATCTCCTTGGCTCACCTTATCGCCATTAGAAACATTAAAACTGTTTAAATGTGCGTACAGCGTCGTATATTCTTCTCCATTGACCTCATGGGTAACCATGACAGTGTTACCGTAACCGCTCATTGTTCCTGCAAAAGCAACTACACCGTCTGCTGCAGAGCGAATCTCTTTATCCGCTTCTCCTCTTTGTCCAAAATCCATTCCATTATGCGGACGGACATCTCCATGGATCGGATGCACCCGATTCGGATCAAAAGGAGATGTTTGCGGACCGGATGTCGGGCGAATAAAGCCGGAACTATTGCTTGGAGCAACACTTTGAGACATCACTTCTCCAGAAGCATGAGCTGCTACTTGCACTTCTTCATCTTCTTTTTCATTATCATTTTCTTCTTCATTGGAATCGTCATTACTTTCTGATGAGTCATCTTTAGAGGAATCACTGCTTTCTGAGGATTCGTCTTCTGAAGAAGTATCCTCTTCCGACTGATCATTCTCTTCTGTCTCTTGTTCTTGATCTTGCTGTTCTGATTCCTGCTGTTGTGCTTCTTCTTGTTTTTCTTGTTCTTCCTGACGGGCTTCTTCTGCCTTCCGCTCTTCTTCGGCTTTCGCTTCAGCCTCCGCACGTGCAGCCTCTTCTGCTTCTTTCTGTTCTATGTCTTCTTTCTTGCTTTCAGCCGATTCCAAAGCAACCTGCTTCGCTTCCGCTTGTGCATCCATTAACTCCTGTTCTTCCTCAGCTGTTAATTTCTCTTCTTCCATATCATCATATTCCATTTCCAGGTCAGCCAATAAGGTTTCTTTATCAGAAACTTGGTCATCTAACTGATCCTGTAATGCGAGCAACTCGTCCTGCTGGTCTTCCAATGTTGCTTTATTTTCTTCGACAGCTACCTTATTTTCTTCGACTGTTGCTTTGCTAGCTTCCAATTCTTCCTGATCATCTTCCAGTTGCGCTTTATCATTCGCTTGTTCTTCTAAAATAGACCGGTCTGAATCCATTACTTTATTTACTGCCGTGCTTCTGGATACAAATTCACTGAAATTTTGTGCCCCGAAAATAACTTCTAAGTATTGAATCTCGCCGCCATTTTGCTGAATACTGCGAAGGCGATCTTTAATGAGCTCGTCTCTTTCCTCAATACGCTCTTCCAAATCAACGATATCATCTTCTAATTCTTCTATTCGATCAGATAATTCTTCTATTTCATTCGTTAAACTAGTAATTTCCTGATTTGTTTCTTCTATTTCATTTTCTTTCTCTGAGAGATCTGATTGTGTCTGGTTTAATTCTTCATCGATGGATGAAATTTCGCTTTCTACTTCATCCTGTTCTTTTTGATTAGACTCCAGCTTCTCCTCAGAATCCGCTTGTTTTTTCTTAGCTTTCTCTTTTTTGGATTCTAAATCAGATTTTTCTTCTTCCAGGTCATTAATTTCATCTTCCACATCTTCTACAGACTCTGCCGAAACAGAATGTATTGGTACCGCTATTGCAAGCAATGTAATCAAGCTGGATACCGTGAATGCCCTCATGCTTCTCATATGTTGTTCCCCTCTCCGATGTTGTTTCTGCATGACATATACCGAAACATGGTTCCTCTACCATATTCAATATATGAATCTATTTTAGAAAAACTCGTATCCACTGCATTTGCAGCGAATGCGAGTTTTTCATCATTGTTTCCGATTATGGAAAGTAATTTATATCTGTTTTTTATACTTTTAAGAACTTACGTACACTCATAACGCTTCCCCAAATGCCGATCAATGCTCCTATACAAAGAACCATTCCTGATAATTGCCAAGCAAATGGATTAAATGGCAGCAGTTCGACAAATTGGAAGGATACAGCAGCTGGGAAATAATTGTATACATAATAGTAGCCGCCCACGATCACAGCTACCGGAACCAAGGAACCAAGGATTCCTAATAATGCCCCTTCCACAAAAAATGGCCAACGAATAAAGGAATTGGTTGCTCCCACTAATTTTTGAATACCAATTTCTGTACTTCTTGCAATGATTGTTATCTTGATGGTATTGGAAATTAAGAATATAGCAGTGAATACCAACGCTACAATTAACCCTAAACCTATTGCTCTGGCATAGTTCGTGAATTCAAAAAGATCATCAACCACTTCTTGCCCATATAATACATTTTCCACATTGTTTAATTCTTCAATTTGGCCGGCAACAGCTTCCGTATCTTCCGGGACAGCAGCCTCCACCGTATACACATGGCTCAGCGGGTTATCCTGTTCAAGCATCACCCATGCTTGTCCTTCATCGCCCATACTATCAATTAAACTATTTAATTCATTTTCATTAGAAGAGAATTGGACTTCTGCAACGCCATCTATTTGTTCTATTTCTTCACCGAGTTCGACAATTTGATCCTCGTCAGCAGTCACATCAATCATCGTGCTGATTTGCACATCTTCTTCAATATTTCTCGCCATTTGGTCCAGATTCAATACTAATGCTAAAAATACTGCAACAAGAATTAAAGTTGTGGTTACTGCTGCAATCGAAGCAAAAGTCATCCAGCCATTCCGGAATATATTTTTCATTCCTTCGCGTAAATGTCTTAATAATGTTCTAAACTTCATAGCCGTAGTCACCCCGCTGTTGATCTCGTACAACATTTCCATCTTCAATTGCAATGACACGGCGTTTAATTGTATTCACAATATGTTTACTATGTGTTGCCATGATGACAGTTGTACCTTTTGAATTAATATCATCTAAAACCTGCATAATGCCCCATGAAGTATCCGGGTCCAGGTTTCCTGTCGGCTCATCCGCTATGACTACCTTCGGGTTATTTACAATAGCTCGTGCAATGGCTACGCGCTGTTGCTCTCCTCCTGATAATTCACTTGGAATCATTTTTGCTTTATCTTCTAAACCTACAAGCTGCAAAACTTCTGTGACTCTGTGTTTGATACTTTTTGGGGATGTTTCAATTACTTCTAAAGCAAAGGCCACATTTTCATAGATAGTCAGTTTTTGCAGAAGTTTAAAATCCTGAAAGACAACGCCGATATCCCGCCGCAAATAAGGGATATGTCTTTCTTTTATTTTACTTAACTCCCGGCCGTTAATGACTATCTTCCCTTTTGTCGGCTTTGCTTCGCGGTAAATCAAACGGATAAATGATGATTTTCCGGCTCCGCTCGGTCCGACAAGATAAACAAACTCGCCGCGGTCGATATGTATATTAATATCGTTCAGGGCTGTTACTCCATTACTATATGTTTTGGATACATTCTCCATTGTTATCATTTCATGACCACCTATTACTATATTATTTCCATTTATGACGAGGCATCTCTACAACATGTTATATATATTTCTAAAAAAACATATTTCGTCATCTCTATTTATTATAATTTGGCTGGTATATTAATCATTTTTATTTGTTATATATTCTCTATGTTTTGCATAAATCGACATCATCTAAATAGATTGAAACGAACAAAAGTAATTATAACATCTCTGCGTATTTTTTGATGAAAAAATCACATTACATTTTTATTTCAATTCGACAAAGCTTGTAATAATTAAAAAGCAGCCTTATTCAATCCCTTCATCATGGTATTTCACGGTTTTTCTTAAATTTGCCATATTTTATATTTTGAGCATGCTGAAATGTTTTGTTTTGTAATAAAAAGGGTATAGAGGGAATTGTTTTTAAAGAAGTTTGGAAGTGGTTGAGTTATTGTTTATATACAGGTTGAAAGAATATATTTTTTCTTCAAGAAGTGAGATTTCTACATCTGAGGAAGCAGCGGGTAATGATGCGATGAAAAAATACAGCCGAGAAATAGAGAGGGGAAATCATAGAAAGAAGAGAAGGAGACAGACGCTTGCAATAATGTAAACGCCTGTCTGTTATTATTGTTCCGTTAACCATGAAGATAATTCCTGCAAATCTTCTCCTTCTACTTGTGTCTGAGGCGGCATACTGCCGGTTCCTTCCTGCACAATATCTTCAATTTGTTCTTGTGAATATTTCGAACCGATGTCAGTCAGTTCCGGAGACCCATTGCCAGAAAGGTCAGCACCATGACAATTGGCGCAATTATTGCGATATACTTCTTCACCGGTTTCCAAGTTTTCTTCGCTTGTATCCGTGGTGTCGTCCGCATTACCGCAAGCTCCAAGCACAAAAAGTATGCCTAATAACAAAGCAGCTATCCCTTTTTTCACGTGTGATCCTCCTTGATTCGTTGTTGCTAACAGTATATCTTTTTTTCATTCTTACTGCATGAAGGATTTTGAACAAAAAAGAACAATTGCCATTAATTCATTTGTGAACGAAGGTACGAGTTAATAAACATATCCAGTTTGCCGTCCATCACTGCCTGGGTGTTCCCTGTTTCCGTATTTGTTCTATGATCCTTCACCATGGAATACGGATGAAAAACATAAGAACGAATTTGACTGCCCCAGCCGATTTCCATTTGTTCTCCACGAATTTCAGCTAATTCTTGCTGCTGTTTTTCTATTTCCATCTGGTAAAGTTTTGATTTTAACATTTTTAACGCCTGTTCCCGGTTTTTAATCTGTGAACGTTCATTCTGACATGTCACAATGATATGCGTCGGAAGGTGCGTAATCCGTACTGCCGAGTCTGTTGTATTGACATGCTGACCGCCGGCCCCGCTGGCACGGTAGGTATCGATTTTTAAATCTTCTGCTTTTACTTCAATATCTACATCATCGTTCATTTCCGGAGTCACGTCACAGGACACAAAAGAGGTATGCCGTCTTCCGGATGAATCAAATGGGGAGATTCGAACCAGACGGTGTACGCCTTTTTCTGCTTTCAAATAGCCATAAACATTATGCCCTTTGATTAACAGCGTAACGCTTTTTACACCGGCCTCATCTCCCGGAAGATAATCAATTGTTTCGATGGAGAAATCATGACTCTCCGCCCAGCGTTGATACATTCGCAATAGCATACTTGCCCAGTCCTGCGATTCTGTACCGCCGGCTCCCGGATGCAGTTCTAATATAGCATTATTGGCATCGTAAGGTTCATTTAATAAGAGCTGTAATTCGAATTGATCTACTTGTTGTTTAAAGTTTTTCAATTCCGATTGCAAGTCATCAAACAACTCTTGATCTTGTTCCTCTTTAACCAGCTCATAGGAGACTTCCAGGTTATCTAATGTCTCTGTGATTTCCTCAAATTTATCAACATAGCTTTTTAACCCATTTGATTCTTGGATGACCGTTTGTGCTTGGCTCTGATCATCCCAAAAACTGGGATCCGCCATAAGTGATTCTAATTCAGCAATTCTTGCCCGCTTCTGATCGAGGTCAAAGAGACCCCCTGAATGCTTCAATTTGTGAAGTTATTTTTTCAAGCTCTTGCTTAATATCTGTTAATTCCATTACAAATTCCTCCTGTTTAAACTTTCGGTTCGCCGCAAACTTATTGTCCGTGGCAGTTTTTATACTTCTTGCCGCTGCCGCACGGACAAGGGTCGTTTCTTTTTACTGTATTGTTTTTTACAACCGGTTTTCTAGACTTTTTCTTCTTGTCTTCTCCGCCCCCGGAAACAGCTTGCGTATTTTTAACCACTTCCTGGCGTTGCAGGTTGTCTTGAATCTGCGCCTTCATCACATATCTGGACACTTCTTCTTCAATGCTTGCAATCATTTCTTCAAACATATTGAAGCCTTCCATCTGATATTCGCGCAATGGATCGTTCTGTCCGTATGCACGTAAATGAATACCTTGGCGCAGCTGATCCATCTGGTCAATATGATCCATCCACTTGGTATCAACTGTACGGAGTAAGATAACTTTTTCAAACTCGACGAATTGTTCCGGTGTCAGTTCTTCCTCTTTCGCATCGTAACGGCGATTCACTTTTTCCATGATAACACTTGTGATTTCAGCAGGTTCTTTTTCCTTCAGCTCATCCTTCGTGATATCTCCCTGTTCCAATAAGTTACCTTCCACATACTCGATAATGGCATCCAGGTTCCATTTTTCTTCATCATGATCCTGGGTATGTGTCGTAACTACTCGTTCCACTGTAGATTGGAGCATATTCGTAATAATCTCACGCAGGTTGGTTTCAGAGTCAATCACTTCAAAACGCTGTTTGTAAATAATCTCACGCTGCTCACGAAGCACATCATCATAAGACAGAATGGTTTTACGCGCATCATAGTTATTTCCTTCCACACGTTTCTGAGCAGATTCTACTGCACGGGAAACCATTTTGCTTTCAATCGGCTGGGTATCGTCCATACCGAGTCTTTCCATCATTGTTCTCAGATTATCTGAACCAAAGCGGCGCATCAGCTCGTCTTCCATAGATAAGAAGAAGATCGAAATACCAGGATCTCCCTGACGTCCGGAACGACCGCGGAGCTGATTGTCAATCCGGCGTGATTCATGCCGTTCTGTACCGACAACCGCCAGTCCGCCCAGCTCTTTGACACCGTCGCCCAGCTTGATGTCTGTACCACGTCCGGCCATGTTCGTTGCAATAGTTACAGCGCCTCTTTGACCGGCATTTTCAATAATCTCTGCCTCGCGAAAGTGGTTTTTCGCATTTAATACTTCGTGTTTTACGCCTGCACGTTTCAACATTTGAGAAATTAACTCAGACGTTTCCACTGCTACAGTACCAACCAGCACCGGCTGGCCAGCTTCATGACGTTCTTTAATATTATTTACAACCGATTTGAATTTGCCATCCATTGTTTTATAAATCTGGTCTGCTTTATCTTCTCTTTGAATCGGTTCATTTGTAGGAATAGCAATAACATCCATATTATAGATGCTTCGGAATTCTTCTTCCTCTGTTTTGGCTGTACCAGTCATTCCGGATAATTTATTGTACATCCGGAAATAGTTCTGGAAGGTAATGGAAGCAAGCGTCATGCTTTCATTTTGAATCTGCAATCCTTCCTTGGCTTCAATCGCCTGATGCAAACCGTCACTATACCGGCGCCCTTTCATTTTACGTCCGGTAAACTGATCAATAATAATGACTTCTCCTTCTTCCACCATATAATCTGTATCGCTGTGCATAGAGACATGCGCTTTTAAAGCCTGGTTAATATGATGGGTCAAAGAAACATGTGATAAATCAAACAAGTTTTCAATACTGAAGAATTTCTCTGCTTTATCAATTCCCTGTTCTGTCATTTGCACTGCTTTCGTTTTTTCATCAAAGGTATAATCGGATTCTTGCTGCAGTGTACGTACAAATCGATCTGCCTGCTGATAAAGCGATGCAGATTTTTTGGCTGAACCGGAAATAATCAATGGGGTACGGGCTTCATCAATTAAAATCGAGTCTACCTCATCAATAATGCCATAATTCAAAGGGCGCTGCACCATCTGTTCTTTATACAGCACCATGTTATCTCTTAAATAGTCAAAGCCAAATTCATTATTTGTTCCGTAAGTGATATCGGCCTGGTATGCTATACGTTTATCTTCCTTAGGGAGGCCATTATGATTCAAGCCGACGGTTAATCCTAGAAAGTCGAACAGCTCGCCATTCACTTTCGCATCACGGTCTGCCAAGTAATCATTGACCGTAATAATATGCACGCCTTCTCCAGACAATCCATTAAGATACGCTGGCATTGTTGAAGCCAACGTTTTCCCTTCCCCTGTTTTCATTTCAGCTATATTTCCGTTATGCAGCGCGATTGCACCAATTAATTGCGTACGGAAAGGACGCATGCCAAGCACGCGTTTAGAAGCTTCACGAACAACCGCATAGGCTTCAGCCAGTAAGTCATCCAATGTTTCTCCATTTGCAATCCGTTCTTTAAATTCTGCTGTTTTATCCTGCAAAGCTTTATCTGAAAGCTTTTCTATCTCAGGCTCTAACGCCTCAACCTTGTCCACTTGTTTTTCAATACGCTTCACTTGTTTTTGGTTCCCGTCACCAAAAATCTTCGTTAATAATCCTGCCATTATAAACGCTCCTCAGTTATTTGAAACTTTTATTGCTTACCGCACTACATTCCAATGCCATTAATATATATGATTTACCTTGGTTTAAAGCACGTGCTCCAAAACGTTTCCCGCTCTTTTGCACTACTTTTCAAAGGTAAGTTATTCATCGTTAGTACACTTACCATTTCTAACTGGTAATAGTCAATAATAGTATCATAACACTTCCTAAACCGTTATGACAACTTACACCCTCCGAGGCATTTTTGACAATGTCTCTTCTCTTGAATAGTCCAAATGAACCTCCAAAGTTTCGAAAAAAAAGAACTGAAATGATTATTCCAGTTCTGCATGAGGCAACCTTGCGGGGGGTTTCTTTCGGAGAGTAGTACCAATCTTGGTTAGACTACTATTATATATTTTCTTTTTGTTCTGAGGATAGTTGTGCGACATTTTTATTGAGGTTCGCTACAAAACGTAATAATTGTTGAATCGTCAGTTCCTGCTGTTTCACCCGTTGTTCGAGTTCATTCAACAATTGTTGATGCATATACTGCATGTGACCGCCTCCTTTTTTCTTTCTAAACCATTTATATCATATGTTTACTTTCCCGGCGAATCGACAAAATTACATTTCTATTTACAGAAATGGCATTTTCCCCGGGAGGAAATGCCATTTTCAAAGCCTGAAAATATAATTCTTATTAAAAACAATACTAAAAATTGAAAAACAATGTTTTTTGACAAAAATTTTATTTTGTTCTATTTCAAATTATCGCTTCACAGACAAAATAACAGCCCGCCGCCTCTATGATAGAAGCAGCAGACTGTTATTTTATCTGCTAAACTATTTTTCTATTTGAGTTTAAACATATGGTTCGATTAAACCATATTTTCCATCACGGCGTTTATAAACCACGTTGGTTTCGCCGGAATCGTCATTGGTAAATACAAAGAAGCTGTGCCCCAGCATATCCATTTGCAGAATAGCTTCTTCCGAGTCCATTGGTTTCAGATTAAAACGTTTTGTACGAACCAATTCAATCTGATTTTCAGGTTCTTCAACTGCCTGTTGCGCTTCTTTTTCCAACTCGGCAAAAGCATGCTTAGGTGCTCCATTTTGTCTAAATTTACGGTTAATTTTTGTTTTATGTTTTCGGATTTGTCTTTCTAATTTATCTACGGCCGAATCTACAGCAGCGTATAAATCAATGTGCTGTACCTCTGCACGCAGTAAGAGATTTGTCATTGGGATGGTAACCTCAATGCGCTGTTCATCATTATAGACACTTAAATTTACATGCACATCGCTAGTGGGAGGGTTATCAAAGTATCTTTCCAGTTTGCTGATTTTCTTCTCAACATATTCCCGAATAGCGTTTGTAACCTCAATATTCTCGCCTCTGATATTAAATTTCATGTAAGTGTCCTCCTTCTTTACTTTTATAAATCTATTATAACACTTTTTCACAAACTTCTCTTGTTTAAACCCTATTTTTTCGTAAACGTTTTCTATCCAATTCTTTCATCCCCTTATATGCAGGGGGTAAGGAGGGATAAAATTTCTATAAAAAATTTAAAAGAGAAAGGAAAATACGCTCCTTTCTCTCTACTTTTTTTTATCTAAAAACATACCATCTGTATTTTGTACACTTTTATAAGGATTTACATAACTTGTTGTCGATTTTTTTTGTTGCTGCACCTGCTTCATTTCATTTTTTAATGCAGTGAAAAGCTGCTGCATCTGTTTTTCGATATGTTGATTCATATGCACAACCGTGCGCCCCAGTTTTTCTTCCTCTTCTGAATAAGGCGGAGCTATAGATTCAAGCAGCTTTCCTCTCTTCTCTATTTTTTCCTGTAATTCCACGATAATTTCTTCGCGGTTATGAGAAGTGATCTCCTGCATTAACAGCTGCTGCATATTTTCTGTTATTTGGTGGATAGGAAATACTCGATTCATCAGATTGAAGCGCCTTGTTTATATTTTTGCTGACGATCCTTCAGAATAACCTGCTTCCAGACATCACGAAATTCTTCGGTATAACCAAGCGCTTCTTCCAGCTTCTCTATATTATTCTTTATATTCGCTTCTTTTAACAGGTTATACATATAATCATATAATGGCAGCATTTGTCGGGAAATCTCCATTTCCATATCAAGCGTCACCATCAGTTCATTGATGATTTTCTGTGCTTTCTGGATATTTGTGTTTTTGGCAGCAAAATCTTTATGTTCCAAATCTTTCATTGCTTGTTTGATAAATTTAATACAACCGTTATAGAGCATTAAAGTCAATTCGCCGCCGGAAGCTGTATTGACAGCATTGTTTTGATAAGCTTGATACGCTTTATTACTGCTCATACCGGGTCACCCCCTTTTTTTATTGTTGTGCTGCTCCGGAAGAAAAGTTTGACATCAGCATGCTGGATTGCTGGTTCATATTGGAAATAGCCCGCTCCATCTCGGAGAATTGTCTCCAATAACGTGCCTCTACACTCTCGAGACGGCGTTCAAAATTTTCAATGCGGTCATTAATATCCTCCATCCGCTTCCCTATCGCATAACCGTCTAATGTCACATTGTTTTCTGTTCCGGCACGCTGGTTGATCTGGCTGATGGTGCTTTCGACAGAATCTTCCAGACGGTTAATTAAGCCTCTGCCTTCCCCTTCTTCATTGTTTAAAAAGAGTTTTTGTACACTTTCTGCGTCTTCTGCCAGCGCCTCGCGAAGACTTGTTTCATCAACAACCAGCTTTCCGCCATTCATATAGTCCGCAGAAGTTTCAATTCCTACTTCGGTTAAAGAAGTAAAAGCTCCCTCATTCTGTACCGTCCCGTACCAGCTGGAACGCATATTGGTCAATCCATTTGATAAGGAAGCTTCTCCCCGTAGCATCCCGCTTTTGGCCTGTTCCTCCCAAAGTTCAATTTCCCGTTCGCTCATGTCCGATTTCTGCTCATCGGTTAACGGCGGATAATCACGAAAAACCTCTTCACGCTGCGACCCGTTTATTTCATCAACAATTTCATTATACGATTCCACAAACGCGGTGATTTTTTCAACCGTATGATCAATATCACTCGTTACGTTTAAAGACGCCTCGCCTTCTGTTTTATTTAAAAATTGGAAGGTAACACCATTCAGCTCATAATGATTATCCTGGGGCTCAACAGTATAAGCACCGTTATAGGTGAATTTTGCATTTTGGGCGCCTTTTTCACCGTTTGTATTTAGACCTAACGCTGTAAATAAGCCGCTTTCATCCATATTAAAGTCAACTTCCGCTCCGCCTTCATTATAAACACCCGTTCTGGTAGCTTCTAAAATCGCTGTATTGGAGTTTTCATCATAGGTCATCCGAACAGGGGCATCTGCATCGTCATTAATCCGTCTGATAACATCCGAGAGAGTATCGCCTTCTTCCATTTCATAGCTATGTTCTTTGAAGAATCTTCCCTCACCATCTTCTTCTCCATATGAAGCATCTTTTCCATATGTTCTAAATGTAATTGGACCATCCAAATTCAGAGGTTCTTTTGGGTCAATCCCTTCCCCAGATTCCCCGACATTAATCGCAGAAGTCGCCAATTTTTCTACTTCAATCCGATATGTCCCGCTGTCTGCCCCGGCGCTTCCTGTGGCAATTACCGCATCTTCCTGTGTAGATGAAATTATTTTTGAATGAAATGTATCACTCATTTTCATATCAAAAATTTTATTTCGATCAAAATCAGCCAATAATTTATTCACATCCCGGAAAGCATCGCGTTTCCACTCTAACTTTGTCCGGTCCTGGTGTAATTTATCAAGCGGTATTCTTTCTGCATCCATTAAATCTTTGACCATTGAATCTGTATCAATACCACTTGCTAAGCCGCCAATTCGCATTATTCTTCACCTCTATATCCTTTTGTCGAAAACTATCCGGTTACCCTTCTTCCTATCTATCTTTTATATCGGCTTTTTTTGGAAATTGTGAAGCGCCAAATGCAATGAAAATAATTCTCCAAAACGAATGCTTTGGTATTACAGTTCCTTTCCTTTCAAAAGGTCTAAGAGATTTTGATCGATTTGAGCTGCCTGGTTATTTTGATTTTTCACATCCACATAAATCTCCTGCCGATAGATATCTACTGATTGAGGCGCACGAATGCCAAGCTTGACTTGATCTCCTTCAATAGCAATGACTTCTATTTCAATATCCTCACCGATTTGAATCGCTTCATTTCTTTTTCTGGAAAGTACAAGCATTATTTCCCCTCCTTTTCAGGGGAAGGCTGGTGAATGGAAGCTCGGGAAGAATAATCATCCTGTTGCAGCACGACCTGTTTAGCCAGATTTTCTTTCACGTGAATCACAATGGGCGCTTTCAAATTAATGGTGCTGTCTGCAAAAGGTTTATTTACTGTAACAATGGTATAAATCGCTACATCGTTACGGTCTTCTATATGTAAAACTTCCATAGCAGAAGGCTCCAGCTCAAATGTATAATCCTGATAAAAATAATAGGGGTCGGTAATGATAAAAGCTAAGCTGGCGTCATCTACCGATTGTAAAATATGAAACATAGGATTATCCGGTAATTCCAGCAGCACAAATTGCCTGACCTCTGAAAATCCGGGGATCCCGGATGGAAAGGTAATTATTTTCGACGTATCAATTTCGATCTCGCCCAGATAGGCAGATGTTATTTTCATGATGCACACTCCTTATATTTTTGTATTCACGATTTCTATGGTTACATCCGGATGCTGTGCAAGGGAGGTTTCCAAGCTTCCGGGGGTATACTGCATGACCGGTTTATTCACACTTCCTTCTATAACCGGCTGATGCACTTGCACCTGTATATCTAATTCTGCCGGTTCATAAGACGTTTCGACCGCAAAAGGAGAAGGAATAAATGTTAATCCCAATTGTTTTTGCTGCGAAAAGCCATTTTCCACTGCTTGTGCCGGAATAGGATTGGCATCATTTTCAATCCGCATAAGCGCATCCCCTTGACGTGCTCTCCGTGCTGTTCCTTCAAGCGCAGCCTGTTTACCTTGCTCGGCATGTCGGGCAATACTTTTTTTGGCACTTAATAGGTTCATATCTTCCCATGCCCGGCTCTGATCAATGTTTAATCTCCCTCTTCTGGTTTGCATGGAGATGTCTGCTTCAGGCTGTCTGATCGTTAAATCACCGGATGGCTGTGACATATGTAATTGCGCCGGTTCGGATTGTATTTGTATTTTTGCCTGCTGCGATTGTATTCTGATTTGCGGAAAATCCATCGCCATTCCCTCGCTATCATTTTTTAAAAACACCCCGCCAGCGGGCAGGGTGTAACGTACCTATCATTTATCAGAAACGCAGCAAAGACTGCATGTCCTGCCTCCGAAAGCGATCCTTTGTCATTAACGTAAAAAGTCAACTAAAGAAGGCTGAATAATCCGGGAGCCTGCTGAAAGTGCTGCCCGATGCAAGCTTTCTTGTGTCATCAAATTCGTAATCGTTTCAGCAAAGTCAACGTCTTCATTAGCAGATAAAGTCTCTGTCGTTACGATTTTTTGATCAGCAAGACGATTTTCGACAAGCTCCAAACGATTCATGCGGGCACCGATTTCTGCACGGGAATCCAGGACCCCATTAATGGAAGTCTCCAAATCACTGATACTATCCTCTATATTTTCTTCCGCTTCCAGGTTATCAATGAATTGCCCCACTGCATGGAATAGTTCGCCATCTTCACCAAAAACCGTTGACCCATTCATATTTGTTTTGACATTGATGCCGCTTGAAACTTCAATCTGTACATCGTCATCGGTGAAATTGGAAGTCACTGCACCATTGTCATCGATGGATACTGGCGGCGTATCCGAATTGGTACCATTGAAAATATATTTCCCTTTCACGTTTGTATTTGCAATGTCTACCAGGTGTTCTTCTAATTGTTTCGCTTCTTCGACGATACTCTGGTATTCATCGCTGCTGTTCGTGCCGTTACTCGCTTTGACAGCCAGCTCTCTTAACCGCTGCAATGCGTTGTTTGCCTGATCAATTGCCGCATCCGTATTGTCCAGCCTGCTGTTTGCCTCTGATGTGTTGCGCTCAAATTGTTCCATTCGGGATAATTCGGAACGATACGAAACACCCTTCATTGCCACCATCGGGTCATCAGAAGGCTTGGATATCTTTTTTCCAGTGTACAGCTGATCCATGTATTTATTCATTTGTGTACTGTTATTGGTGACATTTCGTAATAAGTTATTGGAAAGCATCCCTTGAGTAACACGCATTTTTTAACCTACCTTCCTACTAGTCCCATTCGGTTGATGACGGTATCTATCATCTCATCCATCGCTGTCATACCGCGGGCAGCAGCATTATAAGCATGCTGGAATTTAACCATATTTGTCATTTCTTCGTCTAAGGATACCGCACTGATGGACTGACGCTGGTTATTTACCTGATGCTGTAATGTTGCGGTACTATCCAGCATCGTGTTGGCATGATTGGCGTCTACACCTATTTCACCAATCATCGATTCCAGATAACCATTCACAGAAACAGTTCCATCTCCATCCTCATCACTTAAGTATTCATTCGGTTCTGTGAAAATAGCTGCCAAATCCTTTGCCAAATCACCGTCTCCTGCATTTCCATTGGAGGAAACAATAAAGTCTTCATGGTCTTCCAAAACGACTTCCATCGCTCCGGCTGCTCCTGTGGCATCCGATAATTCGTTAAAGAACGGAACTTCTGTACCGCCCTCCTGATGTATATCATTAAAACGTTTACTGATCGAATAGGCTAAGTTATCCAGCTTCTCCAGCATTTCCGGAAAATCTCCTGTCACTTCCCCGTCTTCCGCATAACCGGAAGCATGTACATAACTTTGTATGCTGCCTTGCGAAGATGTAATATCTGCACCGTTCACAGAGATACTTTCAAATACGGTCATTCCGTCTATTTCGGTATAGACCGGCTGATCAATCTTATTCACTTCTCCCTCCGCACCGTCTACTAACGTTGCCAGCGGGTTGCCGTCTTCATCCTTTACTTTCACTGTGACAGCACCGTCCCCTTGTTTTCCGGAAGGGATATGACTGTCGTCGTACGCTACTTCAATGTTCACGATTCCTGATAAATCATCTAACATATTATCGCGCTTATCGTATAAATCATTTGCATTATAACCGTGCATTTCCAGCTTTTTAATCTGCTCATTCAGCTCGCCCAGACCGGCAATCATATCATTGGCCTGATCAATCGTATTCTCTGTCTCTGTTTGCAGATCAGACCGAATCGTATTCATGGAAGAGGACAGATGATTAAAGGTGTCTGCCAATGCACCGCCGCTTTCCAGTACAACAGCACGGGCTCCGTTCTGCTCCGGATTGGCAGCCGCTTCCTGCAATGAACTCCAAAAATCGCTCATTGCCGCTTCAACACCAGCGTCACTCGGCTCATTTAATAAATTTTCCATTCTTGACAGCGCCTCTGATCGTTCAGACCAGTAACCTACCGATGCATTCTCTGACCGGAATTGCGTGTCCAAAAACTGGTTGCGGAGCCGCTGTACTGAACCAGTTTCCACTCCTGTCCCCATTTGACCGGGCTGATTGGGACTATTCATTCCCGGTGTCGGATAGGCATTCATTGCCTGCATGTTGACACGCTGTCTGGAATATCCAGGTGTATTCGCATTGGAAATATTATGTCCGGTTGTATAGAGAGCACTCTGCTGTGTACTCAGAGCTTGGCGTGACATTTCTAACCCTCGGAACGTGCTCATTCATTCTTCTCCCCTTTTCTATGCTTTCGAATCAAACAAAGAACGGCCGGACACCTTTTCGGAAGAACCCGCTCCGTAATTCATCGATTGGATTGTCGGATTCACTAACTCCATCGAAAGCTGTACAAACTTCATGGATTCTTCCAGTAATGTCTTGTTTAACTGTTCCTGTCTCTTTAATGCAGTAATCGTATCTGTTAATGCCACTGCAGCTTTTTCAAGGTTTTCTTTTTCTTCTCCGTCTAACCGGTGAAGCATCTCTGTAATCGTCAATGATGCTGCCGGATGAGGCTGCTTTTTGTTCCATGCTTCTGCAGCTCCTTGTCTTATCTCCTCCTGCTGTTCCAGCTGGCGGGTGAGTTTTCGTTCTTGCACAAGCAAACCTTGAAATGCATCTAAGTGATTATTGGTTAAAGCCTCCGTTTTTTGTTTCGATAACGCTAGCAAATCCGAGTGCGTAGCTGTTAAGTCATTTACTGCGTGAATCAGCTGCATGCTCACACATTATCCTCCTTTGACTGTATACATCTATTTATCAGTCCAAAAATCCTGCATTTTCTGAGCAACCTTGTCATAATTTATTTCATATTGATTGCTCTCAATCTTCTGCTTTATCTCATTTACATAGGCAGCCCGCGTTTCATTCGGCTGGCTCTGCTTCTGTAATTGCTTTGCTTCATTTGATATTTCAATACTGTCTTTCTTGGAAGCTTCTGATTCTGCCGCCTGTTTATCTTTAAAAGCCTGTTTATATGGATTAAAATTTGTTGGATTTGGCCCATGTATTTTCATTTTCTGCACCCCTTCCAGTAATGCCTCGATATTTTAACCTTTCTTCCATTCCCCTTTAGCATAATACGTTGTCTCTTTCGCTTCGTTTAATGCCTTCTCCTGTATAGATTCCTCTGCCTCATGCTGCACCAGATCTTCCTTTAATTGCGTTTGGCAATCCTCACATATATTCCCTTCTGTGATAGGACCCCCGCATCTTTCACAAGGATAAGATATATTGGGAAATTGGGAAGGCTGAAGTCTTTTTTCGCGGATAAATTTATGAAGAAGATGTTCATCCACGTCTGTTGCCGCTACAATCTGCCCAATCGTAGCAGTTCTGTTTTCCCGTTTTCTTAAAAAGGTATATACCGTTTTAAAATCGTCTTCTTCTTTTTTATAACATGTATCACATATTTCTCTAAATTGCTTTACAAACACGCGATTACATCGTTCGCAGTTTGCCAGTTCTGCCATTGCTGTGTCTCCTCTCCGCTTTCATCTTGCCAGGAAGGAATTTCAATGTTCAGGCACTTATATCAGCGAATGATTTTTCATCAAAAGTCTTTACTTAATTCTATCATCGGCACTATTACTGTTTTTATTAATAGTAAAAAGGAATCATTTTATGTTCATAATCTATTTTTATCATAACAAATCTTCACACGGATTTGGGTGTTCTACTGCTTTTTAAACACCGCGCTTTCGCTGTGCCATATTAACTTCTTGCTATTGTCAATACATAAACTGCCGGGCAGCCATGAAGTTTTAACTGCTGTGCTGCCTGTCGCACGGTTGTCCCTGTGGTATAAACATCGTCAACAATCAGCGCGGTCTGTTTTAACGGTTTCGTGATAAAAAATGGATTGTCTCTTTTTAAGCGTACTTTCCGATTGCTGCTTGCCTGGTTTTCTCCGCTTCTCTTGCCTAAAGCTTGGTTGACAGGACACTCCAGCATGTCGGCCAAAGCCAGGGATTGATTAAACCCCCTTTCCTGCATTCTGTTTTCACTTATTGGAATCGGAACAACTGCTATCCGAGGATATTTATCTGCAAATTGTTTTTTAAAAGCCCGTTGGAGTTCGTTTCGAAAAACTTCTCTTAATACATAATCACCTCTGAATTTCCATTGACGAATCATATCACGCAACGCATCGTTATAATGAAAAACCGAATAATTCTTTTCAATATTATCTCCCAGTTCTCTCCATTGCTGGCAATCCAAACACAGCTTTCCCTTCCACGATCTGCTGCATCCTTCGCACCGTTTTCCAGAAATGACTTCTAATGTGCCAGCACAGGACGAACATAAAACAGAAGGCTTTTCCACCGTCAACCATTGCGACCAGGTCAATGATTTCTCTAATGGTTCATAACAGTACAAACAATGATTCACAGCTTTTTCCCCCTTTGGTTCATATCCAGAATCATTTGTCTGGCTTTTTCCATAGCATCTGTTTTGCCGTCGTAAAAAAAAGCAACCTCGCCGGAAGGGTCGTCTGCACTTCTGCCAGCGCGTCCGGCAATTTGCACCAGCGCCGCTTCATTAAATACGTCATGACCGGCATGCAACACAGCAACATCCACGGAAGGAAAGGTGACGCCTCTTTCCAATATCGTTGTGGTAATCAAGGCACGTAATTTCCTTTCCCGAAATTGATTTATTTTTGCTTCTCTGTCCTTGTCTGCTGCAAAAACAACTTCTAATTCTTCTGAAGCGGAAATAACCGCTGTTTTGAGCAGCAGTCTGGAAATGACTTCTTTTAATGCTTGTGCCATCTCAATTTCCGGAACAAAAAGAAGTAATTGCCGCTTCGGATTTTGTCTGTGAATGAGCCATGTTAAAAAAGTTTTGGGAAGCTTTTTATTTGTTAATTGACGCGAGAGAGAAAAAGAGAATTGATATGTGGGAACAGGTAATAAATGGCCGTGGTAACGTAATGGAACAAAAACATAGGGCAGTTTTCCCAGCTTCATCTGCAATCTGAAATTTTTACGCGGGGTTGCGGTGAGGTATAAAGTCGTTGCCTGTTTCTTAACAGCTTGCTTTGAAGCATGCATTAAGCTTTTATCGATATAATATGGGAAAGCATCCACTTCATCAATAATCAATAGATCAAATGCCTGGTGGTAACGCATTAATTGATGCGTCGTTGCTAAAATGAATTGCGTCTTTCCCGTCCGCTGTTCACTTCCACCATAAAGTGCTTCTAGCGACACATCTTGAAACGCTTTTTTTATTCTTGGATACAGTTCCCGGATGACATCCACACGAGGAGAAGCCAAGGCTATACGGTCTCCACGCTTTAATGCCGCTGTAATTGCAGGGAATAACATCTCTGTTTTCCCAGATCCGCAAACTGCCCAACAAAGATAGGATGGCATCCGTTTGGCAACAGCTTTCTCCAAACTGGCCGCTGCTCGGCTCTGGGCTATTGTCAGCTCTCCTTCCCAAGTTAACGGACTGGCATGCTCGGGCCACTCCGCCGCTGCACCATTCCAGATATATAGCGGTTTACATTCACTCATTCTTCCCATCTGAATACAGTTTCGACAATAAAAATGATTCTTTCGGCAAATGCCACAGGGATATTCCGAAAAATAGGCCATAGCGGTATTGCCGCAGCGAATACATTTTAATATCCCCTTCTTATTTTCAATTGCAGGTATTGGGAGAACTTGTTTTGTAGAGCGGAGAACTTGAAAACACGCAGAAGAAATGGGGGCTTCTTCTTCCAAAATCCGTTTACCGGATAAGGCTTGCGCCAGGTGTGCAGGGGACAATGGAATCTGTTTATCCATATTTTTAGTAACACCTCCGTAAAAGGTAATATGAGGAAATCGTTATTTTTAAATTTGATGGAAAACTTCATTCAGCGAGCTTGTTTCTTCTGAATGAAGTTTTCCCTTACTTTTCATACCAGGCAACACCAATGGCACCTTGTCCAAGATGTGTACCGATAACGGGGCCAAAATAACTGATGGATGTTTCTATCTCTGGATGTTTTTCTTTAAAGTCTGCTTCTAATTTTTCAGCATAGGGACGGTCATTGCCATGAATAAATACAACACGCAGATCCTTTCCTGCATGCACTTCTTCATCCAGTAAACCAAGAATTCGGGATATTGCTTTTTTCTTTGTACGGATTTTTTCAAAAGGAACAATCAGCTTATTCTCAAAGTGAAGGATGGGCTTGATTTGCAACAAACTGCCTAATATGGCTTGGGCATTGGATAATCTTCCGCCCCGTTGCAAATTCGTTAAATCATCTACCATAAAATAAGCGCGGACGGTTTTCTTCATCTCGTCCATTCTCGCAAGAATATCTTCCGGTGATGCTCCGTTTTGAGCCATCGCTGCAGCTTCCAGTGTATAAAAACCTTGTATCATACAGCTCATTTCGGAATCATAAGCATAGACATCAATTCCTTCGACCATATCCCCGGCACTGACCATTGTTTGATACGTCCCGCTGATGCCGCTCGACAAATGAACCGAAATCACAGCATCATAGTCTTTAGTCAACGCTTCTAGTTTTTCTGTAATATCCCCGAGAGATGGCTGGGAGGTACTCGGCAATTCTTTTTCCTGAGCAAGTTTTTGATAAAATGCTTCTGTAGTAATATCTAATTCTTCACGATAAGAAGCATCCTGAAAATTAACGCTCAACGGGACCATATGAATATGGTGTTTTTCACGTTCTTCGGGCGTAATATATGCTGTGCTATCTGTCATAACAGCAACCTTCATAGACAATAACTCCTTTTCTTTTCTGTAGCGATGCGGTCTTATTTCTATACACCTGCTTAGAAAACGGATTACTTGACATTATTCTACACGAATTGCCAGTAAAAATCGAATGATTTTCCAAGGGTCCCCGTTACGTCATGCCTTTTACCGGGATTTATTGAAAAAACGCCCTGACCAAATTAAATCAGGACGTTGTTTTTCTTTTTTTATGATTAAACCACTTCTACCCAGCCTTTTCGAATGGCATACACAACGGCTTGCGTACGGTCATTTACATCCATTTTTTGAAGAATATTACTCACATGGTTTTTAACTGTTTTTTCACTGATATAAAGAGATTCAGCAACAGCGCGGTTGCTGTTTCCTTCTGCTAATAACTGAAGCACCTGACATTCCCGTCTTGTTAAAAGATGGAGCGGTTTACGATGCTCAACATTTCTATTCGCCAGATTGGAACTATTTTCTCGAGCCAGACGGCGGTATTCTTTCACCAAATTATGGGTAATGCGCGGATGCAAGTAAGATCCGCCTTCGCTTACTACCTTAATCGCTTCGACAAGCGCCTCTGCATCCATTTCTTTTAACAAATAACCTTGCGCCCCTGTTTTCAATGCATGCGTAACGTAATTTTCATCGTCGTGAATCGACAGGATGATTATTTTCGTATTTGGAAATTGCCGCAGCAAATCAGCAGTTGCCTGAACACCGTTTATTTTAGGCATATTAATATCCATTAATACAACATCCGGATTATTTTCCCTTACAATGTCCGTTGCATCCGATCCGTCATCTGCTTCTGCAACGACATGAAATGCGGGTTCAAAATCCAAAATCCGCTTAACACCTTCCCGAAATAATTTATGATCATCAATTAATACGATATTTACTTCTTTTTGTGCATCCATATATATATCTCCTTTTCTACTGAATGATACTAATTGAACGGTAATATTTTTAATCATTAATTAATAGATAGATTATTTTTCTAATAAGGTGAGTCTATTATAGTATACCTTGCTATCATTGTCTCTTTTCAACGCAATCCATTTGTTTCCTGCAGATTACTTATTTGACGGATGGTGACGCAGTTTCAAAGAGCCAAGACAGCTTGTTTCCTATTAAAGACCCCGGAGGAAAGTATAAGAAAAACTGCCGTTTCGCCAAATATCGGGCGGATATGCGGCATCCGATATAGTTCCTCTTTCTCATTATACTATATATCTTTACGAATATGGAACATTTATTGTAACCGTTGTCCCTTTACTTTCTGCTGTAGCGATATCTAATTTCCCTTCAAGCATTTCGACCCGTTCTTTCATTCCAATTAATCCAAAAGAATCATCGCTTTTTTCATCCGGTTGAAATCCTTTGCCGTTATCTGCTATGACTAAAGTGATGCGATCTTTTAAAATTTCCAATTTCACCTTGACTTCAGTAGCTTCACTATGCTTTATAACATTCTGTGATGCTTCTTGCATAAGCCGGAATAAAGCTACTTCATATTTCGGATCCAACCTTTTTTCTTCCCCAAACACGATAAATTCCACATGCACATCATGGTATTCTGTTAATCTGTCTGCGTATTTCCGGATGGTCGGGATAAGTCCTAAATCATCCAGGGCCATCGGGCGCAAATCATAGATTATTCGCCGTACTTCCTGCAGAGAGGAACGGACATTTTTCCGCAACGATTTAATTTCTTGAGAAATATCTTCCGAAGAACCTTTTTTTATAACACGATCCAGTATATCTGAACGTAATAAAACATTAGCGAGCATCTGAGCCGGTCCATCATGGATTTCCCTGGAAAGTTTTTTTCTTTCCTCTTCTTGCGCTTCAATGATCTTAAGGCCAAATGCTTGTTTTTCTCTCGCATCTTCAATCATTTCATTGACTACTTGCATATCTTCTTTCATAAAACTGAAGATGACCGTCATTTTCGCTACAAGGTCTTCCCCGCGTTCCAATATATTTGCAAGTTTCGTCAACCTGATTTCAATTTCATCACGCCGCTTCCGCAAAAGCCTTTCTTCTTCACGCATAACACCTAATTCGGTTTGAATTTCATGGGTTTTTTCATAGACCATGCGTATTTCGTTTTCTGTATATTCCCTGAAATCTCTATTTACCAAAGCAAGCTGTTGGCGATAGCTTTTCTCTTCTTTTTCTAATTTATCGCCTTTTTGAATATGATCTTTCACTTTCTTCTTGGTTGATTCTAATTCCTCAGAAAGATACGCATATTCTTTTCTGCTTTCTTCTGTTATTTCAAATACTTCATCCTTACTTTGGTCTATCATGTTCAGTACATTATCCACAATTTGGTCTATCGCTTCACTGCTTAAACTTTTTGACATCAGAAATCTCACCAACCTATGTTATAATTATTCGTAACTTTCATTTGTTTTATAAGGTTATATTCAAATTAATTTCCCTAAAATCGCTTATTCGCTTTCCCTTTTCATTCTATGTCTTTAGAATCATGGATAAACGCAAGGTGTTCAGTGAGAATACACCTATATACGAGTCAAAATTATGCTTTCAATGAGGTGAAAATAATCATGCTATCTACTTATTATACCGTAAATCATCAAGGAACAGATGAAATTACCATTCAAAAATCGCGTTTTATCGCACACATTAAACGGGTTGAATCAGAAGAAGAAGCCCAGGAATTTATTCAATCTATTAAAAAAAAGCATCGGGACGCGACACATAATTGTTCTGCATACATTATCGGTGAAACAGACCATATTCAAAAAGCAAATGACGATGGGGAACCGAGCGGAACAGCAGGAGTTCCTATGTTAGAAGTATTAAAGAAAAAAGGGCTGAAAGATACTGCTGTTGTCGTGACGAGATATTTCGGTGGAATAAAACTTGGAGCCGGCGGGCTGATCCGTGCTTATGGATCAGCCACCACACAAGGGATTCAAACGACCGGAATTGTTCGCAGAGAACTAATGCAAGGCATATCCGTCACGGTGGAATATTCGTTACTCGGCAAAATGGAGAATGAGATACGCCAGCAATCCAAATATATTTTAGAGGATATACAGTATCATGAGAATGTCGTTTTTATTATCTATGTAAAAACAGAGGAGACAGATGCTTTTCAAAATTGGATAACGGATATGACAAGTGCACAGGCAGAAATAGAACTGCTTAACCAAAAATATGTCGAAACAGAAGTCGATGACACCCCTTCTGCTTGATGAAAAAAAGCTCTGCCGGATGATATAACCATCCGGCAGAGCTTTCGTTTAATAACTTTTCTTTATACTCGTGTTTAACGATAATTCCTTAATTAGCAACTGAATGATTTCATCCATGGAATTTACCTTTTGACTCTCCGTATCATGAATGACTCTTTTCAAAATCTTTTGATATTGCTCCTGCTCTCTGCCCATTCATCTACCGCCTTTAAATATTTTTTCTGAAAAATACCTGTTCAAAGTTGTAAATCTTTGTCGTCACGCAAAATATGTAAGATCACTCTCTAAGATGAACATTCTCATTTAAATATAATTCTATTAAAAAATAGATTGCTTGTCTACTTTTTCCGCTAATTTTCTTAGTTAAAATAGGAAATAATAGATGAAATATTTGTTTTAAGCATAGACGATTACCCTAAATTTCGATATAATCTATTACAGATTTATTTTTCTTGACAATTATATAAATTGAACTAATAAACCTGTCTTTTATGCTTAAACAATGAAGTTATTTATTTTAGGATTAAGCATAATAACTAGCGGAGGAAAAACACGGAGACTCCTGTGGGAATGCGCAGTGTGAAGACCCCGCAGAAAAAAGCGAACTTCTTTTTTTGAGGAGGCTGAGGACAAGCCCACGGAAAGCGTAGTGTTTTTCCGTAGCGAGCAGCAAGGGTAAAATATTAATTTCAAATTATATAGTAAAAAAGTATTTAAATTAAGGATAGAATTGAGGAGAATATATTGGTATCTAGAGCAGATAATAGAAATCGTAAAAGAAAGAAATGGCCCTTTATTGTTGGTGGAATCGTTCTGTTTTTTATTTTGGTCATCGGTGGCGGAGCTTTCTACATTTGGACCCAGGTTGGTAATGTTGTAGAATCGATGCACAGCCCGTTAGACAGGGACAGTGATCCTGAACGGCAAGATCAAATTAACCGCCTCTACAGTGATGCAGACGCAGTGAACATGCTGCTTTTGGGAGTAGATGAACGCGACGGAGATGTCGGCCGTTCGGATACCATGATTTTACTTTCATTGAATCCCAAAACAGACTCCATGCTTATGTTAAGTATCCCGCGTGATACATATGTGAATATTCCTGACCGGGGAATGGATAAAATTAACCATGCATACGCATTTGGAGAAGCTGCTCAAACTGGCGGCGGCACCGAATTATCGGTTGAAACGGTGGAAGACGCTTTTGATATACCGATTCACTCTTATGTACGTGTGAATATGGAAGGTTTCCAGCAAGGTATTGATGCTTTAGGCGGCGTGGACGTTCAAAACAGTACTGCTTTTTCACAAGATGGACATGATTTTAGTGAAGGAAATGTCAATTTAAATGGAGAAGAAGCTCTTTCCTATATTCGGATGCGAAAAGAAGACAGCCGCGGTGATATGGGAAGAAACGAACGGCAGCGTGATGTGATTGTTGCTGCAATGGATAAAGCAGCAAGCTTCTCCAGCATTACAAAAGCAAATAATATCTTAGATATCTTAGGAAGCAATGTCCAGACCGATTTGGATATGAAACGATTGCAAAATTTATTTACCGATTACAGCGGAACAAGAAATAATGTAGAAACAATGGAAATCGAGGGAGACGGGCAAACAATCAGCGGAGTCTGGTACTATGTTGTACCGGATAATGAAATCAACCGTATCCACTCAACGATCACAGAGCATATGGAACAGGAATAAACCGGCTGTGCTGAAGATTTTTGATACATGTGCATGATGTTAAAAGACTTCAGAAAAATGACAGCAGGTTCCAAAAGAAAATCAAAACGTCACCTGGTATATACAGTGTGGCGTTTTTCCTACAATATTTTATTTTCCTGATACAGTACCTATATTTTTAAAAGTGAATAACTGTCCTGTATAATATCCAGAATGTGATATACTTTTTCGTAAACAGATAATTTTTAATGGGGGTTAGAAAATGTGGAAAAAAAGTTTATGGCTTATTCTTTTTATCGCCCTGTTAGCCGGGTGCTCTGAAGAACAAACCGACCCGACAAACACCTTAAATCAATATGCAGAAGCAGTAGAAGAAGGAGATTATGACGCTCTGTATAACCTATTCTCCCAAGAAGCGCAGGATACATATGCAGAAGAAGACTCCGCTTTACGTTTAGAGAAATTATATGATGATATATCTGCCTCCGACATTGAAATGCATGTACAAGCATTAGAAGAAAGAGAGATCGCTAATGCATATGATGACGGTACAGCAACAATTCCGTTTACTGTCAACATGAATACCGTCGCCGGGGAGATCTCATTTGATTATCAAGCTGAAATGACTTTATCTGAAAGAGAAGATGAAGCAGATGACTGGCTGATTAATTGGGATTCCGGTTTTATTTTCCCTGATTTGGCAGATGGCGGAGAAATTCAAATCTCTACAAATCAACCTGTCAGAGGGGAAATTCTTGATAAAAATCAAATTCCTCTTGCTATCAACGATACAGTATATGAATTTGGAGTCATTCCGAGTGAATTAGGCGATGATGAAGCAACACTTGAAGAACTTGGTCGTTTACTTGGCATGTCTGTCGATTCTATCCAGTCCAGTTTGGAGGCGGAATGGGTGGAAGACGATTTATTTGTACCATTAAAGACCATTCTCCCGGATGATTCCGATACCGTAGATGAGTTAAACGCAATCGATGGCGTATCCTATCGGGAAACAGAAGGCAGAATCTATCCGGAAGGCGAGATAACTGCTCAATTGGTAGGATATCTCCGTTCAGTGAATGCGGAGGATTTGGAAGAACTGGATACAACAGAATACGATGCTTCTGACAATATTGGTGCACGCGGATTAGAAAGTCTATTTGAGGAAGAACTCCGCGGTAAAAAAGGAGCTTCGATTGAAGTTACCAAAGAAGGCGAAGAAAATGTCGTCTTGGCGGAAAAAGAAGCAGAAGACGGAGAGAATGTGGAAGTCACCATTGATGCTAATATTCAGGACAAAGTCTTCCAAGGATTTGATGAAGACCCAGGAAATGCAGCTGTCATTGACCCTCAATCTGGAGAAACATTAGCTTTAGTCAGCAGTCCTTCCTTTGATCCAAATGATATTCTTTATGGCACATCTTCCAACTTTTGGAGTGATATGGAAGAAGATGAATTACAACCCATGCAAAACCGTTTTTCCTCTACTTTTGCACCAGGCTCCGTCATCAAGCCGATTACTGGAGCAATCGGGCTAGAAAACGGAACGATAGATTACGATGAGGAAGGCATTGAAATTGATGGCCTCGAATGGGACGATTATAATGTCACACGCGTATCTACTTCCGATGACCCTGTTGATTTAGATGATGCCTTAATACGTTCAGATAATATCTATTTCGCAATGAAAGCTGTAGAAATGGGCGGAGATGCTTTTGCAGAAGGATTGCAAGCATTCGGAGTCGGAGAAGAATTGCCGTATACTTATCCAGTAACTGACTCTACCATTTCCAATGCAGGAGATTTAGATGACGACTTTTTACTGGCACATACAAGCTATGGACAAGGGGAAATCCAAATGAGCGCTCTGCATCTGGCCACTGCATATTCCACCTTTATCAATAGCGGTGATATGGTTCAGCCGACCTTATTAACAGAAGAAGAAACAGATCAGACCTGGAAAGAAGATTTAGTTACCGAAGAACAAGCGGAACAAATCAAAGATTCTCTCCGGAAAGTTGTTACAGAAGGAACCGGAGAAGCGGCAGAGGAAGCTGACTTTCCTATCTCCGGTAAAACAGGAACAGCAGAATTAAAACTGACCGATGAAGATAGCGGTGATGAAAATAGCTGGTTCGTCGGTTACCCGACAGATGATCAAGATTTAATGATTGCCATCATGGTCGAAGGAACTAATGATAGTGACCGCAGCTCTGGCGTTGAAAAAGCGACAGACATTCTAATGGATATAAAAGAATAAAGTGTTAAAGGAGGACGGTGTTTCTAAAATGCGCCGCCCTCTTTTTCTTATTTCGTACGGAAACAAACAGAAAAAAGCCATCCGGCAAAATATAATCTGCCAAACAGCTGTGTCGGAATATCTATGAAGCCTGATTCCTTTAAATTATTTAGGTTTCAGGGTATTTGTTAATTCCAAAAATGTTTCTTTATCTTGATTATCGATAGCATTATCAATAAGCCGCTTCACATTTTCATGCTCTAATTCAGATATCAGCTGATCCAACGCTCTTTGCTGTTCTGAAACAACCTCTGTATCTTCAGGCAAATAGTAGGATTCAGCAATGCGGTGAAGCATCTCTAAGAAGCCGGGAACAGAAACCAATTGTGACATGGAAATCGTCAATACTTCTTTTTCTTTTTGAAATGCGAAAACGTCTTCGGTATTTTCAATTTTTTTCGTCTTGCGATTAATACGGACTTCTGTAGATTTAACAGGGATAAACTGATATATATTCTTATTCATAATGATTGAGAAATACTGATACGCTAAGATAATCCGGATATACTTCTCCTCTGTCTTTACATAATAAGGTTTTAACATTTTAACAGTAACCATCTTATCCCCCCTATTCAATATATACATCTTAATTTTCAGTTAATTCATTCTATCCGATTTTTTCGAAAAAATCAAGAGTCGTTTATTACCAACATGTTTTTTTATCATAGAGACAGGGAAGCCCTTTCCTTCCCTGCCTGCGTGTTTAACTGCTTGCAGCTAATGCTTTTGTTTCTTCCTCTGTAAATACTCTGGAACGAGTTAAAAATCTTTTTCCTTCCGGTCCTTCCAGCGAAAACATGCCGCCTCTTCCATTGACTACATCAATAATCAGCTGAGTGTGTTTCCAATATTCAAATTGATCTTTGGAAATATAAAACGGAATATCTCCCAGCAGATGTCCCAATAAAATATCAGAATCACCAGTTTTCAATTCTCCCAGCGGATAGCACATTGGCGAACTTCCGTCACAACAGCCTCCTGATTGATGGAACATAAGCGGACCGTGGAGGTCTTTTAACTTTTTCATCAAATCTTCGGCATCTTGTGTCGCAACAACTCTATCTACCATGGAAAACACCTCCTTTTTGAAATCGATGAAATAAGCGTTTGCTTGTTTCGAGTGTCATGGCAAACATTCGTGTAACCGATATACCTGCTGTTCCCGTTTCGCATTGAATGCAATTTCTGTATTATTCTAGAATAAGCCGTCCGGACTATCACTGTAACTGACGAGCAAGTTCTTTGTCTGCTGATAATGATCCAGCATCATTAAATGATTTTCTCTGCCGATTCCAGACTTTTTATAACCTCCAAATGCCGCATGTGCCGGATACTGGTGATAACAATTTGTCCATACGCGTCCAGCCTGAATACCTCTTCCAAACCGGTAAGCTGTATTCATATCCCGCGTCCAGATACCGGAACCTAATCCGTAAAGTGTATCATTCGCAATTTCCAGCGCCTCTTCTTTATCTTTAAAAGTCGTAACGGCTAATACAGGACCAAAAATCTCTTCCTGAAAAATACGCATATTATTATTTCCTTTGAAGATCGTTGGTTGTACATAATAACCGGAAGCCAGCTCACCGTCAAGCTCATTCACTTCTCCGCCGACAAGAATTTCAGCACCTTCTTGTTTGCCAATATCAAGATATGACTTGATTTTTTCAAATTGCTCTTCCGAAGCTTGAGCGCCCATCATGGTTTCTGTATCCAGCGGATGACCAATTTTAATTTGTTTAACACGTTCAATTGCTTTTTCCATAAAGCGGTCGTAAATCGATTCATGGACAATTGCCCGGGAAGGACACGTACAAACTTCTCCCTGGTTCAGGGCAAACATAACCAAACCTTCGACGGCTTTATCAACAAAACTGTCATCCTTATCCAAAATATCCTCAAAGAATATATTAGGCGATTTCCCGCCCAGCTCCAATGTTACCGGAATAATATTTTCAGAGGCATATTGCATAATTAAACGTCCAGTCGTTGTCTCTCCTGTAAAGGCAATTTTTGCAATACGGCTGTTGGTTGCGAGCGGTTTGCCGGCTTCTACACCGAAACCATTTACAATATTTAAAACACCATCCGGCAATAAGTCCTTAATCAAATCGAGAAGAATATGAATGGATGCCGGCGTCTGTTCGGCAGGTTTCAGCACAACACAGTTTCCGGCAGCTAACGCTGGTGCAAGCTTCCACGTTGCCATCAGTATCGGGAAGTTCCATGGAATGATTTGACCGACAACCCCAAGCGGCTCATGGAAATGATAAGCAACTGTGTCGTTATCGATTTGGCTGAGTCTGCCTTCTTGAGCACGAATGGTACCTGCAAAATACCGGAAGTGGTCAATCGCCAGCGGAATATCTGCTGCTAATGTCTCCCGGACCGCCTTTCCATTCTCCCAGCTTTCTGCTACTGCTAATTTTTCCAGGTTTTCTTCCATACGGTCAGCGATGCGGTGCAAAATGAGCGCACGTTCTGCGACAGGCGTCTCTCCCCAAGCGTCTTTTGCTTCATAACCTGCATCAATTGCCGCATCCACATCTTCTTGTGACGAACGGGCTAATTCGCAAAACACTTCACCTGTAATCGGTGTTGTATTCTCGAAGTAGTTTCCTTTTACCGGCGGCTGATATTTTCCTCCAATATAATTATCATAACGCTTTTCATAATTTACAACAGCACCTTCTGTGTTCGGATTAGCATATCTCATGTAACTCCTCCTTTATTGTAAGCGATTACAATTTATTGTTAGTAATATTAGTTTGTAATTATAGTATAGCAAATTATATTTCACTTTTACAATAATTTCAACTATAACTTGAAATTAATATTTTTCCTTCTGGTATTCGCTACGGAAAAACACTACGCAATCCATAGAAGCAGTTGTTGATTGTTTCTTCCATCCACCTGTTAAGATTGGAAAGTAAGGTGTCAAGCTGCCGATGCTGCGGACCGTTTTACGTCGGAAAGCGGAGGGCTTGGCCGGAGCGGTAGCTGTACACCATATCTTGTTCAAAAAATAGAAGGACGCTCTAAAGAAAAGCAAGCATGATAATAGAGGTCATGTTTATCCTGAAACAACACGGTTTATATGCTTATTCTTAGGTGCGTAAGATGAGTTAGTCGTAAATAATAGGTTTATTTTATTTTTTATAGCAAAAGGCCTCTGCATTTCCTATATACAGAGGCTTTTTCACAGCATACATGCCGTCAATTATGCTATATCTTTTGATGAACACAGAGGGAATAATACTGCATCCCTTCCATCTGCGGTTTATCAAACTGAATAATAGAGATACTATTTACTTCAATTCCGGAATTACCCGAACTTCTTTTGCCATTTCAGATTGACATAAAGGGCAGCTCGGTTCATCTTCAAAACTAAATGATTCTCTCATCCATCCTTGACAATCTTCTTGCGTGCATGACCATACATTCGTTTCAACTTCTTGTACTGGTTCTTTTGGTCCGCGTGAAAAAGACATTATAGCATCTCCCTTCCTTATAGAGCATGCTTCAAAATCCAGTGAAACGGACTTTGATAACAAACCCTTATATACAGTATACGCTAATTATTGAAAGAGTGAAACTTTTAAGAATAACAACTTTTTGTAATTTTTTCAATGATAATATCTTTATCTAGTTCTGTCTTACCGTCGGCACCTCTCTATAGCATGTACTACTTTTTTGCTTTGTATACTTTCCTTCTTTCAACATTAAAATGTTCTTCCTTTTATTATATGCCCCCTTTTTTTCACTTATGCTTCTTTCCTAAAAAATCGGACAGTATAATTGAAACACTGTCCGACCTCCCTCTTTCATGTATATCCGATGCTCCTCTTGAACATCCTTGTGAAAACTTCCATTATTTTAAAGCAAATTTCTCAATAGCTTTTCCGACGCCATCATCTATATTGCTGGAAGTGACTGCATTGGCTGCTTCTTTGATAGCTTCTTGTGCATTGTCCATAGCTATACCTACACCGACTTCTTGAATCATCTTCATATCATTCAGACTGTCGCCAACTGCCATGATTTGATCCATCGAGATACCGGTGCGCTCACATAGAAAGCCTAATGCATTTGCTTTACTTACACCTTTCGGATTAATTTCAATATTTGTCGGCAGAGAATTCGTTAATTCCAGCTCCTCAAATGACATTAATCTTTCTTGGACTTCCCGCAATTTTTCCGGATTTTCCGAAGCACACCCAAATTTCAACCATTCGTAATCCTGGATATTTACAATTTCGTCTTCTTGAAATACTTTGTCAGTAGAAATCATCCAGCGACGTACGCCGCTTTCTTTTGTAATTTGATATAAATCTTCTACGATATCAGCAGAAAGCAGTTTTCGTTGCAGTAGCTCTTTTTCCATCGTCCATACTTCGCCGCCATTAGCCGTAATCAAGAATGTCTGTAAGTTTAAATCTTGCGCATATGGATAGCATGTGTCTATTGCCCGTCCAGTACTTAAGACCACCTGAATCCCCTGATTTAACGCTTCTTGAATTGCTTCTGTATTGCGTTTGGATACCTCGAGCATCGGATTTAATAATGTTCCGTCCATATCCAAAGCAATTAGTTTAATAGGTTTTGTCATATGCTCCATTCCTCATTTCTCTATTATCTGTCTTAAGTATAATGGAAATCCAGCAGTTTTGGCTATAAAAATATCAGTTACTGCAGATAACCGTTATTTCTACAAATTAATCGATATTATTTCCCAGGAAATACTCTTTTTCTTATTCTAACCTAAAAACACTTCACCTGAGCTATTTGATGAAGTGTTTTTAGATTCAATGTTTTATAGATTCCCCGATCCGTCTATCTCTTCTATCATATCTTGAAGCTGATTTCTTTCGGTGAAATGAATAATTTGTTCTAAGTCTAATAATAATATCAGTTCCTCATTTACGGTTGCGACACCTAATAAAAAGGTATCTTTTATTTCCCCTGCCAGCTTAGGGGCAGGTTTAATAGAGGCAGTTGGTATATCTTTCACTTCTGTTGCCTGATCCACAATCATGCCAATCTGCATCTCGTCTACTTGTACGACAAGTGTTCTTGTCTGATCTGTTATTTCGACAGCACCAAGATCCAACCGTTCACGTAAATCAATAATCGGTGTCATCATTCCGCGCATCTCTGTAACACCTTTTAGAAAATCAGGTGTACGTGGAATCTTAGTCAAAGATAATGCCCGCTCTATGGACACAATTTGCTGAACATGGACAGCAAAAATCTGCTCTTTTAATCGGAATATAATATGTTTATCTGTATCCATTCATTTTCCCCCTTTCCTGAACATGTCATCTATTCTATTAATGCATTCGGATCAACAATAAGAGCAACTTCGCCGTCCCCTAAAATCGTCGCTCCTGAAACAGCAAAAACTTCTCCAAGATAATTCCCAAGCGACTTCAATACCACTTCCTGCTGACCAATTAATTCATCAACGACCAGTCCTAATAATTTATCCCCTTTTTTAATAATGACAGTAGAATAGCGATCTGCTTCTGTATGATAATCTGGAACCTTCAGCACGTTCCCTAAGAACAAAACAGGAATAATCTTGCCGCGATAGTCAATCACTTCAGCACCTTGCGCATGCATGATCTTTTCTTTCGGAAGTATTACCGTCTCTAAAATAGAAGTTAATGGAATGGCGAATATTTCTTTTTGGACATGTACCAGCATCGTTGTCATAATGGATAAGGTTAACGGAAGCTGGATAGAAAAAATACTGCCTTTTCCTGGTGTTGTTGTAACAGAAATCTTACCGCCTAAAGCCTCTATCTTATTTTTAACAACATCTAATCCAACACCGCGTCCGGAAACATCGGAAATGTCATCCGCTGTACTGAAACCCGAGCTCATGATTAATGCAGCAACTTGATCATCTGTCAGCTCTTTGGCTTCTTGTGGTGTAATAATATGATTCTCAATCGCTTTTTCCGACACTTTTTCACGGTTAATCCCTGCCCCATCATCTTCTATTTCCACAAATACGTGATTTCCGCTGTGATAGGCATGTAATGTCAGATTACCTTCTTCCGGCTTATTATTTGACAGCCGCGTCTGCGGACTTTCAATACCGTGATCACAAGAATTACGGATCAAATGTACAAGCGGATCGCCAATTTCATCAATGACAGTACGGTCCACCTCCGTATCTGCCCCTTTTATTTCCAAGTTGATTTTTTTATTTAAATCCTTAGCCAACTGACGAATCATTCTTGGAAAACGATTGAAAACCTGTTCAATCGGAACCATCCGCATCGCAAGAATCAATGATTGCATATCTGAACTCACTCTGCTTAAATGCTCCACGGTTTCTCTTAAATCATTATTATCTATCGAGGAAACAAGTACCTCCAGACGGCTTCTGTCTATTACAACCTCTTCAAATAAATTTAATAGATTATCAATTTTATCGAGGTTTACCCGGATATTTTTAGAAGTTGCTTTTTTCCCGCTATTGGATACTGCCTCTTTTTTCTGTGATACATCTGTCCTTGGTTTATCTTTCTTGACCGGAACTTCAATTACCTTTTCACGGACGGGCTGTTTATCCACTTGCTCCTTTTCTGCGTCAACCGTTTCTTCTTTTACTGCATCTTGATGAGGAAGCGTATGATTATCTGTTTCCATGACATGTGCTTCTGCTTCTTCCACTTCTGACACATTTTTCACCGCTTTTATCACATCTTCCGGCGTTTGATCTGTCAGAAATAAAAGGGTAAATCCGGAATCAAATGTCCCTTCTTCAATTTCCTCCACTGTCGGAAAAGTGCGGATAATTTCTCCCATATCTTCTAATACTTCAAAAACCATAAACGCTCTGGCACCCTTGAGAATACATCCTGTTTCAAAAGTCACGGTCAGCTCGAAAGGAACCATTCCTTGTTCTTTCGCCTGCTGGATAACAGTAAGCTGAAATTCATCTAAATCGCCAGTTCTGAAATGCATTCCGGTATCATCTGGCTCTTCTTCTGTTACAGGGATCGACGCAGAAGAAACACTTTCTCCTTTTTCAATGGCTTCCAGTTTTTTTACATGCTCCCGGACATCTTTTTTACCGTCGCCCCCATTACGTACTGAATCAACCATATCTTCTAAATCATCAATGGCTAAAAATAACAAATCTATTATTTCTGTATCTGTCACTAATGCTTCATTACGAATCAAATCCAGCACATTTTCCATTTTATGGGTTAATGCGGCAATATCATCATATCCCATTGTAGCTGCCATTCCCTTTAACGTATGTGCAGAGCGAAATATCTCATGTACATACTCCAAATTAGAAGTGTCTTCTTCTAATTTCAAAATATTATCATTGATTGATTGTAAATGTTCTTGGCTTTCATCTAAGAAAATATCCAAATATTGTTGCGTGTCCATAAGACTTCCCCTCTATTCTATCTGCTTTCTAATCGTCATTTATTTCATCCGGCACATCAATCTCATAGTTAGGTAAAACCAACACCTCTACACGTCTGTTTCTTGCTCTGTCTTCAGCTGTATCATTGGGATAAGCCGGATCAAATTCTCCATATCCTTTCACACTGAACAATGTTGGATCAAGGTCTTCATTTTGCATCAGAATTTGCATGAAGTTCATCGCACGGTCTACACTCAGCTCCCAATTCGAACCAAAATCCGCATTATGTATCGGGACATCATCCGCATGACCGCTGATTACGACTTGATGCGGCGGTTCTGTATGTAATATTTGAGAAACATCTTCGGCAACTTGCCTGCCTTCCGGTTTAACTGCTGCACTTCCGGAATCGAACAGAATATCATTCCGCATCCGGACCATCAGCCCTTCTCCCGTCAGCTCTGTACCAAACTCTTCTGTCAAACCCGCGTCTTCAATATATACATTGATTTCTTCTTGAACCTGCCGGAGCCGGAGAAGTTCCTGTTCCCCTTCCAAATCCGCATCTTCCATTGCTTCTTCCTCTTCTTCGCTTCCTTCCTCATCATCCGTGCCTTCGTCTATATGATCACCATCATCCCGGCCTTCCTCCATATTGGGAGGAATCGGTTCTGAATCATACTCCAAAATGCCCGTTCCAGAACCGGCAGACAATTCATCACGGAAAACATTCGCAAGCTGTAAATACCTTTCTGAATTAACATCGCTGGAAGCAAATAATACAATAAATAATGCTACTAATAATGTTAATAAGTCCGAATATGGAAGCAGCCAGGATTCATCTACATGAGATTGTTTTTTCTTTTTTCTTCGTCTAGCCATCGCTATCCCTCTTCTGCAGTTCCGCCAGTTCTTTGGAGGAAAGTAAAGATCCTAATTTTTCCTGTACAATTAAACGTGAATCACCGGTTGTAATAGCCAGAACACCTTCCACGATTAATTCTTTTTGCAGTACTTCCTGCTTAGACTTTTCACGCAGCTTGTTAGCAAATGGATGCCATAGCACGTAACCTGTAAAAATCCCCAGCAATGTTGCTACGAAAGCTGCAGAAATAGCGTGTCCCAATGCATCAATATCAGACATATCCGCAAGCGCTGCAATCAGCCCGATAACAGCTCCGAGTACGCCCAGTGTCGGAGCATATGTACCCGCCTGTGTAAAAATAGCTGCTCCTTCTTCATGACGCTGCTCCATAGCTTCTATTTTTTCTACCATTACGTCTTTAATAAAATCAGGGGACTGTCCATCAATTGCCAGTTGTAGACCTGATGAAAGAAAAGCATCATTTACTTCACTTAACTGGTTTTCTAAAGAGAGAAGCCCTTCTTTTCGAGTTTGATCCGCCCAATCCATAAATAAAGTAATCAGCTCTTTGGAATCTGTTTGTTTCTCTTTAAAAAATAATTTTTTAAATAATGCCGGAACTTTTTTTAATGCATTTCCCGGAAAAGCAATTGTAACGGCTGCGATTGTACCTAATATAATGATAAGAAATGCTGCCGGCTCAAGTAATACAGTTATTTCTGCGCCCTTAAACACCATTCCTACACCGATAGCAACGATACCTAATATTAATCCTATCACTGATGTTTTATCCATTATGTATCCTCCCGTTTTCCATTGTACCTACTTTTAATATCGGTAAAATTCATAAATTATGAAGTCCATAACAAAGTAAATTTAACAGCAATCGACAAGTATTTTACATGAAGGCAATAAAAACAGGCTGTGCCGTTTCACACGAGCCTGTTTTTATTGCCTTCATATAATGTGATAGATAACAGCTTGATATGGTTTCAGTTTCCCATTTGCTGCTTCTTCATAATTATTGAGAAGTAATGTTAACTGGTTATCCTTCCATTTTTCCGGCAGTGTATAAGATGTTTCTTCTCCAAAAACATTTACCAGAATCAGCCATGACTCCTCTTGATAATGCCGTGTATATGCATAAATAGCTGGATGATCCTCGAGCACAAGTTGATAATCCCCGTAAATAAGTCCTTCATGCTGCTTTCGTAATGTAATCATTTCTTTATAAAAATGAAGAATGGAATCCGGGTTCTTTTGCTGTGCTTCCACGTTCACTGTTTCATAGTTTGGATTTACTTTTATCCATGGCGTTCCTGTTGTAAAACCGGCGTTTTCCTTCTTGTCCCACTGCATCGGAGTCCGGGAATGATCCCGGCTCGTCTTCGCTAAATCTGCCAATATTTGTTCTTCAGGAACCCCATTTTCCAGCTGTTCCTGGTAGAAATTGATTGCATCCACTGCATCATACTCTTTAATCGATTCAAACGGGGCATTGGTCATTCCTATTTCCTGCCCTTGATAAATAAACGGCGTTCCCTGCATCATAAAGTATAATACAGCAAAAGCTTTTGCCGAAGCCATATGATAATGCGCTGTATCTCCCCAGCTGGAAACAGAACGCGGCTGATCATGGTTTTCTAAAAACAATGCATTCCAACCGATATTCGCAAGCCCTTTCTGCCAGGTAGTAAACACACGCTTCAGCTCTTCTAAATCAAACTCCTCACCAGCTTCACGTCCCCAAAGATTGAGATGGTCAAATTGAAAAATCATATCAAACACGCCATGCTCTTCCCCAACCCAATCATCTGCCTGCGAAAGCTTTACCCCATTGGCTTCTCCAACAGTCATGATATCGTAATGATCAAGTGTTGCTTTCTTAAACTCCTGCAAAAATTCATGGATACCGTCCTGGTTCATATGCCCTTTAAAAGAAGGAACATACTTTTTCTGCTTCGGATTCGGCATATCAGGAAGCCCTGGTTTCTTTTTAATATGAGTGATTGCGTCCACTCGAAAACCATCAATTCCTTTATCCAGCCACCAATTCACCATTTTGTATAAATCGTTGCGTACTGCTTGATTTTCCCAATTTAAATCAGGCTGTTTCTCCGAAAAAATGTGCATAAAATATTCTTTTGTCTGCGCATCATATTTCCAAGCGGAACCTCCGAAAATCGATTCCCAGTTATTCGGCTCCTCTCCATTCTTTTTCCCGGGATGCCAAATATAATAGTCGCGGTATGGATTATCCTTCGATGATCTGGACTCGATAAACCAAGGATGTTCATCGGAAGTATGATTAATAACTAAATCCATAATCAGACGCATTCCTTTTTGATGTACTTTTTCCAAAAGCTCGTCAAAGTCAGCCATGGTCCCAAACTCTTCAGCAATCGCCTGATAATCGCTGATATCATAACCATTATCATCATTAGGAGATTGATAGACAGGACTTACCCAGATAACATCGATTCCTAAATCCTTTAAATAATCTAATTTAGCAATAATGCCTGGAATATCGCCGATACCATCTCCATTGGAATCCTTAAAACTTCTTGGATAAATTTGATACACTATTGCTTCTTTCCACCATGTTTTTTTCATATTCTCGACTCCCCTTCCTGAGTAACATGGAATGTTTTTTCATATTGCTGCTCAACTTTCGCACCTAAGAATAAGCATATAACTCTTGCTGTACCAGGATGAACATGATTACTATTATTATGCTTGCTTTGATTTCAATCATCCTGCTATTTTTTGAACAGGATATGGTGTGTAGCGACCGCTCCGGCCAAGCCCTCCGCTTTCCGACGTACAACGGTCCGCCGCAGCGGTAGCCTTACACTTTACCTTTGTTCCTATGGTAAGGAAGCTACTTTTTAAAGTGAACAAATTGAGTTACTGCAAATCACACCACAAAAACCAGAAAACACACATAAATCAGAACATTTATCATTACTCTCATCATAATCGTTATGGATAAGAAAGGACAGTCAAATGGATACCCTACCGTTAATGAATTGTCTCATCTGTCAAAAATTGAAAACTATAACAGAAACAAAAGCCTATTCTATTACGCAATATAGAATAGACTTTTGTTTCAATTACTCTAACTAAGCCCACCACATTGAAGCTGGAGGCTCTGTGATATTCACCTGTTTTAAATTTTGCACCGCTTTATGGAAACCTTCTTCAATCGACATAATCGGATCTTCATGTTCGATGCTGACCACATAATCATAACCATACGTCCGGAGCGCACTCACGATATCCGACCATTCTTTTACACTGTGCCCATATCCTACCGAACGGAAGCTCCAGGCCCGCGTCTGTACTTCTCCATACGGCTGCATATCGGTTAATCCATACATATTCACATTGTCCTGATCAATGTACGTATCTTTGGCATGGAAATGGTGAATCGCATCCGCTTTACCAAGAATCTTGATAGCAGCTACCGGATCGATTCCCTGCCACCACAAATGACTCGGGTCAAGGTTCGCACCAATCGCATTATTCGTTGCTTCCCGCAACTTCAGCATAGTATACGGTGTATGGACAAGAAAGCCAGCATGCAGCTCCAAACCAACTTTTACGCCATGATCTTCGGCAAATTGTCCTTGCTCTTTCCAATATGGAATCAACTTTTCTTCCCATTGCCAGTTTAAGATATCGGAGTATTCCGTTGGCCAAGGTGTTACCGGCCAATTGGGATATTTTGAGTCTTCATTGGAACCCGGCGTACCAGAAAATGTATTGACGACCGGAACATCCAGCATCTCCGCCAAACGCACCGTTTTGATGAATGTATCATGACTTGCTTTGGCATGTGCTTTATTTGGAGAAACGGGGTTATCATGACAGCTCAGCGCACTGATCGTTAACCCGCGTGATTCAACCTTATCTTTAAATTCCTTTCGCTTATCACTGTTTTCCAGCAACTCATCCATGGGACAATGAGCGTTTCCAGGGTTACCGCCCGTCCCTATTTCTACCGCATCCAATCCAGCACCTTTTACATAATCCAGCATGTCTTCTAGCTTTTTATCTGCAAATAAAACCGTAAATACGCCTAGTTTCATTTTTTTGGCCTCCCTTTAGTTAATCGAGATACTTTTACCCTGTTCACTGCTTTCATAAATGGCATCGATGACTTTCGTTACCAAGAGCGCATCTTTGGGATTGCTTTTCAATGTATCTTTCCCCAAGCATGCATCTACAAAATTTTGTGCTTGCAAAAAGGCCGCTTCCTGTTGATCTTCCTTCGTATCAGCACGTGTTTCCATCATTCTATGATGCTTCGGCTGATAGAATTCATAAGGGAATACATTTACCCCGCCGTTTTCGCCGGATATGGAAATATGTGTTTTATCCGCTTTGATATTTGCAGCCCAGGAGCATTCAAATAACAAGGTGCTCCCATCATCAAAACGAATATAGGCACTTACATGATCATCCACGTCCATCGCTTCATGATCATAACTTCCCCAATCGTTGACCTGATTTGGCTGCTTACTTAAGCGCTGATAAGTTTGCGCACTGACTTCTATCGGTTTGGAAGGTGCCAATAGCCAGAATGCGGCATCCAATAAATGACACCCCCAATCAATCAGGCTTCCGCCGCCTTGCAGCTGTTTGTTGATAAATACGCCCCAGCCCGGAACTTTCCTTTGACGCAAGGCTTGCACCCGCGTAACAATAGGCGCTCCTACTTCCTGCATCGATTCTTTGGCTAACATCACCGAATCCACAAAACGATAATGGTAGCCAATCATGAATATTTTGTTATTCGCTTCCGCCGCTTCTAACATCCGCTTTCCTTCATCTGCATTCATTGCCATTGGTTTCTCGCATAAAACATGAACCCCTTGATTCAAAGCGGCAACCGCTATCGGTTCGTGAAATTTATTTGGCGTGCAGATAGTCACAGCATCCACATGCGGAAACATTTTCAAATAATCCTCAAACACATTGGGAATCGCATTCTTCTCTGCCACTTCTTTGGCCCGCACAAGATTGACATCCTGGACCGCTACGATTTCAACATGTTCCGTCAGTGCCTGATAGGCGGGGATATGGCGGTTTTCCGCAATTCCCCCTACACCAATCAGGCCCATTCTTAACCTCTTCATGACCTGTCACTTCTCCAATGAATAAATTCTTTTCGTTTCGACTGATTCTAAGGCTCCCAGAATAATAGCCAGTGATTTCTTTCCTTCTTCCCCATCAATAAGAGGCGTGGTATCGTTCTGAATCGATTCAATAAAATGATCGATCACATGCGTTGTGGTCTGTCCGCCTTCATCGTTGGATTGAATGCCGCCAAGTTCATATTTGACTGTTTCACCATTCGCATACTGAGCGACCAGCGAATACGTTGGGTCATCTTCCAAACGTAATGTAGCTTTCTCCCCATAAATCACCGTGGAATTATCTTCTTTTGCTGTATACGCCCAGCTGGCTGCTAATGTTCCAATCGTGCCTTTCTCTGATTTGAGTATCAACGTCGCATTGTCATCAACATCAGCATCTTCTTTCGCACTTGTTTCCACGAATGCACCAACTTCTGCAAATTCATCCTGTAATACATAACGGATTAAATCTGCTTTATGCACGCCTAAATCTCCCATGGCGCCTATAAAAGCTTCATCTTTTTTAAAGAACCAGCTCTCTTTGCCGTCAGCGCTCCAGCCCTCTGGACCGCCATGCCCAAATGTTGTACGGAAGCTGTAAACCTTTCCAATTGCTCCCGATGCAATCAAGTCTTTCGCTTTTTGATGAGAGGAAACAAAACGCTGATTATGCCCAATCATCAATTTCTTTCCGCTCTGGTTCGCCGCTTCAATCATCTGATCTGCTTCCTCCGCAGAAGTTGCCATTGGCTTTTCGCAAAGGACATGTTTGCCGGCATTCAGTGCATCGACACTGACTGGCGCATGCAAGTAATTTGGCAGACAAACACTGACAGCATCAATGTCATCTTGTTTCAACAGTTCCTTATAATCTGTATACGCTTTTGCTTGGTATGTTGCAGCCGCTTCTTCCGCCCGTTCCTGGACAATATCACAAACTGCTGTGATTGCTGCATGTTCATTTGCTGCATATTCCGGCAGATGGCGATTTTTTGCAATACTGCCGCATCCGATAACTGCTATTTTTAGACTCATTTACTTCTTCCTCTCTACTTGGATTTATTTTTCAATAGGTTGATAGTTTCCATACGTATGTTTTGGTGTATCTTGATTCTTCGCCCACTCTACGGCATTTTTGATCACTTGTTGGACCTCAGCCTGATGGTACGTCGGATACGTTTCATGACCAGGACGGAAATAAAAAATCCTTCCCCGGCCGCGCTTGAATGTCGCACCGCTTCGGAAAACTTCTCCACCGGTAAACCAGCTGACAAAAATTAACTCATCCGGTGCTGGAATATCAAAATGCTCTCCGTACATTTCTTCTTTTTCAATTTCAAAATACTCGCCGATTCCTTTGGCAATTGGATGCGATGGATCCACATTCCAGACACGTTCGGTATCATCGGATTCGCGCCATTTTAAATCGCAGCCTGTACCCATAAGCGTTTGAAAGATTTTAGAGAAATGGCCGGAATGAAGCACAATTAATCCCATGCCGTCCCATACACGCTGTTTTACACGCTCTACAATAGCATCCTGTACTTCATCATGTGCTTTATGTCCCCACCAGACCAAGACATCTGTATTGTTCAACAATTCTTCCGTTAAACCGTGCTCCGGCTCGTCTAATGTTGCGGTTGTTACGTCATGCCCTGCTTCTGATAAAAAGCCGGCGATTGCTCCATGGATTCCATTTGGGTAAATGGAGGCAACGGTTTCATTTGTTTTTTCGTGGCGATTTTCGTTCCATACTACGATATTCATGTTTGTACCTCCTTGGTTGTCTTATTTGCGTAAATTTCCAGTTAAGCCCTTTAACAGAAAAACAATTTTCACAGGTGTTAACCCTTTCATTTGCAAATAGTCTAATTACTATAATAAAGGATTTTCAATAAACTGAACATAAATGATATAATCAAAACATGAACGATTTGATTATAAAAGGAGTAAAATATGAGAGTTAACTTTTGTGGATATTCATATCATAACCAATTATTTCACACCATGCATAAATCTCGTTATGCTGCTTACCTGTTTCGATTACAAATCGAAGGAAAAGCAAAAATCAAAGTAAATAATGAAACGCATCATGTTGAAAAAGGCGACCTATTAATTGTGAAGCCAGGAGAAGCTTATGAACTACACGTAACAGGAGGCCAACAAAGTGGTGACTATAGCTTATATTGTGAAGGAGAAGAAGTTGACCAGCTTTTTCGTGATAGGCCTGTACTTTCAAAAATTGCTATAGACCATACTGTGTTAAATTTATGGCAGTCTCTTTTTATTGAAGAAAGAAGACCGGAAAAAGAGAAAAATAATAAATTAACTCACTATCTGCTAAGTGCACTTTGTGTAGCTCTTGAGCGCTCACTGGATAAGAAATCAACAGACATTAACAGACCTTATATTGTTACCAAGATGATGCGCTATATTGAAGAGAATGCAACAAACCAAGACTTCATGATAAAAGATATTGCAAATTATTGTGATATGAGCGTATCAAGGTGTGTCCACCTTTTTAAAGAATATATTGGACAAACAATGGTTGAATATGCACAATCGATTCGGATTTCTACTGCAATCAATCAGATGAAATATACAACAATGACATTAGAAAACATCGCTCAAAACTGTGGGTTTGGCTCCTATTCGTATTTTCATCGTGTTTTCAAGAAATTTCAACTTGTTTCTCCTAGAGAATATCGTGAGAAAATGTTTGAATCTTAATCTTAACAGGCAAGTTTGCTTGACTCCTTTTCTAGAATTTTAATCAAATAGAAAATTAATTTTAACACAGTGCAACTGGCTGTAAGATCCCGGCTTAAAGAATACAAAAAATAGAAAATTCTAAACAGATAACTTTCAGCCAGTAATAACCCGGTTCATTCAGGAGTCTTTTGAGAGAATTCATCAGTTCTTCTTCTATAGATGTATCATGAAGAAGAATTATTAAATGATGAAGGTTGACACTATATAACTCGAAATAAATGACTTCATTTTTTTACACTAGCGTTGCATAAAAAAATAAATGAAAAAGCAAGCAATGTGATTTGTAAATTTTAATTTATTATTGTAATTTTCAGATATAAATGGTGTTTTATTTTGAAAAAAAGACAATGGGTACGAAAGGT
>NZ_JBHTKK010000027.1:0-54894 GCF_042675985.1 Oceanobacillus locisalsi
GGACTCTAACCAAAAGCATGCATAATAATAGAGAGCATGTTTATCCTGGAACAGCAAGGATTATATGCTTATTCTTTAGCGCATAATTTGAGTAAATTTCACAAAATTCATTAACCTGACAACATTGGAGGTTATCCACCCAATAGCTTGGCGAATGATGTGTTTTCTAATATAATATAAAGCAGATATAGAATAGTACAGTTGTTTGTTGGAAGAGGTTGGAAAGGGGAGAGTTTAGTGAAACAGGAAAAAGAAACAAAGCTCGTTATTATTACGGGAATGTCAGGAGCCGGGAAAACAGTTGCGGTACAAAGCTTTGAAGATTTAGGTTATTATTGTGTAGATAATTTACCTCCTGCACTTCTTCCCAAATTTTTAGAATTAATGAAGGATGCTTCCAATACCATTCAAAAAGTGGCACTTGTCATGGATCTCAGAGGAAGAGAATTTTTCGATTCCTTATATAAGGCTTTAGACGCGATAAGCCATAAGCCATGGATTCAGAGCCATATCTTGTTTTTAGATGCTGCAGATGAAACATTAGTGTCGAGGTATAAAGAAACCAGACGTTCTCATCCTTTGGCGGTTGGCGGACTCCCCTTAAATGGAATCCATCAGGAGCGGGTGATTATAGATGAATTGCGAGGCCGTTCTCAACGGATTATTGATACATCAGATTTGAAGCCAAGAGATTTACGTGAGAAAATTCTCCAATTGTATAAAGAAGAAAAACAGGAAGTATTTTCGGTTCACTTCGTATCGTTTGGCTTTAAATATGGCATTCCGATTGATGCCGATTTAGTTTTTGATGTACGTTTTTTGCCAAATCCGCATTATGTATCTGCGCTGAAACCTTTAACCGGTTTAAATCAGGAAGTGGATTCCTATGTGTTTAAATGGTCAGATACGCAGCTGTTTACAGAGAAATTAAATGATTTATTCCGTTTTATGTTTCCCCAGTATAAAAAAGAAGGAAAGTCACAGTTAGTCATTGCTGTCGGCTGTACAGGCGGACAACATCGTTCCGTTGCTTTGGCTGAATATTTTTCAAAGCAATTCAGCGATGATTATATTACCCATGTTACTCATAGAGATATTGCAAAAAGAAAGGATCCATCGTCATGAGTGATGTTCCCAAAATTACAGCTATTGGCGGAGGGACAGGGATGCCGGTTTTACTTCGGGGGTTAAAAGATCTGCCCGTGGATTTGACAGCTATTGTCACCGTTGCGGATGACGGCGGCAGTACAGGCAGGATTCGTTCAGAAATGGAAATGCCTGCACCTGGAGATATTCGAAATGTCATTGCAGCTTTATCGGACGCAGAACCGATGCTGTTAGAGTTGTTCCAGCACCGGTTTCAACAAGGGAATGGATTGACAGGTCATTCCTTAGGCAATTTATTACTAGCAGCCATGACATCGATGACCGGCAATTTTAATCAAGGCATCAAAGAGATTTCCCGGGTGTTAAATGTAAAAGGGAATATATATCCGATATCAAATGAAAATATGTCTTTACATGCGATTATGGAAGATGGTGAGATTATCCACGGCGAATCAAATATCCCGCTGTCTGGTAAGAAGATTAAGCATGTCTTTTTAGAACCGCAGCCTCTGCAGCCGTTACCTAACGCTGTGGCATCGATTCAAAAGGCAGATTTGATTGTTATTTCTCCAGGAAGTCTCTATACTTCTATTATGCCGAATTTAATTGTTCCGGAAGTGAAGGAAGCATTATTGAATACAGAAGCTAAAATTGTATATGTTTGTAATATCATGACGCAGGACGGAGAAACAACCAATTATTCTGCAGCAGATCATGTGCAGGCGATTCATGATCATGTCGGCGATACTTGTATTGATTACGTAATCGTCCATGATCAGCCGATAGATGCAGAAACGCAGGAAATTTATAAAGAAGAGAAAGCAATTCCTGTAGAAGCGGACATTGGGCGCTTACAATCGATGAATGTAGAGGTCTTTCCCGGAAACATTGTTGTGAAGCATAAAGATGGAACACTCCGTCATAATAATGATAAAATAGCTGAGATGCTTTATCAGTTTTTATAGTATAGAGAGTGGGACGGCATACATCTCCCGCTCTTTAACGTGCAAAGTGCTCAAAAGGGGAAGGAGTGTGATACGATGTCCTTCGCATCAGATATCAAGAAAGAACTAACCGCTATTCAATCGGATTCTTGCTGTCAGTTTGCCGAGCTGGCTGCACTCGTTCGAATGAATGGCGTTATTTCTATATCAAAGCAAGGTTATGGCTTGGATGTCCAGACGGAAAACGCAGCAATTGCAAGGCGTATCTACACATTAATCAAACAAAACTATACGCTGCCGGTAGAACTGCTGGTACGTAAAAAAATGAAATTAAAAAAGAATAATGTTTATATTGTCCGTATGAAAGACGGTGTGCAATCTTTATTAGAGGATTTAGATTTAATTGAAAATCAATATCAAATCACGCGTGCTATTTCTCAAAAATACATCGATAAAGATTGCTGTCGAAAGGCTTATCTTCGCGGCGCCTTCCTGGCCGGCGGATCAATGAATAATCCGGAGACATCTTCTTATCATTTAGAAATATTTAATTATTATGAGGAACATGCGGAAGCGTTGAAATCCATACTTAATGAATATGACTTGCATGCCAGAACATTAGAGCGGAAAAACGGCTATATTGTATACATGAAAGAAGCGGAGAAAATTACTGCTTTTTTAAGCGTGATTGGGGCCCATCAGGCGTTATTAAAATTTGAAGATGTACGTATCGTCCGAGATATGAGAAACTCCGTAAACAGGCTTGTAAATTGTGAAACGGCAAATTTAAATAAAACGATCGGTGCAGCATTCCGCCAAGTAGAAAATATTAAATTGATTGAACGGACTGTAGGATTAGAACAACTTCCGGAGAAATTACAAGAAATCGCCAAATTGCGGGTTCAATATGAAGAGATTTCATTAAAAGAATTAGGTGAATTGGTCAGCAGCGGAAAGATATCTAAATCCGGTGTGAATCACCGTCTGAAGAAAATTGATGAATTTGCAGAAAAGATCAGAAGAGGAGAGTTACAGCTTGGTAATTAATGCTAGCATCCGCAGAATATGATATAATGCAGAGAACAGCATAATAAAACACCGCCCAAAATCAGATGCAGATGTTTATCTGCATGCAAAAAAATGGAGGCGTTTACTTACAGACAGGAGAGTGAATTTGTTGGTTGAAAAAACGGTGAAGATTGAATTGGATTCGGGACTGCAAGCGAGACCTGCTGCCTATTTTGTGCAAGAGGCCAATCGATTTGATTCACATATATTTTTAGAGAATGATCAAAAAAAAGTGAATGCTAAGAGCATTATGGGATTGATGAGTCTGGCTCTGACGAAAGGGGTAGAAATTAAGCTTATTATCGAAGGAGAAGATGAAGAAGAGGCGATGGAACATTTAACCAGCCTTGTCCGTGAGAAAGTTTGATAAAAGCATATGAATGAAGTGAACCGGTGTTAAACCCTTCTCTAAGAGAAGAATTCCTTTTTGCACCTTCTTGTGAGAAAATGCACGAGTTTTTTAAAGGGACATACTTTATTCAAATGTAAAAGATTGTACGTGTGTGACGTTGGTGAAAGAAATCTTGAACCTATATTAATAAGGGGTGGGATGAACATTCGCCAACGTCATTTCTTTTTTGTGATGTAAACAAATTGTATAATGATGATGAAGTTGTTTAATTTAATGCTTATAGAATTACAGACTGCAAACTGATGGAAGGGATAATAAATGGATTTAAAAATTAAATCTTTAATATCGCATCACTAATACAAAAATTACCATAAAAAAGAAAAACAGTATATCATTTTTAATCGTTGTTTTATTTTCAGAAAAAAATAAACGAATAATAATAATAGAGACAACCGGTACAACAATAATTCCTAAATAAAACAAAAATCCTTCTAGTTTTATACTGACAATGAACAAGCTGACAACCGAAGAAATTCTAAAAACTGAAAAAACCCAACTTGTTTTTACTTTTTCATCAAAAACAGAGTATACCACTTCAAGAATAGTAACATATATGATAATTATGATATAAGACATGATACGCTTCCTTACCTTACAATAATAACTTTTAATAAATTTGTGCCGTACTTTTGGCATCAAGGTACTGTTTGTAATAACCATTTGATTCATAAAGTTATTATTTGCTATACTTTGAGAAACGGCAGGTTGTTCCAATCTTAGTTTTTCTGTCTAATTCAGAGGATACCCCACCTCTTTTTTCTCAAATATACTATATCAACGGTTTTTCCTTACCTAATGACTCCGTTTTGAAGACCTCTCTGATTCAATTTAATAGGGGTGAGTTATAATACCTCTTCATCCATAATAAAAGAATCATTTGTATCATGAGAAGGGAATCTATTTAAATAATTTTCGAATCGATTTTCCAGCAGCACGCCCCGTTACACGTCTGCCGATTCGTTTTCCTACTTTTCCTTTTTTGACTGCATCAACATCATTCCATATACGCAATATCTTATAGATACTTGACTTTAGACTCATCATTTTTCCTCCTTCCGTATGGCATTTTCTTTCATGAGTTACGTATAGTATGACATTTACGTCGCCATGGGACAACTATTCTGAGAGAAATGGGGGAGGATTTAAATAAGTCAAAAGAACTTTTCACCAAAATATAGAAAAGGGCTTGTCTCCAAAGGGATTCATATGTATAATGAAAGTTGTGTTTTTAATAAATATCATGCGCCCATAGCTCAGTTGGATAGAGCACTGGTTTCCGGTACCAGGTTTGTCGGAGGTTCGAGTCCTCCTGGGCGCGCTTAATGAAGTTTAGAAAGACAAGGGATTGAGATGTTCTTATCCTTTGTCTTTTTTTATCCCTCATGTTTAACAAACATAAAATCGGGAATGATGGTTAAAGTATAAATTTGGCGAAACTTTTTGTTTGACCTTTATTGACCAATAAGCTATCATATGAAGTATAGAAAAAATCATCAGCCATTAAAATTGGCAACTTAAGGAGGATTTTTAAATGAATTTAGTACCTACAGTTATTGAACAAACAAATCGCGGTGAACGTGCATATGATATTTACTCCCGTCTATTAAAAGACCGGATTATTCTGCTTGGCAGCGGCATTGATGATAACGTGGCCAATTCCATTGTAGCACAGCTTTTATTCCTAGAAGCAGAAGATCCAGGAAAAGACATCTCGTTATATATTAATTCTCCTGGTGGTTCTATCACAGCTGGTATGGCCATTTTTGATACAATGAACTTTATTAAATCAGATGTATCTACTATCTGCATTGGTATGGCAGCTTCTATGGGAGCGTTCTTGCTTAACGCCGGCGAAAAAGGCAAACGTTTTGCATTGCCAAACAGTGAGATTATGATTCATCAGCCTCTAGGAGGTACGCAAGGTCAAGCAACAGACATCGAGATTCATGCTAATAGAATTATTGAAATTAAAAGACGTATGAACCGCATCATGTCTGAAAATACTGGTCAGCCTTTAGAAGTTATTGAGCATGATACAGAGCGTGATAAATTCATGAGTGCAGAACAGTCTAAAGAATATGGCTTGATTGACGACATCTTTGAGCGTAAAGAACAATAAGATAATAGCATAAAAAATAAGCCAAGGTTTTCAAACTTTGGCTTATTTTTATGCGCTCTTCGCTTTTACATGCAATCATTCATAAAGCTCCCAAGCTAATTTTAAGGACGCTACAATATAATCAGCCACTTCTTCTATTTCCTGGTTATCCGTTATAACGCGGGAATGATGTTGTTCATAAATTGGCTGACGGTCATCAAAAAGCTTTCTGATTTCATCCATATTTTTACCTTGTAAAACAGGGCGATTGTCCATTAATAAACTTATCCGTTCTTTCCAGTTTTCCCAAGACAAATCGAGGAAGAAAACAGTAGTAGTAGCAAAACAAATATCCTGAACTTCTTTTTGAAGAAAAGCACCGCCGCCTAATGAAATAACTTTTAATCGTTTATGGCATATTTCAGAAATGATTTCTTTTTCGTATTGACGAAAGGTTGCTTCTCCATGTTTTGCAAAAATTTCTTTGGGATGCATCTGAAATCTGCGTTCAATTTCTTCGTCAATATCAATAAAATCTCGGTATAGTTTTTGGGCAACAGCTTGACCAATCGTTGTTTTTCCAACTCCCATAAAACCAATTAATACAATGCTTTGTTCTTTCAATGGTATGTTCCTCATTTTACATTCCTCCCCTGCACGTCATCCTGCGCATCACGATGTTTGTTGGTGGATTGCTTTTCGTGCCAGTTGATCTGCTTTGCGGTTTTCTTTCTCGGGAATCCATTTAATAAATAAAAATGGAAAATCTGATGTTTGCGCCTGGATGGTTTCCAGTAAAGGAAGAAAGTTCTTGTTTTTTGTCTTTCCTTTATCGACCGCTTCTGCTGCTATCTTGGAATCTGTCCGGAAAGACAGGATTTCGCCCTTAAATTCTGTTTGGCAAATGGTTAATGCTTCTATGATAGCATAAAATTCTGCTTCATGATTGGACATATATGGCAGAGGAACAGCGTATTCCAGCTTCTTTTCCCCGGACTTTATATAAATGCCGGCGCCGCTTTTTTCTATTTTTTCGTTGGTGGCTCCGTCCGTGTACACCTGGATCAACATATATCCCTCCACTTGACTTTCTCGTTCATAGTATAACGAATTCTAAGTCAAAAAGGAACGTGCATCAGCTAGCAGAGTGAAATATATCCCTTATTCCTCTTCCTGCTCATCGTCGTCCTCATCAGTGCCGTGTTCGTGATGCTCGTGATCCATTTCGTCATGGGCATCTTCTTCAGATGGTTCGGCATCACCTGCGATAACAGTTTCTAAAGGCATAATATGCTGCCCTTCTGCGGTGGTGTGTGCATACATTTCGTAAACTGCTTCTTCTTCAAAGGTAAAACTTGCTGTATAGGTGCCGTTCTCTTGATGATCTCCTTCGAATTCTACACTGTCATCAGCGTTTCCTTGCGTCCAGATTTCGAATAATACTTCATTGGCATCTTCAACGGGCTCGTCGTCAAAGCTGACATGTGCAGTTAAATCAATTGTTTCTCCGACTTCTACATGTTCAGGAACATCAAAATCTACTTCCAAAGCGGCTAGTTCTGGTAACTCGTCGTCATCGTCTTCTGCTGTATCAGCATCATTACTTGCGCAAGCGGCCAGCATAGCCGTTAGAATAATCACGATAAAAAATAATTGCTTCTTCATTGGTTGTATCCCCTTTCTTTTACGTTTTCCCGATTCCCAGTATAGCACGAAAACACTCGAATAAGGTTGAAAAAATTATGACATATCTATTTACCGCAGTGTAACTGGCTGTAAGACTCCCACTTTAAAAAGTGAATGAAAATTATATCTCTAAGTGGGAGATCCAACACCCAGTAACGGCCCGATTCGCTCAACTAACCTTCCGTGGGGAAAGAACCCCCACGGAAGGAAGTTTCACTTTATTTCCCTGGGTTATCTCGACTATAATAAGAAGAAGGGAGGGAAAAAGATGAAATTAGTAGCCTATCAGAAAGAGAAAAATGAAAATTTGCGTGTTGGTGTTGTAACGGATTCGGATGCTGTTGCAGATGTGGAAAGGTTATCTGAACAATTTGGAGAAACAACGCTTCCTGCAGATCCGACTGCTTTTTATGCGCAGGCAGAGGAACATATCGAAGCATTACAAAAAATAATGCCTAAAGTAGCAGAGTATGAAACTTTTTCGCTTCAAGACGTCCATTTGGGTATGCCGCTTGGAAAAGCTAAAAAAGTCATTTGTGTCGGTAAAAATTATCAAGAACATGTCCATGAGATGCAATCGGATATTCCGGACTATCCCGTTTTATTTGCGAAGTTTGACAATGCGATAATTGGACCGGAAGATGCTATCTATTATCCGTCAATTACTGAAAAATTAGACTATGAAGTGGAATTGACTGTGGTTATCGGAAAAACAGCTTCTAAAGTCAGCAAAGAAGATGCTTTTGATTATATTGCTGGATATACACTTGGCAATGATACCTCGGCGCGGGATATGCAAAAACGGACACCGCAATGGCTGCAGGGGAAATCGTTGGATCATACAACGCCTGTCGGGCCGTGGATCGTTACCCAAGAAGAGGTAGACAATCCGCATACATTAGATATCCGTTCGTATGTCAATGGCGAAGTGCGCCAGTCTTCGAATACTGAGCATCTTATTTTTGATATTCCTTTCTTAATCAACTTTATTTCTGAAATCATGACCTTGGAGCCGGGGGATATGATTTTAACAGGGACACCAGATGGTGTTGGTTTGGCAATGGAACCATCCGGACTGCTTCAGGCAGGGGATTATGTAAGGTTAGAAGTTGAAGGAATTGGAACGATGGAAAATCAGGTAAAGAAAGTATAGGAGTTGTATCGTTCGGAAAGGCATATGATAACAATTCAATAGCATAATCTATTGAAAAAGGGAGGGGGAAGCATGCAGCAGAGCCTGGTATTACAGCAAGCACTGACCTGGAAAATGAATCAATCGCTCCACCAGTCTATTGAAATCCTTCAATTGTCTGGTATTGAATTATACGATTATGTACAGAAAATGGCGGAGGAAAACCCATTGATTGAAGATGTCCAGCCGATTGATAAGCAGGTCCTGACGCAATTTCATGGGGAAACCGATGCATTTGAAAATATGAATGCCTCGAAAAAAAACATGTACGAGCAGTTAAAAGAGAGTCTGTATATGCTGTCTATTCCAGAGGAAAGAATAAAACAAGCTGTTTTGTTCGGGATCGATTCTTTGGATGAAAATGGCTATTTGGATATATCAATGGAAGCATGGGCGGAAAGCTGCCAATTATCTATCGAAGACATAGAGCAGGCGCTGTCCTATTTGCAAGCGCTGGATCCGCCGGGAATCGGGGCCAGAAGTTTACAAGAATGTATTCGTTTGCAGTTGAAAGAAATGGATTGCGATTATCCTTTTCTGGATGACTTATTTGAAAATAACTTGTTTCTGATTGCAGAAGAGGATATCGACACTTTAGCTGAAACGTATGCGATTACAGCTGACGAGGCCGGCAGGTTGATTGCGAATATGAAATTATGTCATCCGAATCCTGGAAAACTATTGGATCAAGAAGAGACAGCGTATATTATTCCGGAAGCAGCTGTTTTTAAAGAAGATGGGGAATGGCGTTTATCCTTTTTTAATTGGTCAAGCCCGACCATTCAAATTCGGGATGATATGTTACAGATGACTATGCCAAAAGATGGAGCGGCTTATTTAAAAGAAAAGAAGAAAGAAGTAGAGATGCTGAAGCAGGCAATTCAATACCGCGGGAAAACGCTGGAACAGGTTTTGCGCATTATTGTAAATAAACAGCTGGGCTTTTTTGAAGAAGGCATAGCTGCTTTAAAACCTTTAACATTGCAGGAAATTGCGGATGCGCTGAACCTTCATGTTTCTACTATCAGCCGGACCATCAGCCATAAATATTTGCAGACAGATGCGGGTATTCTCCGGGTCAAATACCTCTTGCAGCGTGAAGCACGGAAGGGGGAAGGGGTTGCCCGCGTGGTGGTGAAACAGCATGTCCGCCAGATTATAGCTGAAGAAGACGAGACAAGCCCGCTCTCCGATGAAAAAATTCGTGAAAAGCTGGAGACGTTGTATCATATGTATGTAGCGAGAAGAACCGTAATGAAATACCGGGAAGAGCTGGATATTCCATCTTCCGCAAAGCGTAAAAGGAGAATGGATAGAAGAGATGATTAAGTTTTATACAAAAAAGAATTGTCCCCTATGTGTCGAAGCCCTTGAATTATTAGATGTACTGAATACGGATGACATACCTGTGGAAGAAATAGATATTTACCAATCAGATGCTTTACTGGAAACATACCAGCTGCTGATTCCGGTTATCGCTTATAAAGGAAGCGAAGTATATGGAAATGAAATAAACATAGAAAATATCAGCAGGCTGTTGACGGAATAATGAAGAGGCATTTTCTTTGAACGAATGGAATCGTTTTAAGGGAAATGTCTTTTTTATGTTGGGTCAATTTATGACCAGCTGTTTCTTAAGCGGGAGATTTTGTGTTTAAGTTCGCAGGCAATGGGAATAAATAAAGTGGGTGTACTTAATCATCATAAGGACTTTTCTTTGCTTTCTATAGAAGGTATGTTATAATGAAAAATGAATCGGGACATAAAACAACCACATGGGACGTTTTCGAACCCGTTGGAGGAGACTGGTTTAAATGGAATCCATCATGGCCCTGCAGAGAAAAATCGTACCTGAATTGGTCAGCGTAATGCAGGAAAGGTACACATTATTACAGCATGTGCACTTGCATCAGCCAATTGGCAGGAGGGCTTTAGCAGAGAGTGCAAATTTAACAGAGCGGCATGTTCGTGGAGAAATCGATTTTTTGCATGGACAAGGTTTGGTTGAAGTTACCGCAAAAGGTATGTTTATAACCAATGAGGGAAAAGTAGTCTTGGATCAGCTCGCCGCTTTGATTGGAGATTTGTCCCGGTTGGAAAACTTGGAAGACCAGTTAAAAAGCACTCTGTCTATCGATAATGTCATTGTAGTGCCTGGTGATAGTGACCATAACCCTCAAATAAAGACAGAGATGGGAAAGGCCTGTGCGACTTATCTGCAGTCCATTTTGCAAAGCGACAACACAGTTGCTGTAACAGGCGGAAGTACCATCGCAGCGGCAGCAGAGGCGATGAAGCCATTGCCTGAAGGAACGGATGTATTATTTGTTCCGGCAAGAGGCGGCATTGGGGAAAAAGTGGAGAATCAAGCATCCCGTATTGTTTCGGAGATGGCCAGAAGATCGAACAGTCAGTACAGAATGTTATATGTACCGGATCCGATCAGTGATTCCACTTATGAGTTAATCATGCAAGAACCCCATGTCATCGATGCACTCTCGGTTATAAAAAATGCTGACATTGTTTTGCACGGTGTCGGAGATGCACTGCGTATGGCAGAAAGAAGGAGATCTCCCCAAGAAGTTATCGATTTATTAAAAGAAGAGCAAGCTGTTTCAGAAGCTTTTGGTTATTACTTTGATGTCGATGGCCACATTGTTTATAAAGTGAAAACAGTAGGTCTGCAACTGGAAGATATCGATGCCTCTAAGCATGTTATCACTGTTGCCGGGGGAGCTTCGAAAGGGCATGCAATTGCCTCTTACTTTAAACAGAGCAAGGGCAATATGTTAATCACCGACCAAGGTGCTGCAGAAATGATATTAAGAGGATAGCCTCTTTATATAAATAAAAAATCAAGAAATTCTTAGGAGGAATTTAATATGGCTGTAAAAGTTGGTATTAATGGCTTTGGAAGAATTGGACGTAACGTATTTCGTCAAGCTTTAAATAATGATCAAGTGGAAATCGTAGCAATCAATGACTTAACAGATGCAAACATGCTTGCACACTTATTGAAATATGACTCTAACCATGGAAAATTAGAAGACGAAGTAAGTGTGAACGGCTCTAATATTGTTGTGAATGGAAAAGAAATTACTGTACTTTCTGAAAAAGATCCGGCAAATCTGGGCTGGGGAGACCTCGGCGTAGAAATCGTGATCGAATCTACTGGTATCTTCACGAGCAAAGAAGGCGCTGAAAAGCATATTCAAGCAGGAGCGAAAAAAGTTGTTATCTCTGCACCGGCTAAAGGCGAAGATTTAACAATGGTTATGGGTGTAAATGAAGATCAATATGATCCGGCTAAACACCATGTTATATCCAATGCTTCTTGTACAACAAACTGCTTAGCACCATTTGCGAAAGTATTACACGATAACTTTGGTATTAAGCGTGGCCTGATGACTACTATCCACTCTTATACCAATGACCAGCAAATCCTTGATTCACCGCATAAAGACTATCGTCGTGCACGTGCAGCTGCTCAAAACATTATCCCTACTTCAACAGGGGCTGCTAAGGCAGTTGGACTTGTATTACCAGAACTTGACGGTAAATTAAACGGTAACGCCGTACGCGTTCCAACTTCAGACGGTTCTTTAACAGACTTAGTTGCTGAACTTGATAAAAACGTAACTGCTGAAGATGTAAACAATGCAATGAAAGAAGCTGCACAAGGAGAACTGAAAGGAATCCTTGAGTATACAGAAGACCCAATTGTTTCTTCTGATATTGTAGGAAACACACACTCTTCTATTTTCGATTCTCTATCTACTATCGTGATGGAAGACAACCTTGTGAAAGCTGTTTCTTGGTATGACAACGAAATGGGCTATTCCAGCCGTTGTGTAGATTTAGCTGTATTCATGGCTGAAAAAGGACTATAAGTTTATAAATGACGTTCGTTGTAAGGTGAGCCTCTCCGAACGGTGTAAATAGAGGAGGGAGCGGATTCCTCCTCTATTTTCATTTTTATACGATAGAATTAGTAGTGAAGTAAGATAAAATGGTATAATAGCGAGAGTCGTATAGACCAAATTAGGAGGGATTCCGTTGAATAAGAAAACCATTTCTGATTTACAAGTAGAAGGAAAACGTGTATTTTGCCGTGTTGATTTTAACGTGCCTTTACAAGACGGTGAAATTACGGATGATACGCGTATTCGTGCTGCATTGCCGACGATTCGTGAGTTAACGGATAAAGGGGCGAAACTGATTTTAGCAAGTCATTTAGGACGCCCAAAAGGAACTGCTGTAGATGAATTGCGTCTGGATCCGGCAGCAAAAAGATTGAGTGAATTACTGGACAAAGACGTTCTGAAAACGGATGAAGTCTACGGAGAAGAAGTCAATAAAGCGATTGACCAACTAAACAATGGCGACATTTTACTCATTGAAAATGTTCGTTTTGAAGCTGGTGAAGAGAAAAATGATCCAGAACTCGTGAATGCATTTGCTGATATGGCAGATGTTTATGTGAATGACGCATTCGGAGCAGCACACCGTGCGCACGCTTCTACAACTGGTGTTGCAACAAAACTTCCTGCCGCAGCTGGTCAATTAATGGAAAAAGAAATAGAAATTCTCGGAAATGCACTGGAAGATCCGGAACGTCCATTCACAGCAATTATCGGCGGTGCAAAAGTAAAAGATAAAATTAACGTCATTGACAATCTGATTGATAAAGTAGATAACCTGATTGTCGGCGGCGGATTGGCATATACGTTTGTCAAAGCACAAGGGTATGAAATTGGAAAATCTTTATTAGAAGAAGACAAAATCGAGATGGCAAAAGAATTTATGCAAAAAGCAAAAGACAAAGGCGTGAACTTTGTTTTACCGGTAGATGCCGTTGTAGCTGATGATTTTGCAGAAGACGCCAATACAAAAATTGTAGCTATCGATCAAATCCCTGCTGATTGGGAAGCATTGGACATCGGTACGAAAACGCGCGATAAATTTACTTCGATTATCAAAGATTCCAATTTAGTGATTTGGAACGGACCGATGGGCGTATTTGAATTAAACGCGTTTGCCGGCGGTACCAAAGCAGTTGCTGATGCTGTCGCAGAAACAGAAGGATTTTCTATTATTGGCGGCGGAGATTCTGCAGCAGCTGTGGAAAAATTCGGCCTGGCAAGTGAAATGAATCATGTATCAACAGGCGGCGGAGCTTCCTTAGAATTTATGGAAGGGCAAGTGCTTCCTGGTGTTGATGCGTTAAACGATAAATAATAAAACAGATGAGGTGAACGTATGCGAAAAGTAATTATTGCAGGAAACTGGAAAATGAATAAATCATTGGCCGAGGCTACTGATTTTATGGACGCTGTCACTCCAAAGACACCGGACGGCAATACAGAAGCAATTGTTTGTGCACCTTTCGTACATTTACCTGCGCTTGTCGAAAAGGCTAAAGATACAAATGTAAAAGTAGCAGCACAAAACATGCACTTTGAAGAATCCGGAGCTTATACCGGAGAGGTAAGTCCTGCTATGTTAACGGATATTGGTGTTACCCACGTTGTTATTGGACACTCCGAGCGCCGTGAGTTATTTGCAGAAACAGATGAGTCTGTGAACCAGAAAACCAAAGCGGCTTTTGCACATGGCTTAACACCGATTGTTTGTGTAGGAGAATCGCTGGAACAACGGGAAGCAGACGAAACAATGGATGTTGTCGGCGGCCAAGTGAAAAAAGCATTAGCTGGATTATCCGATGAGCAAGTAGCACAAACCGTTATTGCGTATGAACCTATTTGGGCCATTGGAACTGGAAAAACAGCTACAAGTGAAGAAGCGAATGAGGTTTGTACGAAAACACGTGACGTCATTGCAGACATTACTTCCAAAGATATCGCAGATCAAGTCGTTATCCAATACGGCGGAAGTGTCAAACCGGCGAACATTGATGAACTGCTTTCGCAATCCGATATTGATGGCGCACTTGTCGGCGGCGCAAGCTTAGACCCTGAATCTTTTGTTCAATTAGTGGAGGCAGGTACAAAATGAGTCAAGATAAATTAGCTGCATTAATTATTCTGGATGGTTTTGCTATCCGTGATGAAGAAAAAGGAAATGCAGTCAAGCAAGCGAAAACACCAAATTTTGACCGTTATTGGAATGCTTTTGCCCATAATCAGCTGACAGCATCAGGAAAGTCTGTTGGCTTACCAGACGGTCAAATGGGAAATTCCGAAGTCGGCCATTTGAATATCGGAGCCGGTCGCATTGTTTACCAAAGCCTGACACGAGTGAACTTATCGATTGAAGATGGCGACTTTTTTGAGGTAGAAGAACTTGTGAATGCTGTAAAACATGCAAAAGAAAAAGGTAAAGCATTGCACCTGTTCGGTTTGTTATCCGATGGCGGCGTGCACAGCCACATCAACCATCTTTTTGCTTTATTGGAACTGGCAAAAAGTCATGATTTACAAGAAGTATATGTCCATGCCTTCTTGGACGGCCGTGATGTCGGTCCGCAAACAGCTGATGAATACCTGCAGCAGACAGAGGATAAAATGAAAGAGCTTGGTGTAGGTAAAATTGCAACGGTATCCGGCCGTTATTATTCCATGGACCGCGATAAACGTTGGGACCGTGTGCAAAAAGCATACGATGCAATGGTTTATGGTAAAGGTCCTTCTTATCGTCATGCTTCCGAAGTGGTAGAAGACAGCTATAAGAACGACATCTATGATGAGTTCGTCATTCCTTCTGTCATTACAGATGAAAATGATGAACCTGTTGCTACGATTGAGGACGAGGATGCTGTTGTTTTCTATAATTTCCGTCCGGACCGCGCGATTCAGATTTCCAGAACATTTGCGAATGATGATTTCAGAGATTTTGACCGCGGTGAAAATGCACCAAAAAATCTGGAATTTGTTATGATGACGAATTTCAGTGAAACAGTAAACGGAGATGTTGCATACAAACCGGTAAATCTGGACAACACAATCGGAGAAGTACTGGCACAGAATAATCTGAACCAGCTGCGTATTGCAGAAACAGAAAAATATCCACATGTGACGTTCTTTATGAGCGGCGGACGTGAAAAAGAATTTGACGGTGAAAAACGTGTGCTAATCGATTCGCCGAAAGTAGCAACCTATGACCTGCAGCCGGAAATGAGTGCGTATGAAGTAACGGACGCGTTATTATCAGAGCTTGACGGCGGAGAGCAAAATGCTATTATCTTAAACTTCGCCAATCCGGACATGGTTGGTCACTCAGGTATGCTGCAGCCGACAATCGATGCGATTGAAGCAGTGGACGAATGCTTGGGTAAAATTGTAGATAAAATTACAGAACTAGGCGGACATGCTATTATCACAGCGGATCATGGCAACTCCGATGAAGTTATCACATTGGAAGATAAACCAATGACAGCTCATACAACCAACCCGGTGCCTATCATTGTCACCAAAGATGATGTCGCATTACGAGACGGCGGTATTCTTGCTGATTTAGCTCCAACGTTATTAGATTTACTTGATGTAGAAAAACCGGAAGAAATGACCGGGTCATCTTTAATAAAAAAATAAAAAAACTTATAACCTACATGTAAAGGAGAGAAAAAATAATGCCATATATTACGGACGTTTACGCACGAGAAATATTAGACTCGAGAGGAAATCCTACTGTTGAGGTAGAAATTTTCACTGAATCTGGAGCATTCGGCTCGGCAATCGTACCAAGCGGTGCTTCCACAGGGGAATATGAAGCGGTAGAATTACGTGATGGTGACAAAGATCGTTATCTAGGAAAAGGTGTTGAAAAAGCAGTAGAAAATGTGAATGAAAATATCGCTCCTGAATTAATCGGTTTAGATGTTACCCGTCAAAATATTATTGATGCCTTAATGATTGATTTAGATGGCACGGAAAATAAAGGTAAATTAGGTGCGAATGCAATCCTGGGCGTATCCATGGCAGCAGCCCGCGCAGCAGCAAATCACCTGGAAGTTCCTTTATACAACTATCTTGGCGGATTTAATGCTAAAACACTTCCTACACCAATGATGAACATTCTAAACGGCGGAGAGCATGCGGATAATAATGTGGATATCCAAGAATTCATGATTATGCCTGTAGGTGCAGAATCTTTCAAAGAAGCATTGCGCACGGGTGCTGAGATTTTCCATGCCTTGAAAAAAGTATTGGGATCCAAAGGCTATAATACTGGTGTCGGCGATGAAGGCGGATTTGCTCCAGACCTTGGTTCCAATGAAGAAGCACTTCAAACCATTGTAGAAGCAATTGAAGCTGCCGGTTACAAAGTCGGGGAAGAAGTCAAGCTGGCAATGGACGTCGCTGCTTCTGAAATCTACAGCGATGGCAAATATAACCTAAAAGGTGAAGGCGTAGTACGTACTGCGGAAGAAATGGTGAACTGGTATGAAGAAATGATTTCTAAATACCCTATCATTTCGATTGAAGATGGTCTGGATGAAAACGACTGGGAAGGCTTCAAAGTACTGACAGAACGTCTCGGCGATAAAGTACAGCTGGTAGGAGACGACTTGTTTGTTACAAATACCAACAAACTTTCCAGAGGTATCGAGGAAGGAATCGGAAACTCTATCCTTGTAAAAGTAAACCAAATCGGTACACTTACCGAAACGTTTGAAGCCATCGAAATGGCGAAACGCGCTGGCTACACAGCAGTGATTTCCCACCGCTCCGGTGAAACAGAAGATACAAGCATTGCGGATATCGCAGTGGCTACCAACGCTGGTCAAATCAAAACAGGTGCGCCATCACGTACCGATCGTGTAGCAAAATACAATCAGTTACTTCGAATTGAAGATGAACTAGCTGGCATGGGTGTATATGGCGGATTAAGTTCTTTCTATAACTTGGCTGATAAATAATACATTTGTTTAAAATGTACGACCCTCTGCTTACGATGATGCATGCATTGTAGGCAGGGGGTTTTTAATGTCTTGTTTTTAGTTTTTAGGAATAGAGAGTTTACTGCAAAGTGCATGGTTCTCTGGTAGCTGTTGGAGGTTTATATCTTTTGAACAAATCAGGATAAATTGATATTACATTCATAGCGTTTAACAGAGGTTTAATGGTAAAATAACTGACATAATTTGCTGAAAAGGATGAGCAAAAATGAACGAACATTATCAAATAAAGTATCAAACACCAGCCATAGAAGCTTTTAATCAACTCCGTGTCGAGGCAGGGCTGAGCAATAAGGAAAAAGCGGCGATTGAAATCGGGCTTCCTAATACGTTATTTGCCGTCACAATATATGATGAGGAAACCTTAATTGGCATGGGGAGAGTTATCGGCGATGGAGGAATTGTATTTCATGTAGTAGATATTGTGGTAAAACCGTGCTATCAGGGAGAGGGACTCGGTAAAAAAATAATGGAAGAGATCACAACCTATTTAGATGAACATACATATAAAGGCTCTTTTGTCAGTTTAATTGCGGATATTCCTGCAGATAAATTATATGAACAGTTCGGATTCCGTTATGCAGCTCCGAATTCTGTAGGGATGTATCGGTTATATGAGTGATAAATATACAATATATATTGACTCAGGATGAAATGGAAGTAGAGGGGCCCCAAGAGTACCAATGAAAAGGTTTGGTGCTTTTGGAGCCAATACTGATAAGCTTTTTATGCTGAAATAACAGTGGATGGCTCTATTTTTGTAATGGAGGTCATTCCCATTGCTTCCATGATGCTTTGTATACGCTCAATGGTTGCTCCAAAATATTCGTTTTTCTCGTCACGTGAAACCTGAGAAGGGGAAACATCTAATTTTTCCGCCAATTCATTTTGGGACATACCAATATAAATTCTGAATGCTATTAAGGTTTTGCCAATTGTGTGTAAATTAATAACTGTTTCAAATTCTCCGCGTTTAATACATTCATAATAATCTACTTCTTCTTTCAATTGTTCATGAAATGATACATAGGGTTGGAGGGCCAATTCTATATGTTCATTTTCAAGGCCCATTTTTTTAAATTTTTCCTTTTCAGAAGCTATAAATTTCTCATCTTGTTTTAATTTTAATACGGCTTCTTTATAAGCATTTTCCGTTTTTATCATAAATATCCCTCACTTTAAAAGTTTAATAAATCCCTTAGGTCTATGCGAGTCTCTCGTCTGTCTAAATGCAGAAGAGAATAATAAGCTATTTCCATATTTATCAGAGATTCCAGTTTGTGGACCATCTCCATAATGCGGATATAATTCAACTCTGTATTTATGCCACATAGGCAATTGCTTTTTGGTATAACCTTTATAAGGTTTCCGAGTTTGACTATCCCATGTCCAAATCTTGTCTGGTTCCATTATATTTAATTCTCTTATTATTATTGGTAAATCCACAACATTACATTCAAACTATCCATCAATATCATTAGGATGTGCCTTATTTTCTACAAAAGATCCGTCAATAAATATTTCACTAATGCCTACGTTCCATAGTTGCTTAACCATTAATTCCAGTTGTCTAACCAAATGTTTTCTCCATTTTTTATCCCAAATTGTTCCATTTTGTGGGCCATTAACCAATAAAGATTCCTTTAATTCTTCTATAGTAAGCTCGTAATCATCTGGCGGCAATAATCCAAAACTGTTAAATTTCATTTATAGGGCACTCCCTTTTATAACATATATGTTTAATTAACTTATTTGTTAACTTGATTTTAGCATGAAAAGTTTATTTAAACAATAACGGTTGTAAAAAGGACAAAGTATAAATATCATTGCTTTATGAGACTCTTCAGCAAAAACGATAGGTGAGAAGTGGCTATATTGTTTCTTAGAAGCAACCGTTAAAAAAATTATGTTATTGCAAAAGAAAGAGGCTGTGAATTCTTTAAGAAATCACAGCCTCTCCAATAGATTTAGTTGTTCTCACCCAAGTGGTTGCAAAGAATTTCCGTTACCACCGAATGAAGCGTTCTTGACTTATTTATTAATCGTCTTTTCCGCCAATGCAAGAACTTCATCCGCAGTGCTTGCGGATAAGAATTGCTCTTTCAGGTTGGAAAGTTCTTTTTTATCCAGGTTGAGAATCTGCGTTCTTGCCGGCAGGATAGAAGTGGCACTCATGCTGAACTCGTCCAGGCCAAGGGCAAGGAGCAATGGAATCGCTGTAGAATCTCCAGCCATTTCTCCGCACATGCCGACCCATTTTCCTTCTGAGTGAGCCGCTTCAATCACGTTATTGACCAGATTCAAGATTGCTGGATGGTATGGTTGATACAGGTAAGAAACTCGTTCATTCATACGGTCAGCAGCCATAGTGTACTGGATTAAATCATTTGTGCCGATACTGAAGAAATCAACTTCTTTCGCAAATTGTTTGGCAATTACTGCTGTAGAAGGGATTTCTACCATGATACCGACTTCAATGCTGTCAGAAACTTCTACGCCGTCATTTTGAAGGTTTTCTTTTTCTTCAAACAGTAAAGATTTAGCTCGACGGAATTCTTCCAATGTAGCGATCATCGGGAACATGATTTTTAAATTGCCGTAAGCACTTGCACGAAGCAGTGCACGCAATTGCGGACGGAATACATGTTCATTTTCCAAGCAGAAACGGATGGCGCGGTACCCTAAGAATGGGTTCATTTCTTTTGGCAAATCTAAGTAACTGATTTCTTTATCGCCGCCGACATCAAGTGTTCTTACAACGACAGGCTTGTCATCCATTTTTTCTAATACGGATTTATACGCTTCAAATTGAACATCTTCTGAAGGTAATTCGGAATTGCCCATGTATAAGAATTCTGTACGATAAAGGCCGACACCCTCGCCACCATTGCTTATGACACTTTCCACATCGTTTGGTGTCCCGATATTTCCAGCCAAATCTACTTGTTCGCCGTCTGCAGAGAAAGTGGGTTCGTCTTTTAATTTTGCCCATTCTTCCTGCTGTCTGGCAAATGCAGCTTGTTTTTCTTCATATACTTTAATCTCTTCATCGGTTGGGTTAATAATAATTTCACCGTCAATGCCGTCTACGATAATTGGATCATCTTTTTTCACTGCGCCGGTAATTTCTTTGGTACCCACCACTGCAGGGATTTCTAAGGAACGGGCCATGATAGCAGAGTGAGAAGTTCTGCCGCCGATATCCGTTGCAAACCCTTTTACAAATTCGCGATTTAACTGTGCTGTGTCAGAAGGAGTTAAGTCTTTTGCCACCACAACAACCTGTTCATCGATAAGTGCCGGGTCCGGGAAAGAAACTCCCAGCAGATGAGACATCACACGTTTTGTTACATCGTTGATATCCGCTGCACGTTCGCGCATGTATTCGTTATCCATGTCTTTGAACATGCCGATAAACATGGTAGCGACTTCATCTAAAGCAGCTTCTGCATTGACTTTATCATTATTTATTTTATCTTTGATAGGACTGATAAGCTCCGGATCATCTAATACAAGTAAATGTGCAGAGAAGATTTCTGCATGTTCTTCGCCAATTTCTTTTAAAGTATGTGCTTTAATTTTCTCCAGTTCTTGTCTGGAGATTGCGAGTGCGCTTTCAAGACGCTCGATTTCTTGTTCTGGATTATCTACTGAGATCTTGTTAAAGTTTAGCTCGGGTTCTTTGAGTTCATATACTTTAGCAATGGCAATTCCACTAGAAGCAGCAATTCCATTCATTTTTTTCATGATAAGAGCATCCTTTCTTTAATAGAACTATAGTTATAATTATAACATACCTATCTTAAAATAGCCTGTGACAAATATGCAAGAATGGAGGGGACAAAATACCTGATAGAAGTTGTCTCTATTTTCCTCCATTCATAAGCCAATCTCCAATAAACGCAAATACCTCGTCGCGGCAGGTATCATGTAATAATTCATGTTTCCCGCCCTCATAAACTTGAACGAGGATATTTTCCAGTCCGCTTTTTTGAAAAAGAGCAGCTGTTTTCCATATACCTTTTCCGAATTGACCAATTGGATCCTCATTCCCGCTGATGAGAAGCAGAGGAAGGTTGTTCCGTATATGTTGGTAGCGGTATTGTTTTCTGGTTTGGTAAATACCGTCTAATAAATCATAGAAAAAACGGGCAGTCGGAATAAAACCGGTATAGGGATCTGCTTCATAAGCTGCTGCATCTGCTTTATCTCTCGTCAGCCATTCGTGCTTATGAAGTTTATCTTGTTTCCTATTCCGTCCTAAAACAAGCCAATTCATAAAAGGAGAGGTTTTCTTGGGCGGCAGAAGGGAAGCAATCATTTTTCCTGCTGTTGCGAGCACTTTGGAATAGTGCCCCGTTCCCATCAGTATTAATCCATCTACTTCGGTATTATGATGCTGAATGAATTGTCGCATTAAAAAAGAACCCATACTGTGCCCAAAGCAATAATAAGGAAGAGACGGAAAAGCTTTCTTGCCGTATTGCATAATTTCGTACAGATCTGTGACCACACGCTGAAAACCATTTTCTTCTGTGAAATACCCTTGTATTTCTGCATCACCAGTTCTGCCATGACCGCGGTGGTCATTGCCAATGACGATAAAACCTAACGAAGTACAATAAGAAGCGAAATCGTGATAACGTTCTATGTGCTCCACCATACCGTGGGCAATTTGCAAGATACCGATGGGTTTGTTGTCGGGTAACCATTGTTTGATAAAAATGCTTGCGCCGTCAGAAACCTCCAGCCAGTCGTTTTTTATTTCCACAAAAATCTCCCTCCTTTGGTAAGGTTGCAGGCAGGCTTCCTATTTTCATTAACACGTCATTTCTAATTTCATTATACGTGGAGGAGAGGTTTTGAACAAACGGGAAAAGGGAAGAAAAAAAACTGTTATCAACATGGATGAAGAGGATGTTCTCCAACTCCATCTTGCGCGATAAATGAAAAGTATGGTAAAGTATATGATAGCATTGTCGGAACATAGGAGGAGTTTGAAAACATGTGGTTAACTGTGGTTAATGTTTTATTAGTGGTAGATGTTATCGTGATGATTACGCTAGTGTTACTGCAGTCTGGAAAAAGCGCAGGCTTATCAGGTGCGATTTCAGGCGGTGCAGAGCAGCTATTTGGAAAGCAAAAGGCGCGCGGACTTGATTTAGTGCTTCACCGTTCAACAATTGTTACGGGTGTACTGTTTTTTATATTAGCTTTCATAGCAGCATACGTATTGCAATAAATACTACCCTTATCGCAGTTTTGTGATAAGGTTTTTTTATTTTCGCTTTTCGTGAAGCAGGGTATACTAGAAATAGAATAGGCTAAAATGATTTATGGAAGATGAAGGGAATGGATAATTGTGAAAATAAACTTACCACAACCGTTTACATTTGAAGCAGGTGAACGGGCTGTCTTATTATTACATGGATTTACCGGACACTCCGCAGATGTCCGTATGCTGGGACGTTTTCTCGAGAAAAAAGGATACACGAGCCATGCGCCAATTTATCGCGGACACGGGCTCCCGCCGGAAGAATTAATCAAAAGCAACCCGGATCAGTGGTGGGCAGATGTGAAGGCTGCATATAACCATTTGCGAGAGTTAGGTTATAAAGAAATTGCAGTGGCTGGTCTTTCTTTAGGCGGCGTATTAGGTTTAAAACTTGCCTATTCGGAAAACATTAAAGGGATGGTGTCGATGTGTGCACCGATGTATTTTGACAATGAGAAACAGCTGACAAAAGGTTTCAAGAAGTTTTCCAGGGAGTTTAAACAATTCGAGCAGAAGGACGAAGCGGTTATTGAAAAAGAAATGGATGCGCTTATAGAGCAATCAGAGAATCTCTTTCAAGGAGTAGGTGAAACCATAAAAGAAGTGAAATCAAATATTGATATGATTTATACACCTACCTTTGTGATACAGGCGGAGAAGGATGAAATGATTAATACCGATAGTGCGAATTACATTTACGACAATGTAGAAACTGCCGATAAAGAGATAAAATGGTATGCGAATTCCCACCATATTATTACGATGGATAAAGAAAAAGAACAACTGCATGAAGATATCTATAGGTTTTTAGAAAGCCTCGATTGGGAAGTATAGAGTATAAAGCAAAAAAGTTAAACAGAAAGAGGTGAAATAATGAAAGAACGCATTTTAAATTATATTAAAGAAAACAGCACCAAACCTTTATCTATACAAGAATTAGAAGAAGGTTTGGCACTAGAAGATGCGACAGAATTTAAAGAATTAGTTATTGCTCTAAATGAATTAGAATTAGAAGGAGAACTGGTTCGTACAAGGAAAAATCGGTTTGGTCTTCCCGATAAAATGAACCTTATCAAGGGAACGATTCAAATGCATGCTAAAGGTTTTGCTTTTCTTATTCCAGAGGATGAAAATAAAAGTGATGTGTATATTCATGCGAATGATATCGGTTCAGCAATGAATAAGGACACCGTACTTGTTCGTCCGGAAAAGAAAGACTCAGATGAAGGCCGCCCGGAAGGAAAGGTTATCCGTATTTTAGAACGAGCTGTCGTTACTGTAATCGGCACGTTTGAAGATAACCGTTCCTTTGGATTTGTTATCGCGGATGATAAACGGATTCCAAATGATGTTTTTATTTCAAAGGAAAGTATGCATGGAGCTGTGGATGGTCATAAAGTGCTTGCGCGCATCACCAAATATCCGGAAGGAAGGAAAAGTGCAGAAGGAGAAATTGTTCAAATACTAGGTCATAAAAATGACCCGGGCATTGATATTCTTTCCATCATTTATAAGCACGGCATCCCGATAGATTTTCCGGAAGAGGTTATCGAACAGGCAAATAACGTCCCTGAAGAAATTGATCCCGCTGATATACAGGGGAGAAAAGATTTACGGGACGAAGTGATTGTGACGATTGATGGCGCAGATGCCAAAGATCTGGATGATGCGGTAAGTGTTAAGCGTCTGGATAATGGCAATTACCAGCTTGGAGTCTATATTGCGGACGTCAGTCATTATGTAGAAGAAGGAACACCGCTGGATAAGGAAGCTTTCGAAAGAGGAACGAGCGTTTACTTAGTGGATCGCGTGATTCCAATGATTCCTCATCGTTTATCAAACGGAATATGTTCTCTGAACCCGCAGGTCGATCGTTTAACACTTGGCTGTCAAATGGAGATTGATACGAACGGACAAGTCGTGAACCATGAAATATTCCAAAGTGTCATTAATTCAAATGAACGCATGACCTATTCGGATGTAAACAAGATTTTAGTGGATAAGGATGAAGCACTGCGCAAAAAATATGAGCCGCTTGTTCCGATGTTTGAAGATATGGAACAGCTTGCATCTATCTTGCGCAAAAAGCGTTTTGATCGAGGCGCTATTGATTTTGATTTTAAAGAAGCCAAAGTACTCGTCGACGAAAAAGGACATCCAAATGATGTTATCATTATCGAACGCTCCGTCGGGGAAAAATTAATTGAAGAATTTATGCTTGCTGCCAACGAAACAATTGCCGAGCATTTTCATTGGATGGATGTTCCATTTATTCATCGTATTCACGAAGAACCGGATGAAGGAAAACTGGAGAAATTCTATGAGTTCTTAGCCGGTCTGGGTATTTCCGTAAAAGGAACAGCCAATGAGGTTCATCCGCAGCAATTGCAAAAAGTGCTTGATTCCATTAAGAATGACCCGGAGGAAATGATTGTCTCGAAATTAATGCTGCGTTCGATGCAGCAGGCGAAATATTCTCCGCAGAGTGTCGGACATTTTGGTTTGGCTACTGATTTTTATACGCATTTCACATCGCCAATCCGCCGTTATCCAGATTTAATTGTGCATCGCTTGATTCGCACTTATCTCATTGAGAAAAAAATGGATAAGAAAACGATGAAGCACTGGAAGGATAAAATGCCGGAAATTGCCCGCCACACTTCAGAAATGGAACGCCGGGCAGTGGATGCAGAACGCGACACCGATAATATGAAGAAAGCAGAATTTATGAAAGATAAAATTGGTGAGGAATTCACCGGTATTATCAGTTCCGTAACGAATTTTGGCATGTTTGTCGAGTTGGAAAATACGGTGGAAGGACTGGTTCACGTCAGCTACCTGACAGATGATTATTATCATTTTGATGAACGCAGTCAAGCAATGATTGGAGAACGGACGGCAAAAGTTTTCCGGGTTGGAGATGAAGTCGATATTAAAGTGGCTGATGTCAATCTGGAGGAATATACCGTTGATTTTGAATTGACATCCTTAGCTTCTCCGCGCCGGAAAGAAAGAAAACAGAAGCCTTCAGGAAAAGTTGTCCAGTCATCTTCAAAGACAAAAGACAAATCAAAAACGAACGCAAATGGCAAAGCAAAAGCTAAAAATAAGAAAAAGAATAAACCAAAACGATAAAATCTCTTTTATAGAGGTTTTATCGTTTTCAGCGGGGACACAAAAAAACGATATATTTTTGTGAAGAGGCAAGTTTTTTGGTAAAATATATAGAGGATTTCGTTGTGGATAATCTATTTCCCCACAGACGAACAGGGACTTTTAACAAGTTCAATGGAAGAGGATGATGTCAAATGCCAAGAGGAAACGGAAAAACCATTGCACAAAATAGAAGAGCTTCCCATGATTATTTTATTGAAGATACGTTTGAAGCAGGTATTGTTCTGCAAGGAACGGAAATCAAGTCTATTCGTAATGGCAGAGTGAATATCAAGGATTCACATGCGCGGATTGACAGAAAAGGGGAAGTACAATTAGTCAACCTGCATATCGCTGAATATGAACAGGGGAACCGTTATAATCACGACCCGACCCGCTCCAGAAAATTATTGCTGCACCGTAAGGAAATTGATAAATTAATCGGTTTGACGCAGCAGCAGGGCTATGCATTAGTTCCATTGAAGATTTATATTAAAAATGGTTATGCTAAGGTATTGCTTGGCCTTGGAAGAGGAAAGAAGAAATTCGATAAGCGTGAAGACATGAAAAGGAAGCAGATGAAACGGGATGTGGATCGGGCAATCAAAGAAAACATGCGCTAATTCGAGCGATGCTTGACTTTTTCACTACATTTGTTATAATGAAGAATACCTTGTTCACAGTATGTTGTTGCATATACAGACCATACGAAGGAAACAAGGAACAGTTGAATAATTGAAATGAGTTTCAATATTTCCTGTATTTTATACGGGGACGTTACGGATTCGACAGGGATAGATTGAGCTCAAGTTGCACGTCGAGGTTACGGCTCGTAAAACGTTACGCCTAAATATAACTGGCAAAGAAAACAATCAACCTGTTTTAGCAGCTGCGTAAGTAGCCTAAAACGATCCTTCCTGCCATCGCCCGTGTGGCAGATTGAAGGGTCTCAAATGAAGCGGGCTATACTGCCATCCACCGTCTGAGGATGGGCAGAAGAACGTAATCAGACTAGCTCCATGGAAGCCTGTTGGTAGGCTGACATGAGAGCGAATGACAATATACCAACTAAGCGTGTAGATACTTGAGTGGCGATATCCCTGGACGAGGGTTCAACTCCCTCCGTCTCCATAAATGAACTTGGGGAAACTTTTAAAAAAGATTCATGAGGTCAAAGAGTATCAACTTTTCTTAAATTTAAACACCTTCTACGATTTTTAAATCAAATTGTAGAAGGTGTTTTTTTGAATAAACACGGTTTTGAAACTTCTCAAAGCAGCTCTTGGAACAGGATTTAGATTTTAATCTTGAAAATGTTGAAAAACAATATCCTATCAATAAACGATTATATGTATTATAATTGTTATAATGAATATAATATAAGGAGAAATAAATTATGTCATTGGTGGTGAAAGATATGAATCGTAAAATCACAAAAATTGGAAGCAGTTATGGAATAACAATTCCTTTGGATATACTAAAAGAACAAGGGATAAATCCAGGAGATACAGTAAGAGTATCTGCAAAAGATGGAGAAATTTCTTTTAAGAAAAGCAGAAGTATAGAATTGCCGGATGGGATTAGTGCGGATTTCTTTGAAACACTGGAAAGCAATGTGAAAAAGCATGAAGAAACTGTAAAAGGTTTAATAGAACGTTAAATGAGATATGTGACAGTACAAGAAGCAGAAGCGATTAATAAATATGTTATAATGAAGTTTTCCCCTAAAGAGCAAGTTGGTGTGAAGGATTATTCATTATTAGAGTCTGCAGTTTATCGGCCTCAGCAATCTGTATTAGAGAACGAGGCATACCCGTTAATAGAAGAAAAAGCAGCTGCTCTTTTAGAATCTTTAGCACAAAATCATCCTTTTTATAATGCAAACAAGCGGACGGCATTTTTAGCAATGATGCAATTTTTATCTTATAATGGATATTCTTTTGGAATGCATTCACAAAAGGAACAAGAAGACTTCATCGTCGATATTGTTACACACCGATTAGCGTTTGCAGAAACGGTTCATATTCTAAAGAAAAATATTCGCTCACTTTAGTGTTTGTAAATATACATTCATATTAGGCTGTCTGAAAGGATGGCTTTTTATCTTATGCTGGTATATGCAGGTAAGCAAGAAACACAATTATTGTCCTTGGGCGAGGGTTCAACTCCCTCCGTCTCTATTTTCGTTTTATCAGACAATTTTATGAAAGTTCAATGAGTGTCAAAAACCTTGGTGTGATAGGATTTTTGACACTTTTTTTATTTCAATGAATTTCATTGGATTTCATCGTAACGTAGTCAAATGCGTAGTCAAAAATTGATTCTTTTTCTTTATACTTTCCTATCTTTCAAAATAGAAGCAGGCATTCATGGAAATCCATGAATGCCTGCTTCTTTAATATTGTCAAGCACCTTAAGTTAATGACATTGACATAAGGTTGGGTGCTTTTAGAGAATAATAAATTATTCAGCGTCGTCTTCATCAGTATCAACATCGTCTACTTCTGTGCCTTCAACTGTGTCACCTTCGCCTGCTGCAGTAATCTTATAAATTAGACCGCCATCAGTGATTGCTATAAGCGCGCCATCCTCAGTTACAAGAATATCACGGAAACGTTCACCTTCTTCAGTTAATAGACGTTCTTCTCCAACGATGAGGTCATTTTCAATAACGACACGTACAATATAGTTTGGCGCTAAACCACCGATGAACATGTTGTTCTCCCATTCAGGAATTGCATCGTTATCATAGAATGACATCCCACTTGGTGCACTTGTTGGATCCCAATAATATACTGGTTCAACAAAGCCATGTGCATCGTGTTCTGAAATACCATCATTGATTAACTCACCAGTGTACTCGATACCATAAGAAACAATTGGCCATCCATAGTTAGAACCTGGTTCAATAATATTCAGTTCATCTCCAGCTTGTGGACCGAATTCAACAATCCATAAGTCCCCTGTTTCAGGGTGGAAGTCAACACCTTGAATATTACGGTGACCGTAGCTGTAAATACCATCTAATGCGTCTTCATCTTCAATAAATGGATTTGTATCTACCGCTTCTCCATCTTGTGTAATGTGAATTACTTTACCTAAGTAAGCATCTAAATCTTGTGCACGTTCGCGAATTGGATCATCTGAACGCTCACCAGTTGTTAAGAATAGGTTGTCATCAGCATCAAAGATAATACGTCCACCATAGTGTAAGTCACCATCATATGCTGGTTCTGCTTGGAAGATTACTTCAAAATCTTCAAGGGAGGCTTCATCTTCTGATAAAACACCTTTACCGACAGCAGTTACAGTACCATCTTCAATATCTTGAGCAAACGTCATAAATACTAATCTTGATTCGTCAAAATCAGGTGCAATGGTTACATCAAGTAACCCGCCTTGACCTTCGTTATTTACTTCTGGTGTACCTTCGATTGGATCTGAAACAGAGCCATCTTCAAGGTTTATAATAAGAAGTTCTGCTGAATCTCTTTGCGTAACAAGTAAGCGGTTTGTATCAAACTCTTCCATACCCCAAGACACATCAAGACCCTCAACAACAACTTCCACATCAAGTTCTGCTTCAGTCTCTACTTCAGGTGCTCTTGTTTGTTCTGGAAATGCTGGTTCAAACTCAGTAACTGGTGGTTCAGATTCTGCATCTGCATCTGTATCTGTACTTTCATCAGTGCCTTCGTCAGCACTTTCTTCTGTTACAGCATCCGAGTCATCAGTTGATTCTTCGTCTGAAGTATCACCATTGCCACATGCTGCCAAAGCCAATACAAAGATCAGCATTGTAAAGAACATTAATCTTGACCACGAAACTTTCATCATTGTTTTTCCCCCTCATTTCTAAAATATTAAACTAAATATATATTAAAGTTCAGTCCTTTGGAACCTAGTACCAAAAATTGGTTAAGACTTTCATATCATAACTAAAAAAATAAAATTCATTTGGAAATAATTTTATCAAAATTATCTACAGATTTCAAATAATTTGAATTTTTAATTATGATTATTCCAATTTTAGTGGCGTTTATACTTATGAATTACATATCTTATGAGTCAGAGGGCGGTTTTTCGGAAGAACTTCCTATTTACATTTTTATATTGCCCTTATTTATTGTGCTAATAATTGGTTGGAAAGTAAATAATAATAGTAGACGAAATGGAATAGCGAATAGAGAGCAATGAGATTAACTTTTATTACAAAAAAGAATTCTGGTGAGCTGTTGCCAAATCATAGAGAACAGGGTATCGGCCTTCGTAATCTTTACATACGTGGCGGTTAGGGACAGTATTTGATAACCTGCTATGCTATTGACGGAAAAAACATCTTATTACATATTAATAATCAGGGTGAAAAAGTTATAAATTAAGCGGTTGGGAAGGAGCTCACGGGTTGGAGCACAAGGTGAACCTATCATTATAGGTAAAGGTAAGGACGTGGTGCGCTACATATGCTTCTGCGGCTAATTTAATTAGCCGAACTTGTAAAGATATACGGATACTACACTCATTTATATGAAAAGATATTAAAGATATTCGTTCTCAATAAAAATAAAAGACATATGGTACTTTTGTTTTTATTTTTTGCTCGGCGAGAACTATAGCCGTTGCTATCCTCTTTATATGAGATTTAATTATATTTTCCAACCATAGATTTTGGTGTTGACCCGTAAAAAATAATAAATAAAGTAAATTGAATTAATTAAATAAGATTAAGATGAGTGGAACTGAGAGACATCAATTATAAACATAAGATGATGAGTATGAGCATGTTTTCAATATCGCTTTCTTTACGGGTGAATCGAGATAGGGTGGTTTGAGCAATGCTCGTCTTTTTTGATACTTGATATTTAGTTAGCCCAGATTCAAAAAGCAATTTGTATACATTGTCCTTAATGTTTGTAATCTGTATAGCCACCTATTTCTTTTTATTTTGCATTACTATTATATAATAACACTGCCAATGAAATAACGAATGAAGCTATTGCCATAACAAGCGTTAGATTGATGTCCTCCTCATTATAATTTATAATAAAGGAAAGGAGTTATCGTTCCTTTCCTTTATTGCTTAATCATTCTCCTTGTCTTTTGACTTGGAAATTTTGTAAGCAACAATGGCTGTTATTAGTGAAGCACTTGCTGGGATGAGAGCTGCTAGTGCTCTCCTGGACATACAACGATATCAAGAAAGGGAGGAACTTATATGCCACAGCGTACTCAAGTAAAACTACACTTTGAAGAAAGAGGAGAGGGGACCCCGGTGCTGGCGGTGCACGGCTGGGAACCCGACCATCGCTTGATGCTCGGATGCCTGGAACCGATTTTTACCCAGCGCTCTGGATACAGGCGCTTATACCCGGATCTGCCTTCCATGGGCAATTCCCCGGCGCCGGCTGCTAAGATGAACTCTTCTGATGATGTACTCGCAGCTTTGGAGGACTTCATAGACGATCACATCGGGACCGAGCCTTTTTTGCTCCTTGGTGAGTCTTACGGCGGCTATCTTGCTCGCGCAATCGCACACACTCGTCGTGAACAGGTTCTTGGTCTAGCCTTGATCTGTCCATCTGCCCAACGTGTAGAAACTGCCGAGAGCCGTCCAGCCGAACGGAGAGTACTGCGCCCTGATCCTGATTTAATCGCTTCTTTGGATGAGCACACGGCCGAGATCTTCACTTCTATCGCCGTTGTCGAGTCACCAGAGGTTCTCCGACGGTTCTGCGAGGAGATTCTTCCAGGCCTAGAGATTGCTGACTACACAGCTATGGAACGTATCCGCCAGCAGTGGCAGCTCACCCATGAACCTGAAGACGACGATCCCGTCACCTGTCCTACACTGATCTTGACCGGGCGGCAGGATGACAGCGTCGGCTATCTCGACCAATTCGAGCTGTTAGGACATTATCCACGAGCAACTTATGTGGCCCTTGACTCTGCAGGGCATAACCTTCAGATTGAGCAGCCTGCGGTGTTCGAGGCGCTTGTCAGTGAATGGATCGACCGGATTACTGTCTAGTGACGTTCGTGCGGAGAGATAACGAACATCCTATTTTTAGTGTTTGTTTTATATGGTGGACTGCGATGTAAGCAAGGCATAGGTTTCTGAAAAAGACCCGAGATGTTATAGGTATTGACTCCTTACATTTTGATAAAGGAACAGAATCGGAACTAGCAGTGTTAAATGATAGAGGTCCGTCATTTTTAGCAATCATCATTTGTTATACATGAGACTTAAAATCACAGCGTGTTGAAACATAAAAATAAGCCCTCACGATTTGCAGGGCTTTAACAAATAAAATTTCTATTTTTCAATGTTATGAAAATCTGAAGTGTCGCATATGGACCAATTAATTATACCTGGGCCAATCACAGGCTCCGAATAGATGATCTTTTTATTTGAAACCTTTGCAAAGTATGCATTAGCCTCTTTTTGAGAATTAGCGACCACTGTATGGTGTACTCCATCTGTATAGATATCAAATGCTTCCATTTTCAATCCCTCCAAGTTATTAAACCTATTTTTCATTTTATATAGCAGTATGACCAATCTATCAATATATTAAACAAATCAAGAGAGACATTATTAAAAAACTCCCGCAATGGTGAGAAATTATTTGAATATTTTTCTTGTGATTTCCATCAGCACGGTCACATACCCTTCTTGGCTCGTTTATCAACTTTCCTTTTCTTTACAGCATCACCATCGTTCCATGTTTTTAAAAATGGATGTATGCTTGATTTAAAGAGTTTGATACTACTCTTTAAAGGGAAAGTTAATTTATAAAAGGTAACGTACATTTATAGATGAGCAGACAGGAGGGTTAATCGATGATAAGCAGACAAGATATTTTTGATTATGTAAAAGAAAAATATGATATTAGCCCGGATTATCCATGGAAGAAATTCTCAAACTTTGCTGCTTTAAGGCATAAGGATAATAAAAAATGGTTTGGCTTAATTATGGATATTACAGAAGATAAGTTAGGAATAAAAGGCGATAACAAAATTGATGTATTAAATGTAAAAGCCAGAAAAGAATTTATAGGTTCTTTAAGAGAAAATGAGAATATCTTTCCTGCATATCATATGGATAAAAATAATTGGGTTAGTATTGTGTTGGATTATACAAAAGATGTAGATGATATCAGGGATTTAATTGCAGAAAGCTATGAATTAACCATCAAATAATGTCATCTCACCTTTGACAGCAAAAACCGCCAAAAACGCTGTGGATGCAACGTTTTTGGCGGTTTTAAATTGCTACAAAACAGCGTACTATTTTCTTTGTTGGTTTGTTTTAAATATTCCAGACACAAACTGTTCAAAAAATCAATACAATTCAAAAAAGAAGTATGCTACACTATCATTAAAGGTAGTTACTTCTCCGGAAAAAAGAGATGTAACTATATATTTTAACACTAATTGTGAAGTTATTCACATTATTATTTTTAACACAACATGTGAAATATTTCACAATAACTCGGAGGGTTGTATCATGAAAAGAAAGCTCGTAATGATTGGAAATGGGATGGCAGGAGTCAGGTGTATAGAGGAAACTATAAAAAGAGATAAAGAAGCTTTTGATATCACGATTATAGGGGATGAACCTTATCCAAACTACAATCGGATCATGCTTTCACATGTTTTACAGGGAGACACAGAAGTCGGTGATATTAAAATAAATGACTGGCCATGGTATGAAGAGAATGAAATTACGTTGTTTACCGGTGAAAAAGTAACGGAGATGCTGCCGGAAGAGAAGATCATTAAAACAGATAAGGACAGCGTGATTTCTTATGATGAATTAATTATCGCTACAGGTTCCAGCGCCTTTATTTTGCCTGTGCCGGGGAGGAATCTGGAAGGTGTTATCGGCTTTCGTAATATTCAGGATACAGAGTATATGGTGGACGTTTCCAAAAAATATAAGAAAGCAGTTGTTATCGGTGGAGGACTTCTTGGCTTGGAAGCTGCCAGAGGCTTAATGGATCGGGGGATGCAGGTGCAAGTGGTCCACTTGATGCCGTGGCTGATGGAGCAGCAGTTAGATAGGTCAGCAGCAAAAATGCTGAAGAAGGATTTAGAAGCGCAGGTAATGGAATTTTTAATGGAAAAAATGACGACGGAAATTTACGGGGAAGATCGTGTGGAAGGCATCACATTCTCAGACGGTACTTCTACAGAATGTGATTTGGTTGTCATGGCAGTTGGAATTAGTCCGAATATAGATTTAGCAAAACAGGCTGATTTAGATGTTAATCGGGGAATTATTGTGAATGATTACATGCAGACCTCTGTTCCTTCTATTTATGCTGTGGGTGAATGTACCGAACATAACGGGATGACTTATGGGCTGGTTGAACCGCTTTATGAGCAGGCGGTGGCATTTGCGAAATATATAACAGGCGAGAAAACGGAAGGGTATCGTGGCAGTATTTTATCTACACAGTTAAAAGTTGCGGGATGTGAACTGTTTTCTGGAGGGAAAATGGAAGAGGATGAAAAAACCGATGCAATTATTGTGCAAGATCAGTTTTCCGGTGTGTATAAGAAAGTGCTTGTTTCGGATAACAAAGTAGTCGGTGTGATCCTTTATGGAGATGCTTCAGATGGAACGCGGCTATTCAGTATGCTGAAGAAGGAAACGGATATCAGTGAATTTACAAGCGCGGCGGTGATGCAAAAAGCAGGAGAAGATGCTGTAGATGAGATGATTGCTGAGATGAGTCCAGATGAGACAGTCTGCGGTTGTAATGGGGTTACAAAAGGGACGATTGTTCAATCTATCTTGGAACAGGATTTAAAATCATTTGAAGAAGTCAAAACCTGTACAAAGGCCGGTGCTTCCTGCGGGAAATGTAAGGGCGTTGTCGAAGGGATTCTAGCTCATACGCTGGGAGACAGTTTTGACCCGGCTGCGGTGAAAACAGGCATGTGTGGATGTACAACCTTAACACGCGATGAAGTAGTTCAGGAGATGAGAGAGAAAGGTTTGCAATCTCCGAGAGAAGTACGTAATGTACTTGGATTTGCAAGTGAAGAAGGCTGTCATGTCTGCCGTCCGGCGCTCAATTATTATATGCGAATGATCAGACCGGAAGAATACGAAGATGATAAAGCTTCCCGCTTCGTCAATGAACGAATGAACGGCAATATTCAAAATAACGGGACATTCTCTGTCGTCCCGCGGATGTATGGCGGTACAACAACAGGGGATGACTTGATCCGGCTTGGCGAAGTGGCAAATAAATATAATGTGCCTTTAGTAAAAATCACCGGCGCGAGCAGAGTTGGTTTATACGGTGTAAAAAAAGAAGATGTGCCGCAAGTTTGGGAAGATCTCGGCATGCGTTCCGGATATGCTTATTCTAAATCATTGCGAAACGTAAAATCTTGTGTCGGCGAACAGTTTTGCCGCTTCGGAACCCAAGACTCGCTAGGGCTTGGAATCCGCCTTGAGAAAGAATTGGAAATGGTGGATACCCCGCATAAAATGAAGATGGGCGTGTCAGGCTGTCCTCGTAACTGTGCCGAAGTACTAACAAAAGATTTTGGGGTTGTCTGTGTGGAGAATGGATTTCAGCTTTACTTTGGAGGAAATGGCGGTACAGAAGTCCGCGAATGTGATTCCTTTACAACGGTGGAGACGGAAGAAGAAGTCATTACCATGGCAACAGCTTATATGCAATATTACCGGGAAACAGGTATTTATAACGAGAGAACTGCGCCTTGGGTTGACCGGATCGGTGCAGAAAATATTCAATTGGTCCTTTTAAATGAAAAACAGAATGCGGAACTGGTCGAACGTTTCCATCAAGCAAAAAATACGTATGAGGAGGCGTGGAGCAGCACCCTTAAAAGTTTAAAAGAAAAAGAAATGTATGAAATTGTGAAAAAGTAAACAATTAGGTGATTGAAAGTGATCATTTTTTCGATAAAGAGGAGGTTTTATCATGGAAGCAAATAAAGAACGAATAAAAATCATCAAACTGGAAGAGTTGCCAAAGCAAATTGGGAAGGAAGTCCATGTGAATGGCATGCCGATTGCCCTTTTTCATCTAAGCAATGGAGAGGTGCAGGCAATTGGGGGCAGATGCCCGCATGCAGGAGGCCCTTTAGCGGAAGGGATTGTCTCGGAAGAATTTGTTTATTGTCCGCTGCATAATCGGAAAATTTCACTTGTTACCGGGGAAGTGCAAGAGCCGGATGATGGTTGTGTGAAAACCTATGAAACAGAAGTTATTGACGGTTATGTACACATCGTGGTGTAGCTTATGGAAACGCAAAAAGGGTTTGTTTCATTTGTCGGAGCCGGTCCTGGAGATACAGGACTGGTAACGAAAAAAGGGATGCAGCGTGTACAAGAGGCGGATATCATTTTATATGACCGCCTTGCTAACCCGAGGCTGCTGCGGGATGCAAAAGATTCCTGTGTATTTATTTACTGCGGGAAGCTACCAGAAAGGCATACGATGCGGCAAGAGAAAATTAATAGGTTGCTTGTGCAGTATGCAGGACAAGGCTATCGTGTTGTCCGTTTAAAAGGGGGAGATCCTTCTGTATTTGGCAGAGTCGGTGAAGAGGCGGAAGAACTTGTGGCCAATCATCTTGCATTTGAAATGATTCCGGGCATCACATCCAGTATTGCAGCAGCAGCCTATGCCGGTATTCCTGTGACGCATCGGGATTACAGTACCAGTCTGACCCTTCGCACCGGGCATACTTGTCAAAGTAATGCTGCTTTGCGAGAGGATGGACAGCTTCTGGGAGATACAGTAGCCTACTATATGGGTATGAAGAAAATGCTGACGAATTGCAGGGAATTGATCTGTCAGGGAAAACCGTCGGATACCAAAGTGGCCATTATTCAATGGGGAACGTTAGGAAAGCAAAAAGTAGTCGAGGGAACATTAGAAACGATTCAAACCAGTATTGAAAAAGAACATATTAAGAGTCCTGCGATGATGATTGTCGGTGATGTCGTGGGCCTAAGGGAAAAACTCACCTGGTTTGATAACAAAAAGTTCAGCGGAAGAAGGATTTTGATTGCGAAAGCAACAGGGTATTCCTGTACTTTAGAAGATTATTTTACGGAACGTGGAGCAGAAGCGTATTCCTTTCCTGTGCTTAAACAAAAGGAATATGCATTTACAGCGGAAGTATTCCAAACAATATTGGAGACAAATCGGCTGATTTTTACAAATGCTTCCAGTGTCGATGTGTTTTTTCGGCAATACAGACAAGCGCATTATGATATGCGCGACCTGCCGCGGAATATCGCATATCAGACAGAAGGGACAAGAAAAGCATTGGCTGCAAGAGGGGTTATGGCAGACCGTGTACAGGATGGGAACGCGCCTGCGATTGTGGTTGGATCACAAATCGATATACGCCATGGGCAAGCAGGTTATCCGACGCATAAATGGCTGGTGGATGAACGTTTTGATGCCATTCATACACGAATGCTGTCTGAAAATGATTGGGAAACGGTTATTTTCCCGAACAAAGCAGCAGTGACACGTTTTATCCAAGCATTGCAAAAACTTGGTATCACGCATCTTTCAGATATCAAATTTGCCTATATAGGAGAGAGTGTCAAGGAATATGCGATAGAGCAAGGGTTCTGTCATATGGATGAAGCGGTTCAAGCGGAATTGAAACAAATCAATTGGAGGGGTGAACATGTTTGATGCTGTAGTCTATATTGGTCATGGAAGCCGTCGTGAGGAGGGGAATACACAGTTTAAGCGTTTTATTGCATCTGTGATGGAAGAAGTCGATGTGCCAAATCAGGAAATAGCATTTTTGGAATTAACGAACCCGACCATTGCGGAGACGCTTGAAAAATTAATAACGCAAGGCGCAAAACGATTTTTAATTGTGCCAGTGCTTCTTTTTTCAGCATTGCATCATAAATTAGACATTCCTGAAGAAATAGCAGCAGTGCAGAAGGAATATCCTTTTATCTCGTTTAAAATGACAGCCCCTTTTGGAACATATCCTTATATGGTGGATCTGGCAGTAAAACGAATTCAAGCGGAAAATCATGAACCGGATACGGCCATTTTACTGGTCGGCAGAGGAAGCAGCCATATTGAACCGATTCAAGGATTGCAGCAGATAGGAAGAAAAATCGAACAAAGGCTGGATATCCCTGTGTACACTGCTTTTTTAAAACTCGGGAAACCAAGTATGGAAGAGGCATTGGCATTTCTTCCTTATCGATATAAAAAAGTCTATGTCATGCCGTATTTGTTATTTACAGGCCTGCTGCTGGAAAAAATCGAACAGATGGTTTTCTCTTCCAAGGATACATTTGCTATCTGTCAAAACTTAGAATTTGATCCGTTGATGAAAAAAACGTTAATCAAGCGAATGGAGGAAGCACGTGATGGAGAAGATGTATCCGGTCATAAAGAGCCTGAACAGAGAAAAGGCAGTGATTATCCGAGGTGGGGAAACAGTTCGGCGTAAAAGAAAAGGAACAGGCACTGATATAACGGTTATCAGCCCTTGGAATACGAGGAGGTACAAAAAATGATGGAGACCATAACCACTTTCAGTAATACAGCTGTTGCCAAGGTGAAGCAGCTGAATCATAGTAAAAGTAAATATCTGATGATGACCATGTTGGCAGGATTTTTCGTCGGATTGGGTATTATTTTGATTTTTACGATTGGCGGCATGCTTGGTCCGACTGGATTTGCCGGCACATCTATTGTGATGGGCGTCTCCTTTGGGATAGCTCTGAGTCTGGTCATTATGGCTGGGTCGGATTTATTTACAGGAAATAATATGATTATGACGATTGGTTTTTTAACGAAACAAACAAAGGTATTAGATGTGTTGCGCATTTGGGTATTCAGTTATTTTGGCAACTTTGCCGGGGCGGTTCTGGTTGCAGGTTTGTTCTTCTACTCCGGGCTGGCAACGGGAGGGACAGCTGATTTCATTATTTCTTCAGCAGGAACAAAGATGAATAGTCCTTTTATGGAATTGTTTGTCCGCGGTATTCTGTGTAATATTCTTGTCTGTCTTGCTGTCTGGTGTTCTGTGAAACTGAAAGATGAAACAGCAAAACTTATCATGATTTTCTGGTGTCTGTTTGCCTTTATTACTTCCGGGTTTGAACATAGTGTAGCTAATATGACTTTGCTTTCCACTGCTTTAATGATTCCTCATCCGGAGACCATCTCCTTTGCAGGTCTCGCAGCAAACTTGATTCCAGTATCACTTGGGAATATTGTCGGTGGAGCAGTTTTCATCGGAGCTGCTTATTGGTACGGGATAACAGAGAAAACATCAAATGTGCAGTCAGCTGTAGAAAAGAAACTGAAGAAAGAAGCATAGATGGCGGGAAAAAGATATAGTGTTCTATCATTTTTGACAGCTTACGCACAAGATATCAATCTTATTTCAGCTGCAAGTTTCTTCTTTATGACTTATGCAGCAAGTACATTGGTTTCACGTCCATTTACAGTGTGTGTTCAAAAAGTCCGATAAACAGGACCAAGTCGGCTAAGTTCGCGACGTCCTACCGGAAAAGCAAGCCAACGCAGAAATTCGCCGTGTCATTTTTATTGGACTTTTTGAACAACCTCTTACAGGGAAAATATTTGGCCGTTTTGGAGAAAACAAAATCATCTATCCATCTTTTTTCTGTTTTATGACCTTTTTCATCATTTAGAAGCAGATGGTGAAAAGGTTTTTTAGATGATTGCCTGAGTCAGATACAACGATTCTTTGCAAGATGCAAGCTTAAGATTGCTTGACATAGTGCGTCGAATATAACTTTTCCATATGCGGATTTCCAGTTTTGGAAAATCGCAATGTTTTTTTGCCCTTTTCCCCATGATTTATACACCGTTTGGGAAGGCTTTAATTGGTTTTCTTTGCCATACTTTTTAAAAGTTTGGAGGAAGTAATTTAATTTTCCAAGATTAAAGTGAATCACCTTTTCCAAATAAGGAATGCGTTTAAAGCGCCAATCCTCTACTTGTTTCTTCGACAATTTATTCATTTTCAGCAAAATATCAATTGGACTGACATAACCTTTCTCGGTAAGTACCTCTGTGGCATACTTGTATATATTTTTCTCTAACTGTTGTCTATTCATTTAAATCTTCCTTACTTTATCTATTTCTATCATAATATAATATCATTTTAACAAAAAGCTGTTCGAAATGGCGAGATTTGATATGATGATAGAGAGAAGTATTAGTAATTTGAAAAAACTTGGCCTTTTTTTCTAGAGAAATAGGTATATACATAGAATAATTCACCTGTATATCCTGTTTCTGTATCATTTCTACCATTTGTGGCAATTTCATGGTAAATCAGCAACAACGCTTTTGCTCTCGCAACAAATTTGAAATAAGAATGTAAGTTTACAAAAGCGCTTTCTAAGGAATAATGTAGATAATAGCATGACCTATGTTTCAAAGTTATTAAAATAAATTTAATTCGATGGAGGGTGTGTATCATGAAAGGAATTATTCTGGCTGGAGGAAGTGGAACACGTCTGTCTCCGAGTACGGATAGTATGAATAAGCACCTGCTGCCCGTTTATGATAAGCCGATGATTTATTATCCGTTATCTGTTTTGATGCTTGGCGGTATTAAAGAAGTGATGATTATTAGTACACCGGAAGACATTGCCCGTTTTGAAATGTTGCTAGGGGACGGCTCTTCCTTGGGTATTCGTATTGACTATAAGGAACAGGCGGAACCAAAAGGGATTCCGGAAGCATTTATTCTTGCCGAAGATTTTATTGGCACAGATGATGTCACACTGATTCTTGCGGATAATATATTTTATGGCCAGGGCTTTACCACATTATTGCGAAATGCTATTAAAAACCATAAATATGCAACAGTTTTCGGCTATCGTGTGAAAGATCCGGAGCGTTTCGGAGTGGTTGAATTTGACCATCATCAAAAAGCAATTTCCATCGAAGAAAAACCGGACGATCCAAAGTCTGATTTTGCGGTGACTGGCCTGTACATCTATGATGCCAGAGCGGTGAAGATTGCCAAAAAACTCAAACCTTCCGATCGTGGAGAATTAGAAATTACTGATTTAAACAAAGCCTATTTAAAATGGAATCAGCTGAATGTAGAGCTTTTAGGCAGAGGTTTTGCCTGGATGGATACGGGAACGCAGGAATCCTTGTTTGACGCGGCGGAATTTATTAAAACAACCCAGCAGCGTCAAGGGTTTAAAATTGCCTGTCTCGAGGAAATTGCTTTTTATTTAGGTTATATATCACGAGATGTACTGTATGAAAAAGGGAAATCGATGGAAAAAACCGACTATGGTCAATATTTAATGGAAATTGCCAATCGGAAACACAGTCAGCAGTACTGGGATTCCATCGATCATCACCCGATGTTGGGACTGGTGGAAAATGAGTAAAGCAATATTAATTACAGGGGGAGCCGGTTTTATCGGTTCAAATTTCATCCAATATTTTCAAGAGCAATATCCGGAACAACAGCTGATTAATGTAGATAAGCTGACCTATGCCGGTTCTTTAAACAATGTAACCGAAGCAGCGAATAATAAGAACTATCATTTTGTTCACGGGGATATTGCCGATATGAAAACAGTGACAGCGATATTTGCGGATTATGATATTGAAGGCGTGATTCATTTTGCGGCGGAGTCTCATGTAGACCGTTCTATTCAAGATGCAAGCCCATTTATTGATACAAATATCGTGGGCACGCTGAATCTTTTGCAGGCGGCAAGGGCCGATTGGGAGGAAAAAGGAGAGCTGTCTGAGCGTAGGTTTCATCACATTTCAACTGATGAAATCTATGGCTCTTTAGGTGAATCTGGTAAGTTTACCGAAGAGACACCTTATGATCCGAGAAATCCGTACAGTGCATCGAAAGCCGGCGCAAACTTTTTAGTGAAAAGTTTTGGCCATACGTATGGGATGAATGTGATTATTTCTTCTTGTTCTAATAATTATGGACCCCGCCAGCATGAAGAGAAGCTGCTTCCGACGATTATCCGGCAGGCCTTGGCAAAAGAGAAGATTCCCATTTACGGAGACGGAAAAAACATTCGTGATTGGCTGTTTGTCGAGGATCATTGTAAAGCTATCGATTTGGTTTATCACCACGGTAAAACGTTGGAGACTTATAACATCGGCGGCAATAATGAACAAGAAAATATCCTTATTACACATACGGTTTGCCGGCTGTTGGATGAGCTGAGGCCTGATTTACTGCAAACTTATGGATTGCAGCACTTTTCTGATTTGGTTACGTTTGTGGAAGATCGAAAAGGCCATGACAAGCGATACGCTATTGATGCAAGCAAAATTCAAAATGAGCTGGGCTGGCAACCGGAAGTAGATTTAGAGAATGGGCTGAGAAAAACAGTGGAATGGTATTTGCAAAAATGGAAAACCAACGTCCCGACTTAATTTCTGTTGTTGTCCCGGTATATGGCTGTGAACGCTGCCTGGTCGAGCTCGCTAATCGCATTATTCAAACAATCCAGTCCATTCCTGCAGATTATGAAATCATTATGGTAAATGATGCGAGCCCGGATCACGCCTGGGGGACGATACTGCAACTTCATCAGAAAGATAAAAAAATTAAAGGGATCAACCTTTCCCGCAATTTTGGACAACATCATGCCATCACAGCCGGTCTGGACTATACAGCCGGGGATTGGGTGGTCGTGATGGACTGTGACCTGCAAGACCGCCCGGAGGAAATCGCCTCTCTGTATGGACGGGCGCAGGATGGTTATGATGTCGTTTTTGCACAGCGTGTAGAGAGACAAGACAGGAATTTTAAGAAATTGTCATCGAAAGTTTTCTATAAAGTCTATGATTATTTTACCGGGGAAAAAACAGATGCTTCGATTGCCAATTACAGCATCGCCCGGAAAAAGGTCGTAGAAAGCTTCCGGAAACTGCGTGAGCAAAACCGCTACTTTCCTTTCTTTATCCAATGGGTGGGATACAAACAGACAAAAATAGAAGTACAGCATGACGCCAGAAAAGAAGGAAAATCATCGTATCAATTGAAAAAATTATTCGCTTTGGCGACCGATGCGATTGTTTCCCAGTCGAATAAACCGCTGCGGCTTTCGATTGGTGTAGGTTTTCTGATGGCATTAGTTTCTTTCATTTATGCCCTGTACTTATTTTCCCGTTATTTCTTTTTGGATGAGACCGTGCAAGGCTGGACCAGTGTCATGGTATCGATTTTCTTTATTGGCGGTTTATTATTCTTCCAATTAGGTATTATCGGCCTTTATCTAGGGAAAATTTTTAATGAAACAAAAAACAGGCCAATTTATTTAATTAAAGATCTAAAAGGAACAATGCATGTTGAGAGAGAGGAAGAGGAAAATGAGTGAATATTTAAAGTCAACCCCATGGGACAGCCGTAATTTTCCGCTTGAAACATTTCAAATAACATCTTACAGTGAAGCGGCATTCGAAGCGACGAAAGATATTGAGGGACATTTTACGGTGAAAGTAGATCCGCTTGCCGATAAAGGTTTGCTGCATAAATACGGTTTTTATTATGCCGATACGTTAATGGAGCCTTATTGCTATCGTGATAAGTTTTTAGAAGCGGAGGCCGGGGATGTCACCTTTCATGAGAATTATGATGCAGATGAGATATTAACGATTGCAGAAGAAGCATTTCAAGGCGGAAGGTATCATCGTGACTTTCAAGTTCCCAATGAACTGGCTGATTTACGTTACCGGAATTGGGTGAAGGACTTGATTGATCAGGAACGTATTCTTGCTTATAAACAGGATGGCCGGGTAAAAGGTTTCTTCGCTTACCAGGAAGAAAATGTGCTGCTTTTAGCAATGCATCAAGATATCCGCGGACAAGGATTTGCCAAGCCTTTTACAGCAGCCTGTGTCAAAGAACAATTTGAACGGACAGGCAAAGAACAGCTGGTTACATCTATTTCTCCAAGCAACCCGGCATCGTTAAATGTCTTTATCGGTTTAGGTTTCCGGTTACGCGCTGGGAAGGATATTTATCATAAAGTAAATGGTTCTTTCTATTCGTAGTGTTTAAAAAATATGGGTTTAAATTCAAAATCAATGGTAAATAAATGTGTCAATAAAACTAATTAGCGTAGTGTTTTTCCGCACCGGTCGCTGCACTGCCATTTAATTTACCAACCTTTTGATAAAGAGCCTTTAAATAATAGAAATACAAACATACCGAGCGTTGTTAGGGGGAGGAACTTTGGGCTATTTTTATATTGCCGGAACTATCCTGTTTACGGTTTACGGGCAATTAATCATTAAGTGGACAATGGATCGGCAAGGGGAGCTGCCAGATGGTTTATTTGATAAATTTATGTTTCTGTTTCAGCTCGTCTGGAATCCCTGGATACTTTCCGGCTTTGTTGCTGCTTTTTTAGCGGCATTAAGCTGGATGGCAGCTATGACAAAATTTGATATCAGCTATGCTTATCCATTTATGAGTCTTTCATTTATACTTGTTTTTGTTATGTCGGTTCTTTTATTTGGAGAACCAATCAGTACACAGAAGATCATCGGCTTTGCATTTGTCGTGATAGGTATTCTGATAATGAGGTGATACCATGATACCATTCAATATACCATGTTATATAGGAGAAGAAGATACAGCAATACGTGATGCCATCGGAAAACAGAAATTATCAGGAAACGGTGCTTACGGAAAAAAATGTATTCAATGGCTGGAAGAAAAGATGCATGTCCAAAAAGCCATGCTCACCCCTTCCTGCACAGCAGCACTGGAAATGGCGGCATTACTGACAGAGGTAAAAGAAGGAGATGAAGTCATCATGCCTTCTTACACCTTTGTGTCGACAGCAAATGCATTTGCTTTGCGGGGCGCGAAAATTGTCTTTGTGGATGTCGAACCGGAAACAATGAATGTCGATCCGGAACAAATTGCAGCAGCAATTACAGAAAAGACAAAAGTAATTGTGGTTGTTCATTATGCCGGAGTGTCCTGTGATATGGACAGCATCATGGCACTTGCCGAAAAACATCATCTGTGGGTTGTAGAAGATGCCGCTCAAGGTTTAATGAGTTTTTATAAAGGCAAGGCTTTGGGAACAATTGGACACTTAGGAACCATCAGTTTCCATGAAACCAAAAATTATGTTTGCGGGGAAGGAGGGGCATTATATATTAATGATCCTTCTTTTGTCGAGCGCGCAGAAATGATTCAAGAGAAAGGAACAGACCGTTCTCAATTTATCCGCGGTGAAGTGGATAAATATTCATGGAGAGATATTGGATCCTCGTATTTGCTCAGCGAACTGAACGCAGCTTATCTTTCTGTACAGCTGGATCACGCAGAAGCAATAAATGAAAATCGCCTTGAAACATGGAAAATGTATCAAGATGGGTTGGCTGATCTTGCTGATGCAGGGAAATTGGAGCTGCCTTATATCCCGGAGGACAGAGCCTTCAATGGACATATTTTCTTTATCAAAACCAGAAATGCAGAAGTCCGGGGATTATTAATCGATTATTTAAAGCAACGTGACATTATAACGGCAACGCATTATGTTCCACTGCATTCATCTGTCGCAGGAAAACAATGCGGCGTCTTCGCGGGAGAAGACAGATATACAACGATAGAAAGTGAACGTTTAGTACGGTTACCACTTTACTATGGAATCAGTAAAGGGGATGTGGAATATGTCATTCAAAGCATTCAGCAATTTTATGCACAATAAATGGATATGGGTGGGCTGCCTAGTTTTGCTGGCCTACTTGTCTCCTTATGTGATTTATGGTGAAGATGTACATATTAGAGTCCATGACAACATGGACTCTAATGTTGTCTGGTATAAACTGCTCGCAGAGAGCGGGTCTATTTTTACGTTAACAGATGTTGCTTTGCCGTATACGATAGATGGGCTGCCGAGAAGTACTTTACCATCTGCTTTTGATGCAGCGCTTTGGTTATATGTGTTGTTTGAACCAATCACTGCGTATACCATCAGTCAAGGTCTTATGCGCTTTGCAGCGTTTTTTGGCATGTATTTATTATTAACACGCTTTGTTGTGAAAAAAGAGACAACACCATGGATAACGGTTGGTGTTTCTTTAGCTTTTGCAATGCTGCCATATTGGCCGTCCGGTGTCCTTTCCATTGCCGGAATACCACTGGCATTGTATGTGTTTTTAACAATCCGGAAATATCGGACGAAAGCCCCGAAGCATGCGTGGATACTGCTGTGCTTGATTCCATTTTTTGCAAATTTTGTCCTCAGCTACGTGTTCTTTTTGGCGATCATTGGTTTGCTGTGGCTGATTGACTGGATTCGTACAAAAAATTGGAATGGTGCTTTTTTCGCCTCAATTGCTATCATGACTAGTATCTTTGTGATGAAAAATTATTTATTAATTACATCCATGTTTTTTGATGACAGTTTTACCTCTCACCGAGAAGAGCTGGCGTTGAGCGGAAATAGTTTTGAACGAAGCTATGAACTTTCATGGGAAAACTTTTTATATGGACATACCCATGATGAAGCGGTCCAGGCTTATATTATTATCCCGGTTATTTTATTAGCTGTTTTGCTGGCTTTATTTAAAAATAGGCAGCCGAAATGGTTGTTTAGCCTGTTTTTGATTAATTTAGCTTTGTCTTTCTGGTACGCATTCTGGTACTGGGAAGGCTGGGAACCGTTGAAAGAGAATATTTCTGTGCTAAATACATTTAATTTTGCACGGATTCATTTTATGGACCCGCCTATTTGGTATATAGCCTTTGCGCTGGCTCTGCTGCTCTTTTGGCAATGGCGGCGACTCGGAAAAGTACTCGTTGTTGCCCTGATTTTAGGGCAATGCCTGTTGTTATTCGGACAGGCAGAAGAGTTTAAATACAGGGAAGCAAATACACCGACCTTTAAAGAATTTTATTCGGAGGAATTGTTTTCTTCTATTCAGAACTACATTGGAGAAGACCCGAGTGATTACCGTGTGGTCAGCATCGGCCTGCATCCGACTATTGCACAATTCAATGGTTTCTATACGCTTGATACGTATAACAATAGCTTTCCGCTGCAATATAAACATGCATTCCGTGAAGTAATTGCCGGCGAGCTGGATAAAAGTCCAAACCTGGAACACTACTTTGATACATGGGGCGGAAGATTGTATATGTATGTAGCCGAGCATGGAAAGAATTATATGTATACCAAAGACAGGAATGAACCGATTGAAGAATTGGCGATAGATACAGATGCTCTAAAGGAATTAGGAGGAGACTATATTTTATCTGCAGTCCCAATTGAAAATGCGGATGACATTGGACTGGATTTGGAGGAAACCTTTACGGATCCGGATTCGCCGTGGGAAATTCATTTATATTCTGTTTTGTAATTAGAATGTAATATTACATTCGCAAGCATTCGTATGACAGGATTTAGAAGTATTTTTCCTTTGTTCGGATATAAAAATGTAATATTTCTATAATCTCCCTGCAATCTGTAGATGTTACACTTCATTAGGAATTTATATTGTGTTAAATTTATCCTATGATTCACAAAACTGCATAATAGCAAAAGGGACAAACGTCCTTTTACAGAGAAAAAGCTATGTAGTAGTGATGCAGGAACAGGGGGAGTAGAATTGAAGAAATCATTTTTGCTAGCGATAGTAATGATAGTTGGTTTCATGAGTTCAAGTATTATACCAGTTCAAGCAGAAACTGCTGATGACCTTGAAGAAATTCGCGATGAGCGTTCAGATGTTAAAACAGAATTATCTGATTCTGAACAACAAGTTGCTTCCGTACTAGAAGAGTTGGAGCAGTTAAAAGGCGAGATTGCAAGTAAAGAAAATGAATTAGAAGAGAAGCAGCAGGAAATTGATGAGACTGATCAACAGATAGATGCTTTATTAGACGATATTGTTGTTTTGGAAGAGGAAATGGAAGAGCTTGAAGAAAAGATAGAGGAACGTTTTGAGATATTACAAGATCGGATGGTAGCTGTGCAGCAATCCGGCGGAGACATCAATTACCTGGAAGTTCTCTTCGGTGCACAGAGCTTTGAAGACTTTATTTCACGCGCGAATGCAGTGAATAAAATAGCCGATTCCGATGCGAAGTTAATCGAACAGCAGGAAACGGATATTGCTGCGTTAGAAGACAAGCAAGATGAAGGAACAGAGAAAATGAGTGCTTTGAATGATTTAAAAGAAGATCAAAGTACAGCAAAAGATAATATGGAAGTTGCGCTTGCTGACAGCAATGCTCAAAAAGATGACTTGGAAGCAAAGCAATCTGATTTAGAAGCGCTTGTAGAAGATCTGGAAATCACAGATTCACAATTAGCCTCTTTAGAAGCGGATACGCAAGCAGAGATGGCTGCTGCGGAAGAAAAAGCGAAAGAAGAGGAAGCAGCTAAGCTTGCAGCAGAGGAAGAGAAAGCAGAAGAAGCTGAAGCTGCAGAGGAAGCTGATAAAGAAGAAGAAACCAAGATTCATCAGGAACAAGAAACAAGTGTTGCGTCTAAAACGATAACAAATGAGCAGGAAGCCGAAAAAGAAGAGAACGAAGAAAAAGAAGAAGCTCCTGCTGAAGATAATACATCAGAGAAAAAAGAACAGACGAAAGAAGAACCAAAAGAAGAACCGAAAGATAACAAGAAAGAAAAATCTTCTCAGCCGAAAGAAAAACCGGCAGAAAAAGAAGAGAAGAGCTCCGATAAAGAAGATCAAAGTTCAAATGAAGAAAAGGAAAGTTCCGGAAAATCATTTACCGTTTCATCAACAGCTTATACAGCTGACTGTGCTGGATGTACCGGTATTACAACAACTGGTTTTGACTTAAATAAAAACGCAGGTGCAAAAGTAATTGCGGTTGATCCGAGTGTTATTCCGCTCGGCAGTGTGGTAGAAGTAGAAGGCTATGGTGTAGCTGTAGCACGCGATACTGGTGGGGCAATCAAAGGAAACAAAATTGATGTGTTTGTTCCAGATACGTCTCAAGCACACAGCTGGGGAAGAAAAGACGTAAAAGTAACGATACTAAGATAAAATAAAGCATGTGTTCCAAAAATTTGGAGCACATGCTTTTTGTATACATATTGTCTTAAAACCAATCAGTTAATGACGATGCTTTGAATAAAAGCAAAGTAACCCATAACAACGAAAACGAGAGAGGCAAGCCAGGATAGAGCCGGGTGTTTTTTGATTTTGAAAATGTAGATACTGCCTGCGAGACAGATAAGTGCTAAGGCAATAAAGAAGAACACCGATCCTTCCAATGCTAAACCAATACGAACGCCGTCTATGGTTCCGTTATAAAACATATTGAGTATAGGAGCGTAGCCGCTGTGTTCAATCAAACTGTCCATATAAAGCGGCGGTGACTGCTCATTCATAATACCTGTCAGCACCAGGATAGATAGAATAATAAAGAATTCTACACGCATCCAAGGTCTTGCTTGAAAGTTTGCATCAACTTTTAAGCGGCGTTTCATCCAAATCCCATTAAAAATGGCATATAGGAATAATGGAATGATAAATAATTGTTTTAAGAATAAGCTTTGCCCATAAGAAACCAGTAAAGCTTCATCATATTGGCGGAGGTCAACGGTGAATTGTGCTAGTACAATGCCGCTAATGACAACAATAATAAAACAGATGAGCGCAAAAGGGTGATACTTATTGATAAAACGCAGCCAATCTATAGACTTTGGTACAAACCAAGCGACCATCATCAGTGTCCCGATCCAGGCACTTACTGCGAGCATATGCACACCGTGTGTGAATACACCGAGAAATCCCTCAAAAGAACCGGCATGGCTGGCCCAGCCAACCCCAAATGCTGCAAAGCCGGTGAAAACCATTCCGACCCATGCTGTTTGTTTGCTGCTTGCATCTTTGACAGAGGCAATATACACACTGAAAAGAATACAAATGATAAATAGAAATAGCCATGCATTACCAATTCGAAAGGATAATAAAACGTCTTCAAACGCGGAGCCCAAGGAAGAGCGGCCGGCAATATGACTGATGAGCTGGATAAGCGGAACAAATGCAAATAAAGCAATCCCCCATACAGCTGCAAGCTGCAGGCTGGAAGGTATTTTAACTTTGATATGAGAAGTGGCAGGAAGCAATCGAATGAGAAAGCTTCCTGCTAAAAAAGCAAGGCAAAGATATAAAAATGTTTCTGTAAGAATCGTTACATAAAACATACATTATTTCTTCCTTCTTAGTAGTACAATGGCAATGATAGCGACAATAGCGAGAACCAGCACAGCGATGAGTAATGTATTGGAATTCGTGTCATCCGCTGCTTCTTCCTGTACATTATTTTCTGCGTCTGCTTCATTTTCATCGGATTGCTCGCCGGATGCATCTTCTGAATTCTCAGCAGCGTCCGTGCCTTCTTCTTCCGCTGCTGTTTCCTCTGCATCCACTTCAAATGAAATAGAATCTTCCATCGGATGACCATCTACACCGATAATATCCCAGCTGATCGTATATGTTCCATTTTCTAATGGCTCCGCTATATCCGCTGAAAATTCATCATCATTGACGGTCTGATTATCAAGGGCAATCTCTGTACCGTCTTCGTGATGTAACTCCATTACAGCACTCTCTTCAATCACTGTTTCAAAATACAGTGTAATATTGTCTAACGGCTCAGTGACCGTGGAATCTTCCTCTGGGTCAGACGTATCGAGATGTGTATGTGCAAAGGCAGGGCTTGCACTGAATGCGAAGAGTAAAACAGCAAATGCGAGTACTCCCGTAAATTTCTTCATCGTTTTTCCTCCTCTGTAATGAATTCAGTATAATTTCTCACAGCCTTTAGCTTATAGGAGAATACGATTTACGACAAGGTTCATCGAAGTATAAAAAGTAACATTTCTATGAACTATGAACAATTAATGACAATGCTTTTTTGGAGGTGAATAAAGTAGAAGACTTCCCATTTTATACTTGCAGAATCTCGTTATTTTAATGACGAGTTGTTCAATTCCTTTGCCCCGCGCGTAGAAACAACAGAATCCGGCTTTATCAAATCCCGTCATTTAGATGATAAAGCAAGTGTAGCGATTTTGCTCAAAGTAATTGAAAAGCTTACAGCAGATCAGACGGAATTGCCCTATACGACACATTTTCTCTTTTCCAATAATGAAGAGATCGGCTATGGCGGCAACTCGAATATCCCGCCAGAAACCGTTGAATACTTAGCAGTGGATATGGGAGCAATCGGAGACGGACAGCGGACCGATGAATATACGGTATCGATTTGTGTGAAGGATGCTTCCGGGCCATACCATTATGGCCTGCGCAATCATCTCACAGAAATTGCAAAAGCAAATGACATTGCATATAAATTAGATATCTATCCGTATTATCAATCGGATGCATCGGCAGCAATTTATGCCGGCAATGACATGGTTCATGGACTGATTGGACCGGGAATTGACGCGTCCCATGCGTTTGAGCGTACACATGAATTATCTCTGAAACATACGGAGAATTTGGTGTATCATTATGTGCAGTCGGAAATGGTTGAGGAATAATGGAGTGGAAAATAAGACTGGGTACCCTACCTGGTCTTATTTTTTTATGTAAAAAATGAACTGATCAACTGAAACAACGCATTTTAAAATTAAGCATTTAAACCTGAGGGAATGTATGCATACCTGGTTTTTCGCTCTATATCAGATGATTATTTTAAAAAAATAAGTTGACTTTATAAGGTTTATGTTATAGGGTTAGTTACATAAGTAATTAACCAATTAAGGGATGAGGCTATGAAAAAAGAATTGGATGAAAACAGACCGATTTTCCTGCAGATAAAAGAGCAAATTGAAGATGCGATTATCGACGGCTCATTGAATGGCGAAGAACGAGCACCTTCCACCAATGAATTTGCTAAATTTTATCAGATTAATCCAGCCACGGCGGGCAAGGGGATCAATGAGCTTGTCTCAGAAGGTATTTTGATAAAGAGACGAGGTGTTGGCATGTTTGTGACGGAGGAGGCAAAAGCGATTGTGATTGAAAAAAGAAAACAGACGTTTTATGAGAATTATTTCCTTCCCATGAAAAGGGAAGCAGAGAAGCTGGAAATGAGGACGCAGGAGTTAATGGATATGTTAAAACGGGAGGATGAGACAGATGGAAATTAAAGTGAATCAATTGAGTAAAGTCTATGGTGACAATCATGCGTTAGATCATGTTTCCTTTACGTTAGAGGGAAATAAAATTTATGGGTTGTTAGGCAGAAACGGAGCAGGAAAAACGACCTTTATGGATATTTTAAGCGGCCAAACGTTTGCGTCTTCGGGTGAAATCACCATTAATGGCGAAAACCCATTTGAAAATCAGCGGTTAACCGAATCCATCTGTTTGATCAAAGAAGCGAATAATTTCAGCCCGGAGTTAAAAATCAAGCAAGTACTGAAGATTTATGCTTATTTTTACCCGAACTGGGATCAGGAAATGGCAGAAGAATTATTAGAGACGTTTAACTTAAAACAATCCGCAAAAGTAAAAACACTATCCAAAGGTATGGAGTCTGCATTAGGAATTACAGTCGGTCTGGCAAGCAGAGCACCGATTACGGTATTTGATGAGCCTTACATTGGTATGGATGCCCCTTCCCGTAAAACATTCTATGACATACTTTTAGAGGATTACCAGGAGCATCCGCGGACGATTATTTTTTCTACCCATTTGATTGATGAGGTCAGCTTAATGTTTGAAGAAGTCATTATTCTAAGAGAAGGTTCTGTTATTCTTCAGGAAAGCTCAGAAGATTTGCGAGCAAAGACGGTTGCTGTATCTGGGCCAAAGAACAAGGTGGATGCCTTTTTAGAAGATAAAGACATTATTCAGCGTACAAATTTAGCAGGCAGCACCATGGCATATGCTTTCGGCAGCAGGAAAGAAGCAGAGGAAGCCGGTCTGGAAGTAGAGGGCGTGCCGGTTCAAGAGCTGATGATTCATTTAACAGAGAAGAAGAGAGGGGCATAGTTCATGAACAATCAAATCAAAGGGATGTTTTATTATTATGCTGTTGATGTAACGCGTACCGCTAAAATATTTTTCACCATCTTGATAGGTATCATTCTTGCATCAGCTGTTGTTTGTTATTTATTATTAGGAATCGATGAATTTGAAATGTATTGGGCTATCCCGTTTGCAACATATGTTAACGTCGGGGTTGTCGGTTTTCAATTAGTGAAAGGGAATGTTCCGTTTGGATTAAAAATGGGAGCAACCCGTAAAAACATGTATGTGATGCAGCTGTATTTTATGTTTATATACTCTTTTGTGATTGCTTTTCTCGGAAGTACCCTGCAGCAGGTCACGGAATGGTTATTCCAGGCAGTTGGCGTGACGAACTACATCTATGTTCACCCGGCCATGCTTGTGACAGATAACTGGGCGATGCGGATTGTCGTGGATACCCTTGTCATGTTCTCTATTATGGCTTTGTTATTATTGATTGGATTAATATATTATCGTACGGGTTTAACAGGTGTCGGAAGTTTGTTGGGAATGCTGCTTGTCGTTGTGCTGTATGGCGTCTTTGAAGGCTGGCTGATTGAAGCATTCATCAATGTATTTTCCGATGCAACGATGATGACTTTTGTAAGCATGTTTTTCATTGGTATCGTGTTTTATTTGTTAGGTTTTCCGTTTATGCGGCGGATTACGATTGTGAACCGGCGTTGAAGTTAAGAAAGTAAGAAATCATTCTTTTGTGGAATAGAAGATAGGGAGAGATGATGGGTGTCCGTTTTATCGTAATGATTTTTGGTGGGGCTGCGGTTATTTTCTTCACTGAAAACCATTGTGGTTACTCGCCCGGAGCAGCCGCCAAGGTTGGAAATCTAATGGAGTGAAAGTCTCCTGTCATCAATTGACCGGTTCGGATGACTAGCATATCCAATGCGTGGGGAGGTAACGAACCACGTTCTGCTTGGAAGTAAAAGCCATTGCGGCTCACCCCTGCGCAGAAAGAGGAAGAGTCGGAACAGTTAGAGTGGCAAGCAAACCTAGAGGCTAAAAGGCTTTAACGAATACTGCAGCCCCGAAATATCGCCCTTTGAGAAGCTGTTTGAAAGGATAGTTGTGAAGCGCCGACCTGATAGGCGAGCAGGCAAGGCCGACGTTCTATGGGAAGAAATGGTCAAAAGCACCATAAAAGCAACCGGGGTAGGGGATTTGGCATCTGGGGGAAAGATTTCCAGAGATAACGACGGGAACATCCTTCTCCCAGCTGGAACAGACACGAACCAGCAAAGACCAAATCTATAGAGTAATATCGAAGTGATTTGGAGGGGTAAGGATGGGCGCATGAGACCGTAGTAGCGATGACGTAAGGGTAATGCCTTAGGAAGCTTAGCGATAAACTTCCACAGGAGGTAACGCCTCCTGTGGAGCAAAGGGTCTCTGGGCACTTGGACGTCGATGATAAATCGTAGACACGGAGCTACAATAGAATAAAATCAAAGACTAACGTTAAAGTAAACTGCAAAGCCCATGGGGGGGAATATAGTGTCTCATTTAATCCTGGGGAGATGCAGAAAAGCTTTAAGGTGATTGTTCCAAGGTCAAAACCGGACTCGGGAAATCCGACCGTCCGGGATTGTAGGGGGATGCAGGAAACGTGGTTCATGAGATGAATGCGCGCGCCTGTCTTCTACCCGACCATCGAAGGGCTTTGTAAGAGTCTCACTACAAGAAATGAACGAAAATTTTTCTGAGTGGGCCAGTAAAGGCCCAATTTGTTCAATTAATCGCCAGTGGGGGATGAAAGAAAAACTCCACTGAAAAAAGTTTCACTTTATTCTTTATAAAGCTATTTGTCATAGCGTCATATTATTTCCCACTTATGTTGTTATATTTTGCTTAAGTAATGATTATTGCCATTCAATTGATCCAGCTCTGCCATCTTTTTGACCCATGCTTGCCATGATTTTGATCCACTTAAGACATTACTGCCCACTTCCTATATAATTAAGGAGCACAAATGTGCAAATTTAT